>JAOPWZ010000132.1 GCA_025965435.1 Aeromicrobium sp.
CCTGCTCCTGTCGCTCATCCTGAACTACTCCGGTGACGCGCCCGGTGGCCGAGAGCTCGTCTACTCGGTGGTCCTCCTGGTGATGCTGGTCTTCCTGCCTCATGGCCTCTTCCCTGAGGCGGTGAAGGCGATCCGCTCGGCCGTGGGCGCCGTGGTGTCGCGCGGACGCGAGCGTGCGGAGGAGGCACCCGATGGCCCGCGGCGGGACGTGGTGTCACCACCTCCCGCTCAGGCTGATCCCGGCTCGGCGCCGCTGCCCGTGGCCGGGCGGCATACGCCTCTCGAGGGCGGACAGCCGCTCCTGGTGGGACGTCAGCTGGGCGTCCGTTTCGGCGGCGTCGTCGCCCTGGACTCCATCGACATCACCGTGCTCGAGGGCAGCGTCCACGCCGTCATCGGGCCCAACGGAGCGGGGAAGACGACCCTGCTGAACTGTCTGAGCGGCCTGCAGACCATCGACAGTGGAACGGTGGAGTTCGCCGGTCAGCCATTCGTCGGGGCCACGCCGCAGGCGTGGCGGCAGATGAGCACGGCCCGCAGCTTCCAGCACCCGGCCCTGGCGATGGACCTGACGGTGCGGGAGAACGTCGCGGTCGGCGCCATGGTCGCGGGCCGCCGTCAGCGTCGCGGAGTGGGCGGGCGGACCGATCCCTGGCAGCGTGCCGACGAGGTCATGGAGATGACCGGTCTCGCCCGGTATTCCGGCGTCGTCGCCGCGAACCTGAGCCTGGCCCAGCAGAAGCTGGTGGACCTGGCCCGGGCGATGGCGAGTTTCCCGCGTCTCCTGCTCCTCGACGAGCCCACCGCCGGACTGGAGGAGTACGAGATCGCGGCTCTGGGCCAACTGATCCGAGAACTCAACGAGCGGCACGGCACGACCATCGTGGTGGTTGCTCACCACATCGGCTTCGTCCGGTCGCTCGCCACGCGCCTGACGGTCCTGGACTTCGGCCGCACCATCGCCGAGGGCCCCGTGGACGAGGTCATGGAGCAGGACAACGTGACCGAGGCGTTCATGGGGGTCAAGCATGTCGCTCAGTGACGGGCTGCAGGTCGACGATCTGCACGTCAGCTACGGTCGGGCCAAGGTTCTGATCGGCGCGGCCATCGAGGTGTCGCTGGGCAGCGTCGTGGGACTCTGCGGGCGTAACGGTGCCGGCAAGACCACGCTGCTGAAGGCCGTCTCAGGGGTGATCCGCCGCAGCGGAGACCTGTCGCTGGCCGGCAGCAAGCTCTCCCCACGGGCCGACAAGGTGGCCCGGGCGGGCATCGCTCACGTGCCGGAGGGACGCCGGCTGTTCGGCGGCCTGACGGCCCGGGAGAACCTCATGATCGGGGCCGTCGCCGTGGGTCGTGGGTCGGGTGAGGCGGATCTCGACTACGTCGCGAGCGTCTTCCCGTCGATCACGCGCCTGCTGGACCGGCGGGCCGCGACGCTCAGCGGCGGTGAGCAGCAGATCGTCGCCATCAGCCGGGGCCTCATGGCGCGTCCACGCATTCTCATGATCGACGAGATGAGTCTCGGACTCTCGCCTGCGGCGATCTCGGTGCTCCTGGAGGCGCTGCCCCGGATGGTCGACGACGGCCGTCTCGGCATCCTGCTGGTCGACCAGAACGTCCGGTCGATGTTCGAGGTGTGCGATTCCGTCTACGTGCTGCACGGGGGGCGGTGCCTCCTCTCCGAGCACGAGGAGGACGAGGCAGTGCGTTCGGCCTATCTCGGGTGACTGCCGTCGCCCTCCGTACCGCCATCAACCGAAGGGAAATCCCTGCCGTGTCCAACCACCACGTCCCGGTCGACGTCATGCAGATCATCGACGGGCGCGTCGAGGAGGCCCTGCCGTGGGCGGCCGAGATGGAGGAGGCCGGCTTCGGTCGCCTGTGGGTGGGCGATTCGCCGGGGCTGGGCTGGGCCGATCCTTACCTGGCCATGGCAAGTCTGTCCGGTGTCACGACGAGAGTCGGTCTGGGCACGGGAGTGACGAACCCCGTGACGCGACACTGGTCGGCGGTCGCCGGTGCCATGGCAACCGTGCAGGAACTGTCCGGCGGACGCGCTGTTTTCGGTATCGGGCTCGGGTACAGCGCGGTCAAGGCGGTCGGTCTTCGGCCTGCCAAGGTCGACGAACTCCGGCAGTTCGTGGACAACTTCCGGACGGCGACGGCGAAGGTCGGGTGTGAGGTCCCCGTCGTGGTCGCCGCCAGCGGGCCCCGGGCCCTGAGCCTGGCCGGGGAGATCGGCGACGGTGTGCTGCTCAGCGTGGGAACGCATCCGGCGTTGATCCGCCAGGCGCTCGAGCAGGTCGAGGTCGGCGCTCGCGCAGCCGGTCGGTCACTTGCCGACCTGGAAGTGCTGGCCCTGAGCGGACTGGCCATCTCCGACGACTGGGAGGTGGCTCGGGTGGAGGGTGCTCCGGCTGCAGCACGCCGGGCGTTGGACATCCTGCACAACGACAAGGCGCTGCCGTCCGAACTGGCCGATCTGGTCGAGGACGCACGCAGCGTGGCCGAGGTGTACGACGTCAACCTGCACACCAATCCTGGCGACACGGAGCAGAACAAGCGGGTCAGCGACCGTCTGGTCCGCGCGTACACGCTCGTCGGGGATGCCGATGCCTGTCTGGTCCGCGCGGAAGAGATGCGCGCAGCGGGTGTCGACACCATCGTTCTCTACCCTGTCGGCCGGCATCGGCGAGAGATGGTCCGGAGCTTCGGAGAGTCGGTGCTCCCTCGCCTCGACGGGGCGCCTGCGGGAACGTAGCGGTCAGCCGTTCGGGCGCCGCCCGATCTTGGCGCCCAGCCAGGTGAGCGGGTCGAACTTGCGGTCCACCACCCGTTCCTTCAGCGGGATGATGCCGTTGTCGGTGAGGTGGATGCCCTCCGGGCAGACCTCGCTGCAGCACTTGGTGATGTTGCAGTAGCCCAGGCCGAACTCCTCCTGTGCTGCGTTCCGGCGGTCGGTGACGTCGAGTGGGTGCATGTCCAGCTAGGCCAGCCGGATGAGGAAGCGCGGCCCCACGAAGACGGCCTTGTTCCCCTCGTGGTCGCGGATGACGTGGCAGGTGTCCTGGCACAGGAAGCATTCGATGCACTTGCGGAACTCCTGCGAGCGCTCGACGTCGATCTGCTGCATCCGGTGGTTGCCGTC
>JAOPWZ010000140.1 GCA_025965435.1 Aeromicrobium sp.
TCAGCGGGCGTCAGGCCGGGGTGGGGTCGGGGCGGCCCTTGCTGCCCTTGCCGCGTCCGCCGGAGCCGTCGTCGTCCTCGTCGTCGTCCTCGGGGAGCCGGCAGGCCCGCTCGAGCAGCAGGGCGGCAAGCAGGAGGACCAGGCTGGCCACCGCCGCCGTCAGGCCGCGGA
The DNA here is from genome assembly GCA_025965435.1 of Aeromicrobium sp. Classification (GTDB taxonomy): domain Bacteria; phylum Actinomycetota; class Actinomycetes; order Propionibacteriales; family Nocardioidaceae; genus Aeromicrobium. Next base: position 172 of record JAOPWZ010000140.1, read on the forward strand.
CGAACCGTTCCTTGCCGAGCATCGAGTCGAGGTTGTCGACGAAGCCCAGCGCGAAGCCACCGTAGAAGCCGGCGACGAGCGACGCCACGACGGCGCACGACTTGGCCAGCGACAGCATCTTGATGCCATGGTCGGCGGTCATCCGCTCGTGCTTGCGGTGCAGGCTCTGCCAGGTGTTCCAGGCGAAGATCCCGACCACGACCGCGCCCGCCAGGAGCATCAGCGGAGCGACCCAGCCGAGCCGGGGCGGGCTGCCGCCGAGCCGGACGATCAGTGGCGGGGTCAGGCGCCCGACCACGATCCCCGCCGCGATCAGGGACACGACGAGCAGTGCCGAGGTCGGCCGGGCCAGCTTCATGACAGGACCATCACGGGCGCCAGATCACAAGATGATCTCGAGGTCCTCGCGCTTGACGATGCCGCTGGTGTCGACGCCGGCGATCAGGTCGGCGACGAAGCCCTTGCCCGGGATCTCGCCCTCGGGGTCGATCTCGAGCCACGGCACGAGCACGAAGCCCCGCTCGTGGGCCCGCGGGTGGGGCAGGACGAGCTGTTCGTCGTCGGCCACGCGGCTGCCGACGACGATGACGTCGACGTCGAGCGTGCGGGGGGCACCGGGCTCGGAGCGCTCACGGCCGAAGGCGTCCTCGATCGCGAGGGCGCGGTCGAGGAGCGTGTGCACCGTCAGGGTGGTGTCGATCAGCACGACGGCATTGAGGAACTTGCCCGAGGTGTCGGGGCCTCCGACCGGATCGGTCTCGTAGACCGAGGAGATCGAGACGATCGTGACCTCGGGGGTGTCCTCCAGTGCGGAGACACCGCCCTGCAGCTTGTCGATGCGATCGCCCAGGTTCGAACCGATCGCCAGGACGGCCTGGCGAATGGGACGCATGCCGCCGGTCATCGTGTCGGCGTCCAAGACGTACGGGGTGGGCGCTTCGGTCACTGTTTGCTCCGCTCTATCGTGACGGCGACGTCTTCGAACGTCACCGCGATGGGCGCTTCCGGCTTGTGCACCGTCACGCTAGCCCATTGGACCGACTCCTCGGCTAGACACAAGTCCACCATACGAAGCGCGACCGTCTCGATGAGGTCGACCGGATCGTTCACGATCGCATCGTGTATCTGCTGGGCGAGGATGCCGTAGTGGACGGTCTTGGTCAGATCATGGTCTCGCGCCGCGGGGCCCAGGTCGAGACCCAGGCTGACATCGACCACAAATGTTTGCCCATTCTTCTTCTCCTCGGCGAACACGCCGTGGTGCCCGTGGGCGGATATGCCACGCAGATCGATGCGATCCAGGCCTGGGGGAATGGTCATGTCAGTGCTCTCCTGGGAGATCGGCGATCGGCGACGCGTGACGGGACCAGAACTTCCAGCCGCCCCCGACCCGGACCAAGATACTGGTGCAGACAGCCCGTCCTCCAGCGAAGGCGTCCGGCGACGCCATCTGCTCGCCCGACAGGATGTTCTCGGTGCACACCACGACGGCCGTGTCGGGCTCGTCCGAACCTCGCGGCAGCAGCACGACGTCGATGTCGGTCAGGAAGAACTGGATGTAGCCGACGTTGGCCATCAGCACGGTCCACGAGCGCAGCACCTGCGACGTGCCTCGCAACGGGACGGCGCCGGGGTGGACGCAGGACGTGCCGGGATCGTCAACCCACAGCGACGCCATCAGATCGACGTCGCCGGACTCGACCGCGTCGTAGAACGACCGGTGGGCGATGAGCGGGTCGTTGGTCATCGCGTCTCGGCCCGCACCCGTGCGGCGACGCGCACCGCGTCGGCCGAGGCGGCGGTCTCGTGGACGCGGATGCACCAGGCCCCGGCGGAGGCGGCGAGCGCCGTGATCGCGGCCGTGGCGTCGTCGCGCCGGTCGGCCGGCCGCAGCTCTCCCGGCCCGGACCCCGTCGGGGTCGCCAGCAGCTCCCCCAGGAACCGCTTGCGACTGGCCGCGACCAGCAACGGGTAGCCCATCTCGACGAAGGCGTCCAGGTGGGCGAGCACGGTCCAGTTCTGCGCGCCGGTCTTCGAGAAGCCCAGGCCCGGGTCGACGATGATCGCGCCCGGGTCGACGCCGACGGCCAGCGCGGCCTCGACCTGCACCGTCAGCTCGGCCCGGATGTCGGCCACGAGATCGTCGTACTGGGTGTGGTTCTGCATCGTGTCGGAGTGCTCGCGCCAGTGCATCAGGACGATCGGCGAACCCACCTCTGCTGCCAGCCGCGTCATGGCGGGATCGGCGCGGCCGCCGGAGACGTCGTTGATGATCGTCGCGCCGGCCTCCAGCGCCAGGCGTGCGGTGCCGGCGCGCATGGTGTCGACCGAGACGCAGATGCCCTCGGCCACGAGCCCGGCGATGACCGGCAGCACCCGTCGCGCCTCCTCGGCCTCGTCGATGCGCAGCGCACCGGGCCGGGTCGACTCGCCGCCGACGTCGACGATGTCCGCACCGTCGGCCGCGAGCTCGATGCCGTGGCGGATCGCCGTCGCGGCGTCCAGCCACTTGCCGCCGTCGGAGAACGAGTCGGGCGTGACGTTGACGACCCCCATGACGAGGCATCGGTCCTGAGCGAGGCCGGCAAGCATCGGCGTCTAGCGGGCCGTGATGAGGCCCATGGCCTCGGCGCGGGTGGCGGGATCGCGCAGCTGCCCGCGCACGGCACTGGTGACGGTCTTCGCGCCGCCCTTGCGGACCCCGCGCATGGCCATGCAGAGGTGCTCCGCCTCGATCACGACGATCGCGCCGCGCGGCTTGAGCTGCTCGACCAGCGCCTCGGCGATCTGAGTCGTCAGCCGCTCCTGCACCTGCGGGCGGCGCGCGTAGACGTCGACCAGCCGGGCCAGCTTCGACAGCCCCGTGACGGTGCCTCCCTCGGAGGGGATGTAGCCGACATGCGCCTTGCCGAAGAACGGCACCAGGTGGTGCTCGCACATCGACCACATCTCGATGTCCTTGACCAGCACGAGCTCGTCGTGACCGACCTCGAAGACCGCGGTGAGGACGTCGGCCGGATCCTGGTCGAGCCCGGCGAGCAGCTCCTCGTACGACTTGGCGACCCGTTTAGGGGTGTCGCGCAGGCCTTCGCGGTCGGGATCCTCCCCGACCGCGAACAACAGCTCGCGGATCGCCGCCTCGGCGCGCGGCCGGTCGACCGTCACGGCAGCTCGGTGGTGCCGTGGATGTCGCCACCGGCCGGCGGGGGTGCGTCGACGCCGGCGTCGGGGCCGACGACGATCGGCGTGCCGTTGGTGCCGTTGTTGCCGCTGTAGGACTGGCCCGGGATGTGGGCGACGGGCGGACGGGTGTCGGGCACCCGGGTGTCGGAGCCCGTCCAGGCCGGACGGATGTCGCGCCGGCGCAGCGGCTCGAAGATCTGCGCGACCTGCGCCTTGTCGAGCGTCTCCTTCTCGAGCAGCTCGGTGACGAGCGCGTCGAGCACGTCACGGTTCTCGTGGAGGATGTCGAACGCCTCCTGGTGCGCGTATGAGATCAGCTTGTTGATCTCGTCGTCGACGATCGCGGCGACGTTCTCGGAGTAGTTGCGCGCGTGGCCGATGTCGCGACCCAGGAACGGCTGGCCCTCGTTCTCGCCGAGGCGTACTGCTCCGAGCCGCTCGGTCATGCCGTACTGCGTGACCATCGCGCGGGCCAGGTTGGTGGCCTTCTCGATGTCGTTGCCGGCGCCCGTCGTCGGGTCGTGGAACACCAGCTCCTCGGCCGCGCGGCCGCCCATCATGTAGGCGAGCTTGTCGAGCAGCTCGGCACGCGTCTGGGAGTACTTGTCCTCGTCGGGCAGCACCATGGTGTAGCCCAGCGCCCGGCCTCGCGGCAGGATCGTGATCTTGTGCACCGGGTCGCTCTGCGGCAGCGCCGCGGCGACCAGGGCGTGGCCGCCCTCGTGGTACGCCGTGATGCGTCGTTCGTTCTCGTTCATGAGCCGGCTGCGCTTCTGCGGGCCGGAGATGACCCGGTCGATGGCCTCGTCGAGCGCCGCGTTGTCGATCGTCTTGGCGCCGTTGCGGGCCGTCAGCAGGGCGGCCTCGTTGAGCACGTTGGCCAGGTCGGCACCGGAGAAGCCGGGGGTGCGCCGGCCGACGGCCTCGAGGTCGACGCCGGGCCCGATGGGCTTGCCGCGTGAGTGGACCTTGAGGATCTGCGTGCGGCCGGCGAGGTCAGGTGCCTCGACGCCGATCTGGCGGTCGAAGCGGCCGGGACGCAGCAGGGCCGGGTCGAGCACGTCGGGACGGTTGGTCGCGGCGATCAGGATGACGCCGCCGCGGACGTCGAAGCCGTCCATCTCGACCAGCAGCTGGTTGAGCGTCTGCTCGCGCTCGTCGTGGCCACCGCCCATGCCGGTGCCGCGGTGGCGTCCGACGGCGTCGATCTCGTCGATGAACACGATGGCCGGAGCGTTCTCCTTGGCCTGCTCGAACAGGTCGCGCACGCGGCTCGCGCCGACACCGACGAACATCTCGACGAAGTCCGATCCGGAGATCGAGTAGAACGGGACGCCCGCCTCTCCCGCGACGGCGCGGGCCAGCAGCGTCTTGCCGGTGCCGGGAGGGCCGTAGAGCAGGACGCCCTTGGGGATCTTGGCGCCGACGGCCTGGAACTTGGCCGGCTCCTGGAGGAACTCCTTGATCTCGCCGAGCTCCTCGATGGCCTCGTCGCAGCCCGCGACGTCGGCGAACGTCGTCTTGGGCGTGTCCTTGCTCATCAGCTTGGCCTTGGACTTGGCGAACTGCATGACGCGTCCGCCGCCACCGGCGGCGTTGTTCATCATGAAGATGATCAGGCCGAAGATCAGCAGGAAGGGCACGATGGCGATCAGCAGCGAGACGAACGGGTTCGTCTTGGGGACCTCGACGTCGAACGTCTTGAGCTTCTTCTCGGCGACGGCGGCCTCGGCCTGCTGGACGAGGCGTGCGCCCTGGTCACCGAGGTACTTCGTCTTGACCTTGGTGTCGTCGTTGAGCGTCGCCTGGATCTGCTGGTCGCCGTCGACGAACTTCACGTCCTTGACCTTGCCGGTCTCGAGGTACGTCACCATCGTGGCCGTCTTGATCTGCTTGTAGCCGTCGGCCGAGGAGGAGACCGAGACGATCGAGATCACGAGGATCGTGATCAGCACGATCCAGAGCCAGGGGCCCTTGAGAAGGCGTTTGAAGTTCATGTGCGGCGTGGAGCGGGTCCACTCCTCCTCGGGTGCTGGTCGGAACTCGAACGGTACACGGAGCACCATCCACCAGTTGAACGCGCTCAGCCACCGTCAACGTTCCCCAGATCAGTTCGCCGGGAGCGAACTGGCCG
>JAOPWZ010000005.1 GCA_025965435.1 Aeromicrobium sp.
GTCAGGGTCAGCAGGTCGGTCGGGCGCTCCCACCGCTTCATGAGGACGAAGCCGGTGGCGGACACCGCGACGGCCCCGGTCGCCGCCAGGACACCGACGGGGTCGACGGCGACGCCGGACCGCACGACCAGCAGCCCCACGCCGAGGACCCCGACGACCCCGCCGGCCACGCCCACCACGGTCGCCCGCTCCCGGATCACCACGGCGGCGATGACCATGACCGCCAGGGGCGACATCGCGGTCATGGTCGAGGCGAGGCCGCCCGGCAGCCGATAGGCGGCAACGAACAGCAGGCAGAAGAACACGGCGCGGGAGCGTGATCAGCTGGCGGCGCTGCTGCGCAAGGCGGGAGCCTCCATGGAGGCCGCCGGAGTGCCGGACATGCGCTCGTGACCCCGCGGGAGTAACGTCCCCCGATGGGGCCGGCCGGGGGGTCGGCCCGTCGTGGAATGAGGGATCCGAATGCTCCAGGCTGCCGACGACACGTTCCGGCTCAATGCCAACTTCTTCGACTACGCGATCATCGCGATGTACTTCGCGGTCGTCATCGGGATCGGGGTCATGGCCCGGCGACAGGTGTCGTCGAGCCTCGACTTCTTCCTGTCCGGGCGGTCGCTCCCGGCGTGGGTGACCGGACTGGCGTTCATCTCGGCCAACCTCGGTGCCGTCGAGATCATGGGCATGTCGGCCAACGGGGCCGAGTTCGGCGCCGCGACGTTCCACTACTTCTGGATCGGCGCGGTGCCGGCGATGCTGTTCCTCGGCATCGTGATGATGCCGTTCTACTACGGCTCCGGCGTGCGCAGCGTCCCCGAGTTCATGCGCCGCCGGTTCGGCACGGGCGCGCACCTCGTCAACGCCCTGAGCTTCTCGATCGCCCAGCTGCTCATCGCGGGCATCAACCTCTACCTGCTCGCCACGATCGTCAACCGCCTGCTCGGCTGGCCGCTGTGGGTGTCCCTGATCGCCGCAGCCGTGGTCGTCCTGAGCTACATCACGCTCGGCGGACTCTCGGCCGCGATCTACAACGAGGTCCTGCAGTTCTTCGTCATCGTCGCGGCCCTGACGCCACTGACGGTCGTCGCGCTGCACAAGGTCGGCGGCTGGGAGGGCATCAAGGAGAAGGTGCAGCCCGGTCCCGAGCAGCTGTCGTCCTGGCCGGGCACCGACCTGACCGGGATCTCCGACCCGTTCTGGTCGACGGTCGGCATCGTGTTCGGCCTCGGCTTCGTGCTGTCGTTCGGCTACTGGACGACCAACTTCGTCGAGGTGCAGCGCGCGATGGCGTCCGACTCGCTGTCGTCGGCCCGACGGGCCCCGATCATCGGTGCGTTCCCGAAGATGTTCATCCCGTTCATCGTGATCATCCCGGGCATGGCGGCGGCGATCATCATTCCCGAGATCGCGAACCTCAAGTCGGGTGAGGGCGACTCCGGCGGTGCGACGTACAACGACGCGATCCTGCTGCTGATGCGTGACCTGCTGCCCAACGGCATGCTCGGCGTCGCGATCGCCGGCCTGCTGGCCTCGTTCATGGCCGGCATGGCCGCCAACATCTCGGCGTTCAACACGGTGTTCTCGTACGACCTGTGGCAGCAGTACGTCAAGAAGGACAAGCCCGACGGGTACTACACGTTCGTGGGGCGCATCGCGACGGTTGCCGCGACCGTCATCGCCATCGGCACCGCCTGGTTCGCGTCCAACTACGACAACCTCATGAACTACCTGCAGACGCTCTTCGGCTTCTTCAACGCTCCGCTGTTCGCGACGTTCATCCTCGGCATGTTCTGGAAGCGGATGACCGCGACGGCCGGCTGGACGGGCCTGGTGTCGGGCACCGCGGCGGCGGTCGCCGTCGCCTTCCTGAGCGAGGACGCCTTCGGCGGTGCCAGCACCGGCCTCATCCCGCTGTCCGGTCAGGGCGCGAGCTTCGCCGCGGCGGGCGCTGCGTTCGTCGTCGACATCACCGTCAGCATCATCGTGACGTTCATGACGAAGCCGAGGGACCCCAAGGAGCTCGAGGGGCTCGTCTACTCGTTGACCCCCAAGGAGTCGCTGGTCGATCCGGACGCGGCCGCGCTCCCGTGGTACCAGTCGCCGACGAAGCTCGCAGGCATCGGCCTCGTGATCGTCATCGTCCTCAACCTGATGTTCCGATAGGAGAGCGGCATGAGTGAGCGCACGAACGAAGAAACCGGCAAGGCGCCCCGCCAGAAGGCGGGCCTGTTCGACATCCGGATCATCATCGGCGGGCTGATCGGTGCCTACGGAGTCATCCTGGTGCTGCTGGGCCTGTTCAACGCGACGGACGAGGAGCTGGCCCGTGGCGACGGGCTGAACATCAACCTGTGGGGCGGTCTGGGCATGGCCGCGGTCGCGATCGCGTTCGTCGTGTGGGCGCGGGTCCGGCCCGTGGTGGTCCCCGTCGAGAAGGAGTAGGCCGCACCACCGGTAACATGCGGGTAGTGAGCACGCCTGAAGAGACACCCACCTCGTACCGCTACACGAGTGCCCTGGCCGGTGAGATCGAGAGCCGTTGGCAGGAGCGCTGGGACGCCGAGGGAAGCTTCGAGGCACCCAATCCCGTCGGCGACCTCGCAGGCGACGTCGCCGGTGACAAGTACTTCATCATGGACATGTTCCCGTACCCGTCGGGTGCGGGCCTGCACGTCGGCCACCCGCTGGGCTACATAGCCACCGACGTCGTCGGTCGCTACCGCCGGATGTTGGGCGACAACGTGCTGCACGCCCTCGGCTACGACGCCTTCGGCCTGCCCGCGGAGATCCACGCCGTGCAGACCGGCGAGCACCCCCGCACCAACACCCTCGCCAACATCACGAACATGCGCCGCCAGCTGCGTCGCCTCGGCCTGGCGCACGACCCGCGCCGCAGCTTCGCGACCATCGACCCGGACTTCGTGCGGTGGACGCAGTGGATCTTCGTGCAGATCTTCGAGTCCTGGTACGACGAGGACCAGCAGAAGGCGCGTCCCATCAGCGAGCTGCGCGCCGAGTTCGAGTCCGGCGCCCGGACGGCCCCCGACGGTGCCGCGTGGGACGACCTGGCCCCGCTCGAGCGACGCATCCTGATCGACTCGCGCCGCCTGGCGTACGTCGACGAGTCACCGGTCAACTGGTGCCCCGGCCTGGGCACGGTCCTCGCCAACGAGGAGGTGACGGCCGAGGGTCGCAGCGAGCGCGGCAACTTCCCGGTCTTCACCCGCAACCTGCGCCAGTGGAAGATGCGCATCACGGCCTACTCCGACCGGCTCATCGACGACCTCGAGCGCGTCGACTGGCCCGAGTCGGTCAAGAACATGCAGCGCAACTGGATCGGACGCTCGCACGGCGCGCGGGTCCGCTTCGACGTCCCGACCGCGGGCGCGTCGTTCGACGTGTTCACGACGCGTCCCGACACCCTGTTCGGCGCGACGTACGCGGTGCTGGCCCCCGAGCACGAGCTCGTCAGCGCCCTCGTCACCGACGAGTGGCCCGAGGGCACGCCGCGCGCCTGGACCAACGGCGTCCCGACTCCTGCCGAGGCGGTCGCGGCCTACCGCGCCGTGGCGGCGGCGAAGACCGATCTGGAGCGCCAGGAGCACAAGGACAAGACCGGCGTGTTCACCGGCTCGTACGCGATCAACCCCGTCAACGGCGAGGAGATCCCGGTCTTCATCGCCGACTACGTCCTGACGGGGTACGGCACCGGCGCCATCATGGCCGTCCCCGGCGGCGACCAGCGCGACTGGGAGTTCGCCGAGGCGTACGGACTGCCGATCATCCGCACCGTCGAGGCGCCCGAGGGCGTCGAGGGCGCGTACCCCGGCGAGGGCCCGGCCGTGAACTCCGCCCACGGCGACCTGGACATCAACGGGCTGGCCGTCGACGCCGCCAAGACGGCCGTGATCGAGTGGCTGCAGCAGCACGGGGCCGGTGAGGGCACGACGACCTACCGCCTGCGCGACTGGCTGTTCAGCCGTCAGCGCTACTGGGGCGAGCCGTTCCCGATCGTCTACGACGAGTCGGACCAGCCGATCGCCGTGCCCGACCACCTGCTGCCGGTCGAGCTGCCGGACGTCCCCGACTACTCGCCCAAGACGTACGAGCCCGACGACGCCGACAGCACCCCGGAGCCGCCGCTGGCGCGCGCCGACGACTGGGTCCACGTCACGCTCGACCTCGGCAACGGGCCGCGGCGGTACCGCCGCGAGACCAACACGATGCCCAACTGGGCCGGCTCGTCCTGGTACGAGCTGCGCTACACCGATCCGCACAACACCGAGGCCGTCAGTGACCCCGAGAACGAGCGGTACTGGCTCGGCCCGCGCAGCCCGGGAGGCACCGGCGGCGTCGACCTGTACGTCGGCGGGGTCGAGCACGCGGTCCTGCACCTGCTCTACGCCCGGTTCTGGCACAAGGTGCTGTTCGACCTCGGCCACGTCTCGAGCGAGGAGCCGTTCCACCGCCTGTTCAACCAGGGCTACATCCAGGCGTACGCGTACCGGGACGAGCGCGAGGTGTACGTCCCGGCCGACGAGGTCGAGGAGCGCGACGGCGGCTACTGGCACCACGACAAGCCGGTCACCCGCGAGTACGGGAAGATGGGCAAGAGCCTGAAGAACGTCGTCACCCCCGACGACATGTACGAGGCGTACGGAGCCGACACGTTCCGCGTCTACGAGATGTCGATGGGCCCGCTCGACGTGTCACGCCCCTGGGAGACCCGGGCCGTCGTCGGATCGCAGCGGTTCCTGCAGCGCGTGTGGCGACTGCTGGTGGACGAGGACACCGGCGACCTCCGTGTCGACGACGCCGAGCTCGACGCCGGCACGCTGCACGTGCTGCACACGACGATCGACGGCGTCCGCGTCGACATGCAGCACATGCGCTTCAACACCGCGATCGCCAAGCTCATCGAGCTGACCAACCACCTCACCAAGGTGGGCGTCAGCAGCCGGGCGGCCGTCGAGCCGCTGGTGCTCATGCTGGCCCCGCTGGCACCGCACCTGGCCGAGGAGCTGTGGTCGCGGCTGGGGCACGAGCAGTCGCTGATCCGCGAGCCGTACCCCGTCGTCGACCCGGCCCACCTGGCGGCAGCGTCGGTCACCTGTGTCATCCAGGTGCTCGGCAAGGTGCGCGGCAAGATCGAGGTGAGCCCCGACGTCTCCGACGACGAGCTGACCGCGCTGGCACTGGCCGAGCCCAACGTCGTCAAGTCGATCGACGGCCGCGAGATCCGCAAGGTCATCGTCCGCGCCCCGAAGCTCGTCAGCATCGTCGTTTGAGTCGCGGTTGCCGCTACCATTCGTCCATGTCCCACGTCGCGATCGTCACCGACTCGACGTCGTCGTTGTCCGTCGAGGACGCGAAGCGTGAGGGCATCACGGTCGTGCCGCTGCAGGTCATCATCGGCGCCGACGTGTTCACGGAGGGGCAGGACGTCACGGCCGACATGATCGCCGAGGCGCTCTCGGCCTTCGTGCCGGTCAGCACGTCGCGCCCGACGCCCGACGACTTCCTCGCGGTCTACGAGCGGCTCGCCGCCGAGGGGGCCGACGCGATCATCTCGGTGCACCTGAGCTCGCGGATGTCTGGGACGCTCGACTCCGCGGTGCTGGCGTCCAAGCAGTCCTCGGTGCCCGTGACGTGCATCGACTCGACGCAGGTCGGCATCGCCACAGGATTCGCGGCCGGGCGTGCGGCGCAGGCGCGCGACGCCGGCGAGGACGCCGCCGGGATCGCGGATGCCGCGCGCCGTGCGGGGGAGCGCTCGACGGCGCTGCTGTACGTCGACACGCTGGAGTACCTGAAGCGGGGCGGCCGGGTCGGCTCCGCCGCCGCGTTGATCGGCTCGGCGCTCGCGGTCAAGCCCATCCTCACGATCACCGACGGTCTCGTCGTCCCGCTCGAGCGCGTCCGCACCAAGGCCAAGGCCCTGGCCCGCCTGGAGACGCTCGCGCTCGAGCACTGCGAGTCGTGCGAGGACGGGTTCGACATCGGCGTGCAGCACCTCGCGGGGGCCGCGACGGCTGCCGCGGTGGCCGAACGGCTCGCGGCGGCGCTCGGGCGGGACTCCATCCCCGTCGACGAGGTCGGTGCCGCGATCGGCGCCCACGTCGGCCCGGGCATGGTCGCGGTCACCATCACGCCGCGCTGACGCCCGCACGGCGTGGACGGGTTGTCCACCGCTGACGAGACCGTCGCCCGTCGTCCACAGGCCCGGGTCGAGCCGGCCGCGGGCGAGGTCCGCCGTGCCTACGGTCGACGGGTGAGACACATCCGCACCGATCCGCCCGACGAGACGCGGGCCGACATCGCGCGGCGCCGGCTCGCCCAGCTCGCCGCGTCCTTCGATGCCGAGCTGCCTGCGGCGGTCGCCGAAGACGTGGCGCCGCCCGTGCGCCGACGGGTCGAGACCCCGCACGTCCGGGTGCTCGCCGCCCTGGCCGTCGCCGCCTCGGTGCTGCTGGTGTGGTGGCTGCTCGCCGGACGACCCCGCACCAGCGAGCCCGTCGCACCGTTGGCCTTCGCCGCGACGACGAAGCCGCCCACCGGTGCCGAGCCGGCCGGCGGCATCGTGGTCGTCGACGTCGTCGGCAAGGTACGACAACCCGGCATCGTGACGGTCCCCAAGGGGTCACGGGTGTACCAGGCGATCGAGCAGGCCGGAGGGCTCAAGGGCCGGGTCGACACCACCTCGCTCAACATGGCGCGTGAGCTCACCGACGGTGAGCAGATCCTGGTCGGCATCGCACCGGTCGAGGGCACCGGCGCGGCATCCGGCGGGGCAGAGGCGTCCGGTGGCGCCCCGCCCGCCGGCACGAGGATCAACCTCAACACCGCGACCGCCGAGCAGCTCGACACGCTGCCGGGCGTCGGGCCGGTGACGGCCCGGGCCATCCTGGGCTGGCGCGACACGAATGGCCGGTTCGACAGCGTCGACGACCTGCTCGACGTCAAGGGCATCGGCGAGGCGACGCTCGCCGAGCTCCGCGACCTCGTCGTGGTGTGAGCCACGACCGGCGCCTGGCTCCCGCCGCGGTCGTCGCCTGGGGCCTGGCCGCCTGGCTGGTCACAGCGGGGTCGGCCGTGGCGGTCGCCGTGGCGGCCGGGTCGATCGTCGTCGCAGCGTGCGTGTGGCGCCGGCCGTGGGCCCGACCGTTGTTGCTGGTGTGCGTGTGCGCCGCGGCGATCGCGGCCTCGTGCGCGTGGCGGCTCGCGACGGTCGAGCACTCGCCGCTCACCGACCTGGCCCAGCACCGACGGCTGGTGATGCTCGATGCCCACGTCAGCCGTGACGCCCGCTTCTTCACCCAGCGCGGTCACGAGTCGACCGTGGTGCAGGTCGTGGCGCGGCGCGTCGTCGCGGGCGACCTCGATGTCCGGCTCCGCGACGACGTCACGGCCTTCATCGACGGCCGGGCCGACGACCTGGTGGTCGGACGCCGGCTCACGCTGCAGGGTCGGCTCGGCCCGTCGGACGACTCGGCCGCGAGCGCCGTCATCGACGTCGTCCGGCGCGGGCGTTCCACGGAGGCCGCGTGGTGGTGGGAGGGGTCCGAGCACGTGCGGGAGGGCGTCCGTCGATCCGTGGCCCGGCAGCCGGACGAGCCGCGGGCGCTCGTGCCGGCCCTCGTCGACGGTGACGACAGCCGGGTCAGCGACGAGGTCGAGGAGGACTTCCGGCGCAGCGGCCTGACGCACCTCATGGCGGTGTCGGGCACCAACCTGACGATCGTGCTCGCGGTGACGATGGCCGTGGCCCGGTCGGCCGGAGCGCGACGCGGGCTGTGGGTCGTCGGGCTGCTGTCGATCCTGGCGTTCGTCCTGCTCGCCCGGCCCGAGCCGAGCGTCGTGCGGGCCGCGGCGATGGGGGCCGTCGGCATCGCCGCGCTGGGCTTCGGGTCCCGGGGCGGCCTGCGAGCGCTCTGCTGGGCGGTGCTCGGCCTGCTCTTCCTCGATCCGTGGCTGTCCCGGTCGCCCGGCTTCATCCTGTCGGTCAGTGCGACGGCGGGCATCCTCGTGCTGGCGCCGGTGCTGGCGCGCCGGCTCGAGTCCTGGATGCCCAGGTGGTGCGCGCTCGCGATCGCCGTCCCGGTGGCGGCGCAGCTCGCGTGCACGCCGGCCATTGCCGCCCTGTCGGGCGAGATCTCGCTCGTCGCGGTGCTGGCCAACCTGCTCGCCGCCCCGGCGGTCGCCCCGGCGACCGTCGCAGGCCTGGTCGGTGGGCTGCTGGCCCTGGTGTGGGGGCCGCTCGGCCAGCTGTGCGGGGTCCTCGCCGGCGCCAGCGCGAGCTGGATCCTGACGGTCGGCCACACCGCTGCGGGTCTCGACGCCGCCTCGCTCGAGTGGCACGCACCGTGGCAGCTGCTGCTCGTCATCGTGCCGCTGGTCGCGGGGGCGGTGATCCGGCTGTCGTCGCACCCGGTGCTGTTCGCCGGGCTGGGGCTGGGTCTGCTGATCGGGGTGTGGCGGCCGCCGGAGACCGGCTGGCCCCCGCCGGACTGGGTCATGGTGAGCTGCGACGTGGGGCAGGGCGACGCCACGGTGCTGCCGGTCGCGCCGGGCGAGGCGATCGTCGTGGACGTGGGGGAGCACGACGCGCCGGTCGATCGCTGCCTGACGTCGCTCGGCATCCACACCGTGCGCCTGCTCGTCCTGACCCACAGCCACGCCGATCACGTCGACGGCTGGCGAGGAGTCGTCGACGGGCGGCGGGTCGACCAGGTCGTCGTCGGCACCTCCGGCGGTCCCGCGATCCCCGACGTCCCGCGACACGTCGCCGCGGCGGGGGAGTCGTTCGTTCTGGGCGCGGTGTCGGCGCAGGTGCTGTGGCCCCCGGCCGGCGAGCAGCCGACGGAGGATCCCAACGCCGACAGCGTCGTCCTGCGGGCCACCGTTCGGGGCGTCCGCATCCTGCTGACCGGCGACGTCGGGACTGACGTGCAGCAGCGGGTGCTGCGCAGCGGGGCCGACCTGGACGCCGACGTGCTGAAGGTGCCGCACCACGGCAGCGCGGACCAGGAGGCCCGGTTCGTCGAGGCGGCCGGCGCGGCTCTCGCGACGATCAGCGTCGGCGCCGACAACGACTACGGGCATCCCACCGCCTCGCTGCTGTCCCTGCTGCACGAGGAGGGCACCAAGATCTGGCGCACCGACACCGACGGCGACATCGCGGTCGTCGTCGACGACGACCACCTGCGCGTGGTCAGTCGTGACTGACGTGACCCCCAACTAGAGTGGTCTCGTGGCCTCGGCATTCGGCAAGATCCTGCTCATCACCGGTAATGCCGAGTTCCTGGCCGACCGCATGCGGGCCAAGGCTGTCAAGGTCGTGACGGCCGAGCAGCCGGAGTGCGAGATCGCCAGCACGACCGCGTCCGGTCTGCAGCCCGGCGAGCTCGCCGGGCTGACCAGTCCGTCCCTGTTCAGCGATGCGACCGCACTGGTCCTCACCGAGCTGCAGGACCTCCCGGACGTCGCCCAGGCCGAGCTGCTCAGCTACGTGGCCGAGCCCTCGCCCGACATCGCCGTCGTGCTGGTGCACAGCGGCGGTCAGAAGGGCAAGGGCCTGCTCGACAAGCTGCGCAAGTCGTCCGTCGTCAGCGAGGTCAAGGTCGAGCAGCCCAAGTACG
>JAOPWZ010000040.1 GCA_025965435.1 Aeromicrobium sp.
TGTTCGTCATCCTCGGGGCGTCGGCCAAGCGGGCCGCGGTGGGGTTCTCGGGCCTGGCCATCGGACTGGCGCTGACGCTGATCCACCTCGTCAGCATCCCGGTCAGCAACACCTCGGTGAACCCCGCCCGATCGCTGGGCGTGGCGTGGTTCGCAGGCGGCGATGCCCTGCTCCAGGTGTGGGCCTTCATCCTGGCCCCGGTCGTGGGTGCCGCCATCGCCGGCGCCCTGCACGCGCGCGTGCTCGGCGACGACTGATCGATCGGGATGCCGGCATCGATCGACGTCTGGCCGCCGATCCCGGCGCCTTCGTCGCCCCGACCGGCGGGTTCTGGGTGGCCATGGACGACCGCGAACCCGTGGGGAGCATCGGCCTGACCCCGCTCGAAGGGGAAGGGCGGGCCGAGCTCGACGTCATGTACGTGGACCCGACCCATCGTCGGCGCGGCGTCGTGCAGGCCTTGCTCTCCGAGGTCGAGACTCATGCGCTGGCTGCCGGGCTGCACGAGATCGTGCTGCGTGCGGGTGACCCCCAGCCCGAGGCTCTGAGGTTCTATCGCGCGGCCGGTTTCGTCCCCATGGAGCGCTTCGGGCGCTGGGTCGAGGACGACACCGCGGTGTGTCTTCGAAAGCGGCTGGGCTGAGTCGGCTCCTGCGTTGGACAACGTCTCGGGCGAGGGGTAGGACTTGGACATGAGGCTCGCGCGGATCGTCGGTGGCGTAGGGGTGGCGGTCGGTGCGGTCGCGGCGCGCGACCTGATGCAGAAGAAGCACGCGCTGATGCGCAACTACCCGGTGGTCGCGCACGCGCGCTACCTGCTGGAGACCATCGGGCCCGAGCTGCGTCAGTACATCGTCACCAGCAACGACGAGGAGCGGCCGTTCAGCCGTGACCAGCGCTCGTGGATCTACGCGTCGTCCAAGCAGGAGAACAACTACTCCGGTTTCGGCACCGACAACGACATCGAGCACCTGCCGGGCTACGCGATCATCAAGCACCGGACGTTCGCGGACTCCCTGCCGCACGACCACGCCGAGCAGGTGGGCCTGCCCAGTGCCAAGGTGCTCGGCGGCCCGCGCGGCCGCGCGAAGGCCTTCCGTCCCGAGTCGGTGGTCAACATCTCCGGGATGAGCTTCGGCTCGATGTCGGGCAACGCGATCCAGGCACTGAACCGAGGAGCCAAGCTCGCGGGCTGCCTGCAGAACACCGGTGAAGGAGGCCTCTCGTCGCACCACCGCCAGGGCGGTGACGTGATGCTCCAGATCGGCACGGCGTACTTCGGCTGCCGCAACCCCGACGGCACGTTCTCGATCGAACGGCTCAAGGACGTCGTGGAGTCCGCGCCCGTCCGGGCGATCGAGATCAAGCTCTCGCAGGGAGCCAAGCCAGGTCTCGGTGGGCTCCTGCCCGCGGCCAAGGTGAGCCGGGAGATCAGTGAGATCCGGGGCATCCCGATGGGGCAGGACTGCGCGAGCCCGTCGCGCCACACCGCGTTCACCGACGTCGACAGCCTGCTCGACTTCGTGGAGCTGATCGCCGGCGAGACCGGCCTCCCGGTCGGCATCAAGAGCGCGGTCGGCGAGATGGGCTTCTGGGACGAGCTCACCCGGCGCATGGCGCAGGAGGACCGCGGGGTCGACTTCGTGACGGTCGACGGCGGGGAGGGCGGCACCGGCGCCTCCCCGCGGATCTTCGCCGACTCGATCGCCCTGCCGTTCCGCATGGCGTTCTCCCGGGTCTACGGCACCTTCGCCGAGGCGGGCCTCACCGACGACGTGACCTTCATCGGATCGGGCAAGCTCGGCCTGCCCGACAACGCCGTCGTTGCCTTCGCGCTGGGAGCCGACATGGTCAGCGTCGCGCGCGAGGCGATGCTGTCGATCGGCTGCATCCAGTCGCAGAAGTGCCACACCGACAAGTGCCCGACGGGCGTCGCCACCCAGGATCCGTGGCTGGCGCACGGTCTCGACCCGACCTCGAAGGCGGTGCGGTGCGGGCAGTACATCCGCACCCTGCGCAAGGAGCTGGTCAAGGTCTCCGAGGCGGTCGGGGTCGCGCATCCGGGCCTGATCACCACTGACGACATCGACATCCTGTGCGGCGACTACGAGGCCCGGTCGCTGCGTGAGGTCTATGGCTACAAGGACGGCTGGGGGCAGCTCGGTGCGGACCTGACTCGCGGGATCACCGAGCTGATGGCGCCGGGGGGTTCACGGGCCGAGACCAGCTCGATCGAGCAGGGTGAGGGCGAGAAGCCCCTGGGTCACGACGCCGAGAGCCTCACCTGACGCTGTCGCGAGCACGGCGTACGAGCGGTGCCACGGGCGAGAACCGCAGCGCCTCAGGAAAGACGAGCAGGGCATCGCGCCGGCCCGACAGATGCACCAGGCCGTCGCGCACGGCGGCGCGCAGCTCGATGACGCCCTCCCACACCTGGTAGAGCACGCCGAGAGGCGCCTGCACCAGGATGTCGATCTCGTACCCGGGATCGGTGAAGCACAGCGACACGTCGTGCTGGTCGATGACGAACCAGTAGCGGGTGCGTCGCCCGGCGGGCAGCAGCACGTGCATGACGACCCGCCGGTCGAACGGCGCGGGATCGATGCCGCCGCGGATCCACCACATCAGGACCGTCGGGTCGAGCTCGTCCGAGCGCGGTTCGCCGAACGCCCAGCGGGCGCCCCACTCGGCCAGCCCGAAGATGATCGGCCGCAGCTCCTCGCACGCCGCGGTGGGGTGGTAGCCCGTGTCGTCGTGGACCAGCAGGCCGGCGCGCTCGAGCTGGCCCAGCCGCTTCGACAGCAGCGCCCTCGACATGCCCGGCAGCCCGCGGGCGAGCTCGTTGAACCGCGAGGCCCCCACGAGCAGGTCGCGCACGACCAGCAGCGTCCAACGGTCGCCGAGGATCTCCAGCGATCGTGTGATGGGGCAGTA
Organism: Aeromicrobium sp.; assembly: GCA_025965435.1. Taxonomy (GTDB): domain Bacteria; phylum Actinomycetota; class Actinomycetes; order Propionibacteriales; family Nocardioidaceae; genus Aeromicrobium. The sequence continues at coordinate 2,935 of JAOPWZ010000040.1, forward strand.
CTGCCCGTAGCGGGACATCTCTCGATGATGCTCCCCGAGGTTCAGTTTGTGAACTAGGCAGCACTGCGCGGGCGGCGCACGCTGCGGGAATGACCACTACTGACACGAACCGCGACGGAGCCGCCACGACGGCCCGCACCCTCACTGACGAAGACGTCCTCGCACTGGCCACCCGGGTCGGACGCAAGGCCGCCCCCCACGATCGCGCCCACGACGTCGATGCGACGTTCGTGACCGAGGCCTACGACGCGATGCACGAATCCGGCTACCTGAGCCTCCCTGTCCCGGTGGAGCTGGGCGGCCGCGGCGCGACGATCCGCCAGATGGTGCTGGCCCAGCAGGAGCTGGGCAGCTGGTCCGGGGCGGCAGGGCTCGCCTCGACGATGCACCTGTACCTGACGTTCGTCCAGTGCTGGCGCCTGCGTCGCGGCGCGCCCGACGCCGAGGGGGTGCTGTCCAAGGTCGCCCATGACCGGCTCGTGATGGCCACCAGCGGCGGATCGGACTGGATCGCACCCACCACCGTGGCGACCGAGGTCGAGGGCGGCTACCTCTTCGACGGGCGCAAGGTGTTCTGCACCCAGGCGCCCGTCGCCGACGTGATCTCGACCTGCGCCGTGCTCGGGGAGCCCGGCCCCGATGCGGTGGTGCTTCACGCAGGCGTGCCGATGTCGGCCGAGGGCGTCAGCGTCGTCGCGACGTGGGACACGCTCGGCATGCGGGGCACGGCGAGCCACGACGTCGTGATGGAGCGGGTGTTCGTCCCGGCCGGGAAGATCGTCGGCACCCGTCCCTACGGCTCCCTCAGCGGACCACTCCTCGTGGCAGCGATCCACTTCGCGCCGTTGGCCGGTGCCGCCTACCTCGGTGTCGCGAAGGGCGCCTTCCGCGAGGCGGTCCGGCTCACCCAGGGACGGCACGAGCCCTCCGCCGCTGCGGTCCGCCAGATCGGCGACATGCGGACCCGCTTGCGGGTGGCCGAGTGGGCGCTGCTGTCGGCAGTGGCCGAGATCGGCACCGACCCGGCGCCCGACCACGCCGTCCTGGAGACCGTCATGACCGCCAAGCGTCACGCCGTCGTCGAGGCCCGCACGGTCGTCGACATCGCGCTGGAGGTGGCCGGCGGGCCAGGGTTCTTCCGCAGCTCACCCTTGGAACGGGCCTACCGCGACGTGCGCGGCGGACCGTTCCACCCCTTGACCCCCGAGGCGACCATCGAGATGGTCGGACGCCGGGTGCTGGCGGACTGAACCGAGCGAGCCGGGCGTCAGTCGCTGTCGGGGCGGGGGAGCACCAGGGCGATCCGGGTCGTGGGGGTGTCGTTGACCATGACGAAGCCCCCCAGCGAGCCGGCCTTGGTTGCGGCATCGGTGAGGCTGGCCCCCGGCCCCGCCGGAGAGATGTGCACGACACCCGGGTCGATGACGCGCGCGCCCTCGTCGTCGACCTGGAACCGCAAGTTGTTGTCGACGGCCTGGGTCCCGACCGTGACCGTGCCGACGCCGTGGACCAGGGCATTCTCGATCAGGATGTCGACGACGTGCTCGACCGGCGCGGGGACCGCCCTCACCAGCGCGGGCTCGAACCGGCCGAGCACGACCCGACGACCGTAGGCCCGGGCCCGTGCGTCCCACCGCTCGGCGGCATCAGTCGCGATCTCGCGGAGGTCGATGTCCACCGCCTCACCGAGATGCTTTCCGTCGCCACGTTCCAGCAGCGTCGTCACGACGCCACTGAGGCGGTCGACCTCTGCGAGGCTGTGGTGCAGCTCTTCCGCGACGTCGGCAGGCGTCTGCGGCCACATCGTCAGGTCCTCGAGCGACAGCCGCAGCGCCGTGATGGGAGTACGGAGCTCGTGGGACGCGACGACGGCCAGCTCCCGCTCCCGGCGGACGAGGGCGTCCAGCTGACCGGCGGCCCTGCGCAACGCGTTGCCGAGCTCCGCGGCCTCACGGATGGAGGAGTGATGGACGTCGACGTCGAAGTGTCCGTCGCCGATGCGCGTCGCATCGGCGGCGAGCTGGTGGAACGGACGTGCGAAACGCTGTGCCAGCAGCCAGCCGATCACGGCGGCGAGGATCGACAGCGCGAGGGCCACCAGCACGAGCGGCAGGAGCTCTGCCGACACGCGATCGGAGCTGACCGAGGCTGCTTGCGTCAGGATGACCCGTCCACCGGCGCTGCCGGCCACCGGCCGGGACGCGGAGATGTCGTCGGTGTCGCGGGCCGCGGCGCGCGTGCTGACGGTGGTGCCGTCGCCGGCCACCCAGGTGATGGTCTGGTCGGCCCGGGTGAGCTCCGACAGGAACGACTCCGTGACCGGGGCGTCGCCCAGGGCGGCGACCGCGGACGCGATGAGATCGGCCGAGTCGGCGACGGCCGTCAGCTCCTCGTCGTGGACGAGGTCCGCGGTGGAGTAGGCATGCGCGGCGCCGAAGAGGACGATGACGCCGACGGTCATCGCCACCATCGTCACCACCAGGCGTTCACGCATCCGGGCGGCTCTCGAGCCTGAACCCGACGCCGCGCACCGTCACGATCCGCGAGGTCGTTCCGCTGTCCTCGAGCTTCTGCCGCAGGCGACCGATCGTGGTGTCGAGCGTCTTGGTGGAGCCGAACCAGTTCTCGTCCCAGACCTCGTCCATGACCCGCTCGCGGGTGAAGACTGCGCCCGGGGTGGAGAGGAGCAGCGCCAGGACGTCGAACTCCTTGGCGGTGACGGTCAGTTCTTCCGCGCCGACCCACACGCGGCGGGCCTCGGCCTCGATCCGCAGAGCCTTCTCCGGCACCCGATCGGCCGCGGATCCGCTGGTTCGGTCGCTGCGGCGCCGACCGAACGGGGGCGCGGGCGGGGCTGCGGGGTCGGCAGGTCGGTCATCGCTGCGCCGCCCGTACTTGACGTCTCCGGGGGCGGATCCCTCGGGCGTAGGCGCGCCGGCGGCCGCCGCAGCGGCGGTGGTGCGACGCAGCAACGCCCGGGCGCGGGCCATCAGCTCGGCCAGGCCGAACGGCTTCGCGATGTAGTCGTCGGCGCCGACGTCCAGACCGACGACGCGATCCAGCTCGCCACCGCGAGCGGTCAGGATCAGCACGCCGCCGATGTAGCCGTTGGCCCGGATCCGGCGGCAGACCTCCAGCCCGTCGACGTCCGGGAGGCCGAGGTCGAGCAGCACGAGGTCGATGCCGGATGCGGCGACGCGCTCGATGGCCGGGACGCCTGCCGCGACGCGCTCGACGCCGTAACCTTCCCGCTCGAGCATGCGGACGAGGGGCGCGGCGATCTGGTCGTCGTCCTCGACGAGCAACACGTGGTGGGGCATCTCAGGAAGCATACGGCGACTTGTTCCGGGGCTGGACGGCCTGAACCGACCGGCGGCGTCCGGGCGACCGTCCGGAGTGATCCGCCACGAGCAGCACGAGGACGACCACCGACAGGGCCAGGGTCGCTCCCGTGGCGAGGGTCGGCGGGCGGGCGGTCTGGCCGGGCAGGCCCACGGTCATGCTGAGGAGCATGCCCCCGCCGCTCAGCACGGCGAGGAAGCCTGCGGCCAGACGGGCCTCGACGCTGTTGCCCCGGCGGAGCTCCATCCAGGCCGCGGTCGTCGCGCCGACGAGGACGATCAGCAGGACGCTGACGTACGGGGCATGGTCGCCGCTGATGAGGTGGAGCAGCTGGACGAGCACGAGCAGCATCGTGGCGACGGTGGCTGTCCGCGAGGTCACGGTGTGATCGACGGGCATCAGAAGTCCACGTCCTCAGGACCGGACTCGTTGACGTCGGCGCTGCTGGTGGCGTTGCCCGCCAGGTCGAGCACGGAGGTCGACGGGTTCCAGGTCATCGTCGCCGGGGTCGTCGACCGCTGCGCGTTGGTGGCGGTGCCGAGGACCCGCACCGTGACGACCGTGCGGGCGACGCCATCGATGGTGACGGTGCTGGCCGTGATGGACACGTCCGCCGTCGAGTCGATCAGCCAGAGCGCGAAGTCCGCGTTGAGCTCAACGCTGCCGAGGCGGACGTTGGACGGGCTGTTGATCTCGGCCGAGTCGCTGGTGAAGAACCCGCCCTTGATGCGCAGGGTGCCGGACGTCGCGGTCCCGGTCCAGCCGGCGTAGATCGAGCTGAGGTCCATCTGCTCGCTGAAGGTGTAGACCATCGTGTCGCCCGCGTCGATCCGGCCGGCGGTCCCGCCGTTGGTGGTCTGGATGTCGAGGCCCTTGCCACCGGTGTTGTCGATGACGCGGTTGGTGACGACCGCGGAGGTGGTGACGACACCGTCGGAGCTGGTCGCGACCGCGCGCAGGTCGTACTTGCCGTCGGCGACACCGGCGGTCGCGAAGGTGCACGAGTAGACGGACGGCGACCCGGTGCCCGTGACGGCCGCGGTGCAGATGTCCTTCCAGGCGTTGGCGGCGGCGTCCCAGCGCTGCACCTTGACGGAGTCGATCCTGGCGTTGCTCGTGACCGTGGCGGTCATCGGGACGTTGCCGCGCAGGTAGGGCTTGGGCTCCGACAGGGCCACCGAGGTGACCGTGTTCAGGACGTCCCGGCTGATGACCGCGGAGGTCATGGCGTTGCCGGCCCTGTCGGTGGCGACGGCCCGGAAGCCGTGGGTGCCGTTGGCCAGCTTCCTGGTGTCGAGCGAGCAGCTGTACGGGGCGGTGGTGTTGACGCAGAGGTCCGTCCAGGCGCCGCCCGCGGCCTGGGTCTGGATGAGGACCCTCGCGAGGCCGGAGTGCTGGTCGGCCGCCGTGGCCGTGATCGCGACGGTGCCCTTGAGGGCCGAGCCGGGATCGTTCATCGTGACGGTCGGGGCGAGGTTGTCGACGAGCACGTTGGCCACGACCGCTGAGGTGTAGGTCGTGCTGCCGACGACGGCGACGGACCGCAGGTCGTAGCTGCCGTTGGCAGCGAGAGTGGAGTCGACCGAGCAGGTGTAGGGCGCAGCGGTGACGGTGCACAGCGTGTTCCACGTCGTCGTGCCGCTGGGTGCGTACTGGACGTTCACCGTCGGCGTCAGGGTGCCGGTGTTGCTGAGCGTGGTCGTCGCCGTGACACCGCCGCGCAGGATGTCGCCCGGGCGGGCCAGCACGACGGTCAGCGCGTTCGCGACGGTGGCCCGGACCGACGCGGAGGTCGCGGTGTTCCCGGCCTTGTCGACCGCGACGGCGCGCAGGTCGTAGCCGCCGTCCGCGACCGAGGCGGTGTTCCAGTCGCACGCGAAGGGAGCGGCGTTGACGGTGCAGACCGTGGTCCAGGTGGTGCCGCCGGCGGCCGCACGCTGGATCGTGACGTCGGCGACATCCGAGACGGCGTCCGTGGCGGTCGCGGTGAGCTGGACGGTCCCCTTGAGGGCGGTGGCGGGCGCGGCGACCGTGACGGTCGGCGGGGTCCAGTCGGCGGCGGCGGTGACCGCACCGGTCGAGCTGGTGCTGGAGACGAACGATGCGGACGACGAACCGGTGAGGGCGACGGCGGCGACGACGGCCAGCAGGGCGGCGATCATGATCGGCAGGCGGCGGGTCATCGTGGGCATCTCCTCTCGGCGGCGGTTCGTCCGGTTCATGTCTCAACTCTAGGAAGAGTCGATCCACGCAACGTCCACACGATTGCCCCAGGACCTACACATCTGCGGAGAACGACAAGGTGCCGCCGACCGAAGGGTCGACGGCACGTCGTCAAGCAGGCCGGGGGGACCTGCAGGTCTGGGTGGTGGGACTACTGGTTGGTCGTCGCGCCGTCGGCCTGGACGGAGTCCCACTGGAACGCGGCCGAGGCGGTCTTGCCCTGGTCGGTGTTGGGCGTGGCCTGGTCGAGCTTGACGCTGAACGTGTAGTTGTTGGCGACGCCGGGAGCGACGGTGCCGAGGTCCTTCTTGGTGCCGTCGACGAGACCGCCGAACGTACCGTTGAAGATCTCCTTGTTGGTCGTGGTGTTGGTGATGACCAGGGTCAGGTTGCTGGCCGCGAAGGTGTTGGTCGAGGCGGTCTCCGTCAGCGAGAAGGTCGCAGGCAGGGTGCCGGTGTTCGTGATCGTCAGGCCGCCGTTGACGACGTCGCCGGGCTTGATGGCGGCCACGTTGATGATGGCGGCGCCGGCCTTGGAGTTGCTCTGGCTCAGCGAGCCCGAGGTGACCGAGCTGATCGTGTTGGCGCTGGTGGAGGTGAAGGTGGCACCCGATCCGACGGCGATGGCTCCGGCGGCGACGAGGGTGG
>JAOPWZ010000078.1 GCA_025965435.1 Aeromicrobium sp.
CTGCGGCTGCCCGACGGCCGCGTGCTCGTCGTGGACTACAAGACCAACTGGCTCGGCGACTTCGACACCCCGCTGACGCTCGAGGGCTACCACCCGTCCGGCCTGACCGCGGCGATGCTGTCGGGCACGTACCCGCTGCAGGCGCTGCTCTACTCCGTCGTCGTGCACCGCTTCCTGCGCTGGCGGCAGGCCGGCTACGACCCGGACGTGCATCTTGGCGGCATCGCCTACCTGTACGTCCGCGGCATGGCCGGCCCCGACACCCCGCGCGCCGACGGCCAGACGTACGGCGTGTTCGCGTGGCGGCCGCCCACCAGTCTCGTGCTGGCGTTGTCCGACCTGCTGGACGGTTTTTCGGCAGGCTCCCTTTCGACAGGCTCAAGGGGCGGGGACCTTTCGACAGGCTCAAGGGGCGACGCATGACCGACCTGCTGCAGCTGGACGACCCGTACGACCGGCGGATCGCCCGCGGTGCGACCGGGGTGCTGGCGGAGTTCAACGCCGCTGGGGTGCTGACGTCCGCCGACGTGCGGGTCGCCACACGGGTGTCGGACGTCGTGGGGGAGACGTCGGAGGACGTCCGCCTGGCGTTCGCGCTGACCGTCCGCGCCGTGCGCAACGGGTCGACGTGCATCGAGCTCGCCGAGCTGGTGGCCGAGCTCGGGGCCGACACCCCCGAGCTGCCGTGGCCCGCCGATCCCGTCGCCTGGCACCGCGAGGTGTCCCGCAGCCGACTGGTCGACGCTGACGTACCCGTGCTGCGCGTCGACCACCGGCTGGTCTACCTCGACCGCTACTTCGAGCTCGAGACCGAGCTGTGCAGCGATCTGGTCGGACGCTCGCAGCTCACCCCGCCGACACCGGCTGCCGACCTGCTCGCGTCCGACCTCGCCCGGCTCTTCCCGGGCGAGGGATATGCCGAGCAGCGATCCGCCGCCGACGGTGCGGCCCGGCGGTGGACCACGATCCTGACCGGCGGACCCGGCACCGGCAAGACCACGGCGCTGGCCCGGCTGCTCGCCGTGCTGGCATCGCAGGCCACCGCGGCGGGCGCACCACCGCTGCGGGTCGCGCTTGCCGCCCCCACGGGCAAGGCCGCCGCGCGGATGAAGGAGGCCGTCGCCGCTGTCTCCGAGGCCGGGGGATTCACCGACGACGAGCGCACCTGGCTCCGCGGGCTCGAGGCGTCGACGCTGCACCGGCTGCTCGGCTTCCGGCCCGACAACTCCACCCGCTTCCGGCACGACCGGCGCCACCGGCTGCCCCACGACGTCGTCGTGGTCGACGAGAGCTCGATGGTGTCGCTGACGCTGATGGCGCGTCTCGTCGAGGCGGTCCGGCCCGACAGCCGCCTGCTGCTGGTCGGTGACCCCGACCAGCTCGCATCGATCGAGGCCGGCTCGGTGCTCCGTGATCTCGTCGGCGGGTGGACCGACGGACCGACGTCACCGGTGGCGCAGCTCGTGAGCGAGCACCGCTTCGGCGACGAGATCGGCACGCTCGCCTCCGCCGTCCGCGACGGCGACGCCGACCGCGCCATCGAGGTGCTGCGCGCCGGCCACCCCAGCGTGCGGCTGATCGGTGGTGACCACCTGACCGAGACTGTCCAGCAGCTCGTGCTGCCGGGGGCGCGCGCGATGCGGGCCGCCGCCGAGGTCGGCGACGTCGAGGGGGCGCTGGCCGAGCTCGACCGCCACCGGCTGCTGTGCGCCCACCGCGAGGGACCGTTCGGCGCCCAGACGTGGAACGACCAGGTTGAGCGGTGGCTCGACGAGGACACCGGCTACACCCTCGGACGCCCGTGGTTCGCCGGCCGCCCCGTGCTCGTCACCGAGAACGACCGGGGACTGCGGCTCTACAACGGTGACACCGGCATCACGGTGCCGGCCGGCGACGGGCTCGCGGTCGTCATCGCCGAGGAGGAGCGACGCCGCTTCGCCCCGTCCCGCCTCGGCGCGGTCCACACCGCCTACGCCATGACCGTGCACCGCAGCCAGGGCAGCCAGTTCAACCACGTGTCGGTGCTCCTGCCGGACGACGACTCCCGCCTGCTCACCCGCGAGCTGCTCTACACGGCGTTGACCCGCGCCCAGTCGTCCGTGACGCTGATCGGCTCGGAGGACGCCGTGCGCGCCGCGATCGAGACGCGGGTGCTGCGGGCCAGCGGCCTGGCCGAGCGACTGGGCGAAGCGCTGAGCGAGTCGGCCGGCAAGTAGCCGCGCCGCCTACGCGCGTCCGATCGTGAACGCCAGCAGGAAGCCGACCGTCGCGATCAGGCCGGCGTACAGATGGGTCTTCTCGAACGCCTCGGGGATCATCGTGTCGGCGACCATCGCAAGAATCGCACCGGCGGCAACCGCCGTGATGGCCGCGATCGTCTCGGGTGACGCGTCCTGCAGCAGCAGGCAGCCGAGCAGACCGGCGATGCCCGACGCGACGGCGATGCTCACCCACACGCCGAACACGTAGCGGGCGCTGCGGCCGCTGCGCTTCATGCCCGCGGCGCTGGACAGCCCCTCGGGGAGGTTCGAGATGAAGATGGCGGCCAGCACCGGCACGCCGACGCCGCCGCCACCGAGCAGCGAGACGCCGAGCACGACGGACTCGGGGATGCCGTCGAGCAACGCCCCGACGGCGATCGCGGCACCACTGCCGGCCTGTTCGTCCTCGGACGGTTGCTGGCCCTGCGACCGCTTGCGATGCCGGGCGCCGCGTCGGGCCAGGGCGAGGTTGGCCGCGACGTAGACGACCGCACCGCCGAGGGCGCCGGCCACGGTCGGCACCAGCCCGCCGGTCCGCTCGGCCTCGTCGATCAGATCGAAGGAGAGCGCAGAGATCAGCACGCCGGATCCGAACGCCATGACACCGGCGACCACCGGCTGGGGGACGCGGACCAGCCAGGCTATGAGCGCGCCCAGCACGAGCGCCCCGCCGGCGAGCAGTCCCCATGCCCCAGCCTCGAGCCAGACCGGCATATGACCTCCTGCTGCGTGTGCGTCGCGGACGGACCCGCGTCCACCTGCCGAGCCTATGACCTGGCGTCGACATACGCTCGGACCACCACGGCCCGACCCGGGCGCAGAGAGAGGCAGCACGATGGCGGAGCAGACCCAGGTCACTGACAGTCCGACACAGGTGGGTGGCCCGACTGCGGCAGCCCCCGGACCGGGCCGCGAGCGGCAGGGCGCGATCTATCGCGCCGGGGTGGTCGGCATGAAGCCGGCCGTCCCCACCTCGTTCGCGGACCTCGAGCGGGCCGCCAAGAAGGTCGCGACGCCGAAGGGCTGGGCCTACGTCGCGGGAGGCGCGGGTGAGGGCCGCACCATGCGCAACAACCGCACCGCCTTCGACCGCTGGGCCATCGTGCCGCGGATGGCGCACGGCGGGGCGACGCGTGACCTGTCGGTGAACCTGCTCGGGACCGAGCTGAGCTCGCCCCTGCTGCTCGCGCCGGTCGGCGCCGGCCAGCTGATCGACCCCGATGCCGACCTGCACACCGCCAGGGCCGCCGCCGCCACCGGCGTCCCGTACGTCTTCACCAACCAGGGCGGCACCCCGATGGAGGAGTGCGCGGCCGAGATGGGCAGCACCCCGCACTGGGTCCAGCTGTACTGGAGCACCGACGAGGCCCTCGTCGACAGCCTCATCGGGCGCGCCGAGGCCAGCGGCGCGAAGGCCCTGGTCATCACGCTCGACACCACGGTGCTCGGCTGGCGTCCGCAGGACCTCACGCTCGGCTCGCTGCCGTTCGCACAGGGCCTCGGCATCGGCCAGTACACATCCGACCGCCGGTTCCGCGAGATCGTGGCCGAGCGCGTGGCCGCGGCCCGCGGAACCGCCTCGGACACCAAGGTCACGTTGCAGGCCATCAAGTCGCTCATCTCCATCACCAAGAATCACCCGGGCAGCTTCTGGGACAACCTGCGCTCGCCGATGCCCCGGGCCTCGGTCGAGACGTTCCTCGACATCTACTCGAACCCGGGCCTGAGCTGGGACCACATCGCCACGCTGCGCGACCGCACCCGCCTGCCCGTCGTGCTCAAGGGTGTCCTGCATCCCGACGACGCCCGCCGGGCCTTCGATCTGGGCGTGGACGCGATCGTCGTGTCCAACCACGGTGGACGCCAGGTCGACAGCTCCATCGCATCGCTCGACGCCCTCATCACGATTCGTGACGCGGTCGGGCCGGACCCGACCGTCCTGCTCGACAGCGGCATCCGTACCGGCGCCGACGTCTTCACCGCCCTCGCCCACGGCGCCGACGCGTGCTTGCTGGGACGTCCGTACATGTACGGCATGGCCATCGCGGGCCAGCAGGGCGTCGAGGAGGTCATCGCCAACGTGATCGCCGAGCTCGACCTGACCATGGCGCTGACCGGTGCCACGGACGTCACGGCGATCTCGCGCGACTTCGTGGTGCCGAACCCGTCGTGGGCCGGGTAGACGCCTGCACCCATCGCAACGGTTTCATTGCGCAACGATAGGGTTGCGGATACTCTGCGGGGATGAGCACACACCTCACTCCACCCCTCGACGAGGCGTTCGCGGCGCTCGGTGACGGCACCCGCCGCGCGATCGTCGAGCGGCTCGCCTCCGGAGACGCGACGGTCGGCGAGCTGGCAGAACCCTTCGCCGTCACCCATCAGGCGATCTCACGGCACATCGGCATCCTGCGACGGTGCGGGCTCATCGAGCAGCGCGCGGACGGTCGGCGACGGCCCTGCCGGTTGAACGTCGAGCGGATGGGCGAGCTCGAGGGGTGGATCGGCGAGCAGCGCCGTCAGTGGGCGTCGCGACTCGACCGGCTCGAGACGCACGTCGCGTCGGGGCAGGACGATGCCCGATGAGCGCCGCCGACTCGACGCTGGACGGCGATCAGCTCATCGCGTCGCGTTCGTTGTCCGCTCCTGTCGAGCTGGTCTGGCAGGCGCTGACCACCCCGGAGCACCTGGCAGCGTTCTGGGGCGGCGACCACGCGACGATCCCGCCGGAGTCGGTCACCGTCGACCTCCGGGTCGGGGGAGTCGTGGTCATGGAGACGCGTGAACCGCGCAGCGGGACGCCCGGGCACCGCCTGCAGCTCCGGTACGACACGATCGACCCTCCCCGCAGACTCGTCATGGTCGAGCCGGCCACGGGGCTGGAGACGACCATCCGGCTCGAGCCGGTCGGGTCGGACACAGCCATCACGATCCATCAACGACGCCTTCCGCCCGAGCTGCGCAGCGAGCAGGCGCGTCTCGGCCTGGCCGGCCTCCTCGACGCGCTCGCGGACCATCTCGCCCGACCGGCCGCGCCCACCGCACGACTGCAGACAGTGGAGCGCTACGTGGACGGCTTCCGGCGCAGCGATCATGGCGAGATCCTCGACTGCCTGACGGAAGACATCGTGTGGAACATCCACGGCGTCCGCACCACCCACGGCAAGTCCGAGTTCGACGCCGAGATCGAGAGTCCGCTGTTCGAAGGAAGTCCCGAGCTGACTGTCGACCGCATCCTCGAGTCCGGTGACCTCCTCGTCGCCACCGGAACGGGTGCCGGTCATTTCGTCGGGGGAGCCAGGTGCCGGTTCGTCTTCAGCGACCTGTTCCGGTTCAGGGGCGACCTCATCGCGCAGGTCGACTCCTACGTCGTGCCTGTCGACTGAGGGCAGGGTCCCGACGACGCACCCGGGGGACCGTGTCGGCACCGCCGACTAACCTCACAACGTGACGCCGACGATCAGCTCCCTGACCGACGCAGAGCTGCGCCGTGCGTTCGACTCCGGATCGTTCGCGCGCGGCAAGGCCTACGCCCACGCCGGGCGGGTGACCGTCAGCACGATCGATGCCGACGGTGCCTCCGCGAGCGCGGTGGTGCGCGGGTCCGGCCCGCAGGTCTACTCAACGACCGTCGAGGTGCGCGAGACCCGTGCCGGCGGCACCCACATCGCGGCCACCTGCGACTGCTTCGTCGGCTTCAGCTGCAAGCACGCCGTCGCGGTGATCATCGCCATCCGTGGCTCTCTGGCGGCGCTGGAGCCCGAACCGGAGCCATCGGCTCCGGCCTTGCCGCAGGACAGCTGGCGTCGCCGTGCCGTGGCACGACCGTCCGAGCCGACCTGGCGATCCACCCTCGCGCCCCTGGTGGTCGGCGAGACCGTCCGGACGTCGACCGACTGGGCACTGCAGATCGGGCTCGACCCGTCCTACTACCAAGGGGAGGCGATGCTGTCCGCGCGGCCGCTGCGCCGCGGCTCCAAGGGCAAGTGGATCAAGACCGGCGCCACGTGGCCCGACGTCGAGGCGTCCACCCGCGGCTTCAACGGCGGCAACCCCCAGGTGGACGCCCTCGCCGAGCTGCAGGTCGCCGTCAGGAGCCACTACTCGCACGTCCGCCGCGCCGACGGCACGATCGACCTCGGCGGGCTCACGCGTGATGCCTGGCGGGTGTTCGACGGGCTGGCGGACGCCGGTGTGACGCTGCTCGGACCCGACGACGCGCAGGTGACGATCGTCCGCTCGCCGGTCGTCGTCAGCCTCGACATCACCCCGGGCAGCTCGGGCGGGCTGCTGGTGACCGTGAACCTGTCCGACGACGCGATCGCCGACGCCCTCCTCGACGACCGGACGATGCTGATCGGTCAGCCGGCGCACGGCATCGCCGCCTGGGACGACGACCATCCGAGCCGGCTGTGGCTTGCGCCCTTCGACCAGCCGCTCGACCAGCCCCTGCGCACGCTCCTGCAGAACCGGCGCGGCATCACCGTGCCCCAGGCCGACGCGGCGGAGTTCCTGCGCGACTTCTACCCGCGGCTCCAGCGGGTGGTCGGGTCCGTGCGGGTCGACCCGCGGGTCGACGTCCCCGAGATCGTCCCGCCCCGCCTGTCGGTGACGATCCACCACGACGGGCTGGCGGCGGACGTCACCTGGGGGTTCGCGTACGAGATCGACGGCGAGATCGTCCGGACGACGTGGAGCCCGAGCGGCGAGCCCTTCCGCGACCGTGCGGCCGAGCACGACCTGGCCACCGCCTTCGTGCCTCCCGAGGGGCTGCCGGTCGCCACCGACGCCGCCGGCCGCGTGACCCTGGTGCCGACGGCGCGCCTCGACGGCTACCCGGCGGTCGTCCTGAGCGAGGACGTCGTCCCGGCCCTGATCGCCGCCGGCGTCGACGTCGAGATCACCGGCGAGCGTCCCGACTACCGCCTGGCGAACGTCGCCCCGGTCGTGCACATCTCGCTCGAGGACGGCAAGGACCCGCGCAGCGACTGGTACGACCTCGCCGTCACGGTCACGATCGAGGGGGAACGGGTTCATTTCGGCCCCCTGTTCGCGGCCCTCGCGGCGGGGGAGACGCACGTCGTCCTGCTGAGCGGCACCTACTTGTCGATCGACCGACCCGAGCTCGTGCAGCTGCGTGACCTCATCGAGGAGGCCCGCCAGCTCACCGACCGTCGCAGCGATCGGCTGCGCGTCAGCCGCTTCCAGGCGGGGATGTGGGAGGAGCTGGTCTCGCTCGGCACCGTGGAGCGGCAGTCGAGCAGGTGGCAGCAGTCCGTGGGGGCGCTGGCGTCGCTCGAGGAGATCCCGGCGCAGCAGGTGCCCGCAGGGCTCGACGCCGAGCTCCGTCCGTACCAGCACGACGGGTACGCCTGGCTCAGCTTCCTCGCCGACCACGGGCTCGGCGGCATCCTCGCCGACGACATGGGGCTCGGCAAGACGGTGCAGGCGCTCGCGATGATCGTGCGGCAGGTGGAGCGCGGCAGCGGCCCGTTCCTCGTGGTCGCGCCGACGAGCGTCGTCGGCAACTGGGCGCGCGAGGCCGAGCGGTTCGCCCCCGGGCTGAAGGTCGCCACCATCTTCGGCACCCGCGCTCGTCGTGGCACCGAGCTCGCCGAAGCCATCGCCGGCGCCGACATCGTCGTCACGTCCTACGCGCTGTTCCGCATCGAGAACGACGCCTACCGCGACCACACGTGGGCGGGCCTGCTGCTCGACGAGGCCCAGTTCGTCAGGAACCACCAGGGCAAGACGTACCAGTGCGCGCGGCGCCTCGACGCCCCGTTCAAGCTCGCCATCACCGGCACGCCGCTGGAGAACTCGCTGATGGACCTGTGGGCGATGCTGTCGATCGTCGCGCCCGGGCTCTACCCCGATCCGCAACGCTTCGCCGAGAGCTATCAGCGACCGATCGAGGCCGGCCACGGCAAGGACAAGCTGGCGCTCCTGCAGCGCCGGGTCCGCCCGCTGATGCGCCGCCGCACCAAGGACGAGGTCGCGTCCGACCTGCCGCCCAAGACCGAGCAGGTCCTCGACGTCGCGCTCAGCCCCAAGCACGCCCGCATCTATCAGACCCACCTGCAGCGCGAACGGCAGAAGGTCATGGGGCTGCTGGCCGACGACTCGTCCGACCACCGCTTCGAGGTCCTGCGGTCGCTCACCACGCTGCGGCTGCTGAGCCTCGACCCCGGACTGATCGACGAGCAGTACGACGACGTCGGCTCGGCCAAGATCGACGTCCTCATGGAGCACCTCCAGGAGGTGATCGCCGAGGGGCACCGCGTGCTCGTGTTCAGCCAGTTCACGACGTACCTCAAGCGGGTCCGCGCGCGGCTGGACGAGGCAGGCATCGCCCACGCCTACCTCGACGGACGCACCCGCAACCGATCGGCGGCCGTCGAGCAGTTCACGTCGGGCGAGCGGCCGGTCTTCGTCATCAGCCTGAAGGCCGGCGGGGTCGGGCTCAACCTCACGGAAGCCGACTACTGCTACGTCCTCGACCCGTGGTGGAACCCCGCAACCGAGGCGCAGGCGGTCGACCGCGCGCACCGCATCGGCCAGACCCGGCCTGTCATGGTCTATCGCATGGTGTCGTCCGACACCATCGAGGAGAAGGTGATGGAGCTCAAGACCCGCAAGGCGGCCCTGTTCGACGCTGTGATGGACGATGGCGCAGCACTTTCGGGCGCTCTGAGCCACGACGACATCCGGGGTCTGCTGGGCGTCTGATGACAAAGGGGGGTGGTTGTCACACCGCCGACGGGGTAGTCATAGAGCATGAGCATTCTTTTCAGCCACCCCATCAAGAAGCTGACCCTCCTCGCCACGTTCGGCGGCGGCTACGTGCTCGGCGCGAAGGCCGGCCGCGGGCGGTACGAGCAGATCAAGCAGACCGCCCAGCAGGTCGCCGAGGACCCGCGCGTGCAGCAGGCGACCGCCCAGGCGCAGGAGTTCGTCCACGAGACGGCCGAGAAGGTCAAGGAGGATCCGCGCCTCAAGGACATCGCCGACAAGGTGACCGACAAGGTGGGCAGCGTCGCCAAGCACAGCGCCGACACCGCGGAGGACGCCGTCGACAAGGTCGAGGAAGCTGTCGACACCGCGAAGCACGCCGCGAGCAGCGACAGCCCCACGCCGCCTCCCGCGCCGCCGACGCCGAAGCCCACGCCTCCTCCCGCCCCGAACAACTCGTCCGACGTCCACCCGCTGCTCGCCGACGAGCACATCGAGCTGGAGGAGACGGTCGTCTACAGCGCGGGACCTGACGTCGAGGAGAGCATCGACGAGCTGATCGACCCCAAGTCCGACCACGCGTGAAGGCGATCACCTACGCGTCCTTCGGCGGGCCCCTGGAGCTGACCGACGTCGACGAACCCAAGATCGGGCCCGACTGGGTCAAGGTCAAGGTGCTCGCCTCGTCGGTCAACCCCGTCGACTGGAAGATCGCCTCGGGCGGGCTGGACGGCGCGCTCGACACGTTCTTCCCGGTCATCCCGGGCTGGGACGTCTCCGGCGTCGTGGAGGCGGTCGGTCCGGCGGTGACGACGTTGGTGCCGGGCGATGAGGTGTTCGGCTACCTCCGCAAGGACGCCGTGCACGGCGGCACCCTGGCCGAGAAGGTCGCTGCGCCCATCCGCGCCGTCACCAAGAAGCCCGCGAGTGCGAGCTTCGCCGAGACCGCCGCGATCCCGCTCGCCGGGCTCACCGCCTTCCAGTCGCTCGTCCACGTGCTCGACGTCGGCCCGGACGACATCGTGCTGATCCACGGCGCGTCCGGCGGAGTCGGCTCGTTCGCCGTGCAGATCGCGACCTCGCTCGGCGCGCGGGTGCTCGGCACGGCGTCCGAGGGCAACCACGACTACCTGCGCGGTCTCGGCGCGGAGCCGTTCGAGTACGGCGACGGGCTGGTCGAGCGGGTCCGGGCCGCTGTCCCGGACGGCGTCACCGCAGTGCTCGACCTCAACGGAGCAGACCTGGCCGTCAGCCCCGACCTGCTGGCCGAGTCATCGGCGGGTCGCATCGCGTCCATCATCGACCCGGTGGTCAACGACATGGGCGGCACCTACGTGTTCGTCAGGCCGGACGTCGACGACCTCGACGAGCTGGCCGAGCTGTTCGACGACGGCACGCTGAAGGTCGAGATCGCGGCGACCTTCGAGCTGGCCGAGACCCAGCAGGCCTGGGAGCTCAGCCAGGAGGGCCACACCCGCGGAAAGATCGTCATCACGGTGCCGTGATGCGTCGTCGCGTCAGGCCTGAGTGTCGTCAGGCCTGGCGGCGTTGATCTCGTGCCAGACCTCGCGCGCCTCGTCGTAGGCGTCGACGGGCAGGTCGAGCGCACGGCGCACGCGCCACCGGCCGTTGAGGCAGACGACGGGCATGAGGTCGATGTCGCCGGGCTGGATGTCGCGCAGGGGGATCGTCAGCCAGCGCAGCGCGGCGCGAAGTCGTCCCGCCTCCTCCAGCGACTCGCCGATCCACTCGTAGTCGCCGACGACGAGCTGATCGGCGCGGCTCTTGGTGAGCAGGAGCGCCAGCAGCTCGTCGGCGCGGGTGTCGTCGCCGCGGCGCAGCGCGACGTCGAGGAGACCGACGTGGGGATTGAGCACCGTTCGTCCGCCGTCGTCGGCCGCCTGCTGGTAGGCGGCTTCTGCCTCGTCGAGCTGCCCGTCCATCGTCAGGTCGTCGCCGAGATTCGTCAGCACCTCGGCCAGGCCGTCCTCGCCCGGAGACAGGTCGGCGAGAAGCCGTCGGTACTCCCCGAGCCGGTAGGCGCGGTCCGATGTGTCGCCGATGCGCTCGAGCTCGTCACCCAGGTCGTCCCAGTTCATGGTGCGAGTCTGTCAGGCACCCCCGGACGGGAAATGAATGGCTGCGAATGCGCGCCTCTTTGGTGCCTGACAAGGGTGGGTGAATACTGGTCGATATCCGTACGAATCGATAGCGGCGATTAGCCGGACCAGATTGCTAAAACCGGGTTGCGATTAGTGCGGGCCTTTATTCACGCTTAGGAGAATCATGGCCAAGAAGACCATCGAGATCATCACCAGCGACCTGTCGGGCGAAGAGCTCGAGCGAGGGCAGGGGGAGACCATCATCTTCTCCGTCGGTGGGGCCGATTACTCCGTCGACCTGACCGATGACGAGGCGAAGGACTTCTACGCCGCCTTCGACAAGTACACCAAGGTCGCGACCAAGCGGTCCTCCGGCCGCGGAGGGCCGCGCAAGGGCACGTCCGGTTCAGGACGCTCCTCGGAGGAGCTCGCCCACATCCGTGCCTGGGCCAACGAGAACGGCCACCCGGTGTCCGAGCGTGGCCGCATCAAGGCCGAGGTCATCGACGCGTTCGACCAGGCCAACAACTGACCGTGGCTCAGGCCTGACGGCGGGCTGCGTCGAGGCGGGCGCGGACGTCGTCGAGCAACCGGGCCGGGAACTCCGACGTGCGGCGGCACCGCTCCACGAGCAGGACGATCTTGTTCATCCGCGGCCCCGCCTCGATGGTGCGCGCGGCCAGGGCGGGGCGCAGGACGTTGCGGTCGAACGCACCGTCGCTGTGCTCGTCCGTGCCGCGCCACAGGGCGAAGGCGCGCTTGAGGTCACCGTGGGCGACGACGCCGTGCTCGGGGGAGAGCGCGACCGCGATCGCGGCGACCAGCCAGGCGTCGTCGTGCTGCAACGAGTCGACCCCGAGCTGCACGGTGCCCGAGCCGTCCGGGATGGCGGGCAGCGTGAACTCGACGATCGCGGTGAACGTCAGGTCGGGGAACCGCAGCTCGATCCGGCTGCCGCTGTCGGTCAGTGAGATCTTCTGGCCGGGCGCCGGCGTGGTGGCGGTGCCCGACGGCCCGGTGATCTCCACGATCGCGCCGTTGTCGCGCTGGCCGCGGTGGACGACGGGATGGGTGGTGGTCGCGGTGACGACCAGCGCCGGGTCGCTGACGTAGGGCAGCCGCACGAACACGTACGCCGAGCCGTCGAGCTGCTCGGCGACCACGGGACGCTGCTCGGGCAGGTCCATCCGCCGCGCGAGGATGAAGGTGGACCCGGCCTCGATCGTCGCCTGACCGGACTGCTCGCCGGCCGACCAGGCGATGTGCAGCACCGGCGCTCCTTCGTGGACTCTGCGTTCGTGGACTCTGTGCGTGGAACGTGTTCCGCCGCGGCTCGACGCCAGGCGCACACGACCCTGACGATGATGCCATGGGCACTCTCTCCGCGTTGACCGTCAACCTGCTGATCCTCGTCGCCTTCGTCGCGGTCGTCTGGATCGGGTTGCGGGTCGCGCAGAGCATCTTCGGCACCGGCTCGAAGAAGGCCGCCGCCACCGAGGTCGCCGCGAAGCTCGTGTCGTACCCGACCGGGTCGGCCGCGGTGCTGCGCCGCCGGTTCGTCCGGGCACTCACCGGCCAGCACGTCATCATGCCCAGCGGCGAGCGCCTGGCCTTCGGCGAGCTGATCGTCCGCGTCGCGCCCGAGGACCTCGAGCGCCTCGATCCCGACGGTGACCTCGAGCGGCTCGGCGACGACGGCGCGCGGCTGTACGCCGACCACGCCGAGCGCGCAGGATGGGCCGTTCCGGCCGACGTCCGCGTCGTCGTCGAGGTCGACCCGGGCCTGCGGTCCGGCTGGATCCCGCCGGCGAGGGGCAGCGGCCGGGCCGAGCCCTCTCGTCGCGCAGCGGAACCTGCGGGTCCGGGCTGGGACGTGGTCCGCGACGCCCCCGTGGTCCGCGCCGCTCCCGCCCCGGCGGCCGTGCGTCCCGTCGATCCCGACGCGACGATGAACTTCCCGGCCCTCGTGCCGGCCGTCGTCGACGCCGCGCCGACCATGAACGTCGCCGGCCTCCTGCGGCTGGAGCGCGGCGGTCGCTCGACCACGATCGGGCCCGACGGCGCCGTGCTCGGCCGCCTGCCGGAGAGCCCTGTGACGTTCGCGGAGCCCGAGGTGTCGCACCGGCACGCCGCGATCCGTCGCAGCGGCATGCAGTGGCAGATCAAGGACCTCGGCAGCACCAACGGCACGACCGTCGACGGCCAGCGCATCGACGGCGACGACTGGGTCACCCTGCACGGAGGTGCCGTCATCAAGCTGGCCGGCGTCAGCGTCGTCGCCGCCTTCGACTCGGCCGGGACGGTCCATCTGCAGGGCCTCACCAGTCGCTAGGGAGAATGGACAGTGACGGCGTACCGTCGAGTGTCCAGATCCCGGAACCGGAGCAGGAGGATGAGCGTGGTGGCCGACCCACTGGCGACGTCCCCGATCGCCCCGACGACGGTCCCGGTCGGGCAGCGGTTCGAGCTCATGGGACGCATCGGCGCCGGCAACCACGGCGTCGTCTTCCGCGCCCGCGACGGACAGCTGCAGCGCGAGGTCGCGATCAAGCGGTTCTCGCACTTCCTCGCCGACGATCCGCGCGCGATGCGCCGCATCACCCGTGAGGTCGCGACGCTCGCCCGGGTGTCCCACCCGCACGTCGTGACGGTGCACGACCTCGTCCACATGCCCGACGGCGACGGGGAGATCACCCCGCACCTGGTCATGGAGCTCGTCGAGGGCACCTCGCTCAAGGATCTGCTCGCCCTCAAGGGCCCGAGCCTGCGGTCGGTCATCGTCGTGCGTGGCGTCCTGGAAGGACTCGTGGCGTGTCACCAGGCCGGTATCCTCCACCTGGACATCAAGCCCGCGAACGTCCTGGTGACGAACGACGGGGGAGTCAAGATCGTCGACTTCGGCATCGCGCGGGCGGCATCGGACGCCACCGCGACCGTCGCCGGCACCCCGCACTACATGGCACCAGAGCAGTTCGACGGCCGCGCGGACGAGCGCAGCGACATCTACTCCGTCGGCTGTCTGCTGTACGAGTGCCTGACCGGTGTCCCGCCGTTCGAGGGCACCATGGCGTCCCAGCTGCTGGCGCACCGCAACCACCCGCGTCCCGACCCCCGCGCCATCACCCCGGAGGTCAGCGCCCCGCTGGCAGCCGTGGTCCACAAGGCGATGGCGGTCGATCCGGCCGAGCGGTACCAGTCGGTGCACGAGATGCTCGACGCTCTCGCGGTGGTCAGCACAGCACCCGTCGTGCTCCCGGCGTCCGACGAGACGCGCCACGTCCCGGCGGCCGCGAGCATCGTGGCGCCGGCTCGCACGCCTGCACCGATGCCCACCGGCCACCTCGTCACCCGGTGGAGCAAGCTGCAGACCTTCGCGATCGGGCTGGCCCTCAGCGCCTTCGTCGTGGCACTGCTGCCCGGCCTGGTGTGGCTGACCAACGCCTTCGTCCCGTTCGACCGCCGACCGGACGCGATGGACGACTCGCAGGCCGGATCGTGGTGGATGCTGGCCGTGGGCATCGCCGGGGTGATCCTGCTGCTGCGCCGCCGCGAGTTCTTCGGGCTGCTCAGCGGGCCCGCCGTCGGTGAGCCGCAGCCGCAGGGGCGGGTCGACGCGCCGATGCGGTCGGGTCTTCGACTGGCGGCCGGCTCGGCCCTGCGCGGCTCGATCCCGATGCTGTTCCCCTCGTACGTCGTGCTGGTCGGGGCGCTCGCCGATGCGTCCGGGATGACGTGGCCCGACGACGTCTTCACGGCCTGGGGCGTCTGCTGGCTGCTGATGCCGCTCGCCTGCGCCTTCCTCGCGGTGCGCAGCGTCATCACGCTGCGTGCTCGCTTCGGCGCTGTCATCGTCTCGACGGTCTACGCCTTCGGTGCGGCCGCGGCGGCGGGCCTCTTCGTCGCCTACCCGCTCGTGGTGTGATCCGTCTCGACACCCCATTCGGGCGTGCGGGATCACGCCCGCGGAACTAGCGTCGAGGTCATGACGAGCTACAGCAAGATCATGTCCGCAGCGTCCGCCGGCTACGCGGTGTTCGCCCTCGTGAAGCCCCGGCACCTCGGCAACGCCCTGACCAAGAGCCCGCTGAAGCAGGCCGAGTACGACCTCACCGCGCGCGTGTTCGGGCCCCGCGACCTCGTCGTGAGCACCCTCGCGCTGCTGGCCCCGACGCCGGCCGCGCGCGAGCAGGCGATGTTCGCCCGGGTCGCCCTCGATCTGTCGGACGCCATCCTGCTGACGCCCGAGGGAACGACCAAGGGTGCCAAGGCGAAGGTGCTCGGCGTGACGGTCGGCTGGGCGGGCCTCAACCTCGCGGCGATCCTCGCCGACCGCAGGGCCCGCTGAGGCGCCGTCGCAGGTGGGACGGCCTAGCCGACAGGACTCTTGGTGGACGTGGTGCGCGTCGTCCAGTGGACGATCATCGCTCCGATGAACGCCCCGAGGGTGCCGAGCAGCTCATCGCTGAGGGTGTCCTCGTAGGCGCCGTCGAGCTCGGTGCCGCGGCGGATGAACGTGTACCACTCGCCGAGCTCCCAGGCGACGGCCAGGATCGCCCCGAGGCCGGTGATGCCGAACACCAGCAGCCACCGCGGCTGCACGTCGGCGCGCGCGATCAGCAGGCCGCAGCCCCACAGCAGGAGCATCCAGTTGACGAAGTGGTTGACGTTGTCCCACGGCTCGAACGAGTCGTAGAGGTCGAGGGTGTTGCCGGTGATGTCGATGAAGAACGGCGACATGATCAGGGCGAAGGCTCCCCACGGGAGGGTGGACGCATCGCGCGTCCTCCACCACCAGACCGCCGGCACCAGCAGCATGAGGAACGGGTAGACCACCAGGCGGTAGCCGAAGCCCTTGCCCTCGTACTGCTGCAGGCCGGCGAACGCGCCCAGGGCCAGCTGCGCCACCGTCAGGGCGAGGATGATCATCGCGACGCGAAAAGCCGTGGAGCGCAGCTGCATGCGATCACCCTGCCACGTCGTTCCGCCGTGCGGGGCAGGCAATCGCCGAGCGACGCACCTACAGTTGGGGGATGCGAACCCGGCGCTCCATCACCCTGCTCACCGTCGCGGTCGCGGCCATGTCTCTGCCGTTGGCGGGCGCACGCGCCGACATCGTGAGCAACGACCGGTACTACGCCAACCAGACGCCGTACGGCGACCCGGCCGGCACGGCGATCGTGGCCCCGCCGGCCGGGTACGAGCTGTTCTTCGTCGAGAACGTCGGCCGGCACGGCGCTCGATCGCTGACCAGCACGGGCACCGAGAAGCGCGCCCTCGCGGTGTGGAAGGCCGCATCGCGCAAGGGCGCCCTGACGACCCGCGGCCAGAAGTTCGACAACCAGCTCCGCACGTTCCAGCGGGCCGAGAAGAAGATCGGCTACGGCAACCTCAGCACCGTCGGCAAGAACGAGTGGCGCGGCATCGGCCGCCGGACGGCCACGAACTACGGCGCGTTCCTCTCCGCCGCGGCGGCCAAGGGGGAGAAGGTCGCGATGCAGACCAGCCCGGTCTATCGCACCAAGCAGAGCGCCAACTACTTCAGGCTCGGCCTGCAGGCGGTCGTCCCGGCCCTCGTGACGACTCCCCGCACCGTCAACGACGACCTGCTGATCGAGGACGGGTCATCGAAGGCCGGACGTGCTGCGATCGCCAAGGTCATGCGCCGCTCGAGCGTCAAGTCCGCGGCGCGGCAGGTGCTGCTGCGGCTCTACAAGAAGTCGTACGTGAACAAGCTCAGCGATCCGGTCGGCAAGGCGCTGGACGTCTACCTGCTCTACTCGACGGCCCCGGGCATGGCCGGCAACACCCGCGTGACGTTCGCCGACTACGTGCCGGTCTCTGCGGCCAAGCGCCTCGCCGAGGCGGTGGACGCGCGCAACTTCTACCGCTTCGGCCCCGGCGTGGCCGGTCAGACCAGCTCGTTCAGGGGAGCCCGTCCGGTGCTGAAGGACTTCTTCGCCGCGTTGGACGCCCGTGTCGCCGGCGGCAGCACCGCCGCGGTGTTCCGGCTCGCGCACGGCGAGGTGACGATGCCGTTCGCGGCGCTGATCAAGACGCCGGGCAGCGAGAAGCAGGCGTCGCGGGCATTCTCGTACGGCAGCAACCCATGGCGGGGATTCGTCGCCGGGCGACTCGGCGGCAACGTGGAGTGGGCCGCCTACCGCAACGCTTCGGGCGAGGTGCTCGTGACGATGCGGCACAACGAGCAGCCGGTGCAGTTCAACGCGTCCTGCACGCCGTCGGCGACGAGCCCGTATTTCTACCGGGTGTCACAGCTGAAGGCCTGCCTGGGCTGACGCCTAGCGGCGCAGGCGGACCAGGTCGGCCAGCGCGGCGTCCGACAGCTCGGTCAGGGCACCTTCGCCGCCGTTGACGACGGCGTCGGCGAGCGATCGCTTGGAGCGGATGAGCTCGTCGATCGACTCCTCGATCGTCCCCTCGCTGATCAGCCGGTGGACCTGCACGTTCTTGGTCTGCCCGATGCGGTGGGCACGGTCCGTGGCCTGGTCCTCGACGGCGGGGTTCCACCATCGGTCGTAGTGGATGACGTGGTCGGCGCGAGTCAGGTTGAGGCCGACACCGGCGGCCTTGAGCGACAGCACGAACACCGGGATCCGGCCGGCCTGGAAGTCGTTGACCATCTTCTCGCGGCCGCGCACCGTGGTGCCGCCGTGCAAGAACTGGTTGGGGATCTTCTTCTCGTCCAGGTGGCGGGTCAGCAGCCGGCCCATCTGGGCGTACTGCGTGAAGACGAGCGTCGCACCCTCCTCGGCGACGATCTCCTCGACCAGCTCGTCGAAGACGCCGATCTTGCCGGAGCGTCCGAGCAGCTTGGAGTCGGGCTCGCGCAGGAACTGGGCGGGATGGTTGCAGATCTGCTTGAGCTGGGTCAGCAGCTTGACCACCAGACCGCGACGCTGGATGCCCTGGGCCTGCTCGATCTGCGTCATGGTGCTGCGCACGACGGCCTCGTAGAGGCCGACCTGCTCCCGGGTGAGGTGGACGCGGTGGTCCGTCTCGATCTTGGGTGGCAGCTCCGGCGCGATGCCCGGATCGGACTTGCGGCGGCGCAGCACGAACGGCCGGATGAGCTGGGACAGGCCCGTGGCCTTCTCGGCGTCGCGGCGCGCCTCGATCGCTCGCGACCACGTCGCCCGGAACTGCTCGTTGGTGCCGAGGAGTCCCGGCGTCGTCCAGTCTAGGATCGCCCACAGCTCGGAGAGGTTGTTCTCGACGGGGGTGCCGGTGAGGGCCAGACGGGCGACGGCCGGGATGTCGCGGATCGCCTTAGCGGTGCGCGCGTGCGGGTTCTTGATGTTCTGCGCCTCGTCGGCCACGACCAGGCCCCAGCCCGGCTCGTGCGCCGAGAGCGCGATGACGTCCGCGCGCATCGTCGCGTACGTGGTGACGAGGAAACCGTCCTTCACGTCCTGCAGTGAGCGCCCGGGCCCGTGATAGCGGTGGACGGGGATGCCCGGCGCGAAGCGCTCGATCTCGCGCTCCCAGTTGCCCAGCACCGAGGCGGGGCAGACGACGAGGGTCGGTGCGGTCGTGTCGTCGGCGCGCTGCAGGTGCAGGGCGATGAGCATGACGGTCTTGCCCAGGCCCATGTCGTCGGCGAGGATCCCGCCCAGTCCGAGGTCGACCAGCTGGGTCATCCAGCGCAGGCCCTGGAGCTGGTAGTCGCGCAGGTGCCCGTCGAGATCGTGCGGCTGGATGGCGGGCGCGATGTCACGGTCCTGCACGGCGAGCCGCTTGCGGACGTCCTCGAGCCACCCGACGGTGTCGACCTCGGTGCGCCGGCCGTCGATCTCGAGCTCGCCGGTGACGGCGGCGCGCAGGGCGTCGAGGGCGGAGATCTCGTGCGTCCGCTGCTCGAGCACCCGGTGCAGACGTGCCTTGTCGACGAACACCCAGCGATCACGCAGCCGCAGCAGGCCGGTCTGCGACTGGGCGAGCTGGTCGAGCTCGGCGGCCGACAAGACGTCGTCGCCGAGAGCCACCTGCCAGTCGAAGGTGAACAGCTGACCGTGCGTGAAGGCCGACGGACGGTCGGAGCCAGGGGTCTCCTGGCGGCGCACGACGGCGGAGGTCGAGAGCTCCCGGACGAGCTCGGGCGGCCAGCGCACCTCGATGCGGTTGGCCATCATCGACGGGGCGAGGCTCCGGTCGCCGAGTCGGGCGAGGTCGTCGGGCCCCACCGTCACGGCGCCGCGCGCGTGCGGGTCACGCAGCGACGCGGCCGCCGGCCACCACGCCTCGATCCGGCGCAGCATGGCAGCGGTCGGCTCCTTGGCGTCCTCGGCCATCGGGTGGGTCGAGCCGTTGAAGAGGTCGCCCGCGTCGAAGGCGCCCCACGAGCTCGATCGGGGGTGGATCCGGAGCCGGACGACCGCCGCCTCGCCCGGTGTCGGACGTTCGAGGAACGACACGATCAGCGACCACGAGAACGTCGTCTCGCGAGCGCGTGGCGAAGCGGCCTGGGGCGAGACGTACGCCTGGCGCTGCGGCGTCGACGCGGCCGCCGGGGCGTCGACCTCGAGCGCCTTCAGGAAGGCCGCGATCGCTGCCTGCCCCGCACCGGCGTTGGGGCCGATCGACGCGCCCGCGTTCTGCAGCTGGCTGAGCTCGGTGGGATCGGGGGAGCCGAGCGCGCCGCGGGCCATGATGCGCAGCGCGAGGATCGCCGGGGTGGCCCAGGCGCGCACGGACTTGTCGGCCGACATGACCCGGATGCCTTGGCTGAGGGGGCCGATCGCCTCGTTGGCGGTGGCGGTCCGGTCGCCGTCGGGGGTGTGGAAGACGAACCGCGAGTCGGCCGGAGTCTCGCCCGCCACGAACTCCACCGGATGCCGCAGCAACAGGCGCAGATCCATGGCAGTGGGCATCCCTCCATTGTCGCGCACGCCTCCAACTCGTGGACGTCGAGGGTCTCGTGGGATTTGTCATAGTTTGTGGTCGTCGGCTCGGCAGGGGAGGCTGGACGGGTGCCGCCACCCAGTGCAGAGAGCCCGGACCTCGAGCAACGGATCCTCGCGATGCTGGAGTCCCGGTCGCGCGCGTCGACGATCTGCCCCTCGGACGTGGCCCGGGAGGCGTCGCCGGACGAGTGGCGCCCGCTGATGGAGCCGGTGCGTCAGGCAGCGCGCCGGCTGATGGATCGTGGCGCGGTCGAGATCACGCAGCACGGCGAGGTCATCGATCCGGCGACGGCCCGCGGACCCATCCGCATCCGGCTGCCGCGTCGAGACTCGTGACGTTCCGAGGCGCGGCCGCCGCGACGGCCCTGTTGGTGCTGGCCGCCTGTTCGGGCTCGGACGACGCCCGGCCCGCCCCGCAGCCTGCCGGCACGACATCGACGGCTACACCGGAAGCGCCGACCCCCACGGTCGCCCCCTCGCCGAAGGCGACCTATCCCGGCGCCGACTGGACCCGTGCCGAGCGGGGCGACTGGACGGCGCTCGACACCGATCTCGCGGCGCACGGGTCGACCTGCGTCGCCGTCGTGCAGGACGGCCGGCTGGTCCACGACGCGTACTGGAACGGGGGAGCGCCGCGTGCTCCTCACACGGTCTACTCCATCGCGAAGTCACTCACCTCGTTGCTGGTCGGCACGTTCGCCGACGAGGGTGCGCTCGTCCTCGACGGCACAGCAGCGGAGTGGGTCGACGAGTGGCGCGGCACCGACGCGGAGGCGGTGACGGTCCGCAGCCTGCTGGCGATGACGTCGGGCCGGCTCTGGAGCGACGCTGCCGATCGCCGGATGATCCGGGCCACGTCCGACCAGACGTCGTACGCGACCGGACTCCCGCAGGGCGGCAAGCCGGGCGAGCGGTGGGTCTACGACAACGCGGCGGTGCAGACGCTGGAGTCCGTGCTCGACGACGTCTCCGACACCGATGACGTCGCCGACCTCGCAGAGGAACGCCTGCTCGAGCCGTTGGGGATGCGTGACACGGCCTGGGGTCGCGACGGCGCCGGGAACGCGCTGACCTACTCCGGCATGGAGTCCACCTGCCTCGACCTGGCCCGTGTCGGGCACCTCATGCTGAACGACGGCAGCTGGGACGGCCGGCAGATCGTGTCGGCCGACTACGTCGGTCAGGCGACGAGTCCGTCGTCGCCGCTCAACGCCGCCTACGGCCTGCTGTGGTGGGTCAACGCCGAGGGCCGGATCGTGGAGGTGCTGCGGCAGGCCGGATTCGCGAGTGACAAGGCCCCCTACGAGGGTCGCCTGGCGCCGAACGTGCCCGACGATGCCTTCTGGGCCTTCGGCTACGGCAACCAGTACGTCGCGGTCGTGCCCAGCGAGGGGGTCGTGGCCGTCAGGCTCGGTGCCCGTCCCGGCTCGCCCGACGAGGTGACGTTCGACAGCTTCACGGCCGACGTCCTGGCGGCGTTGGGCTCGTAGTGTCAGTCGTCGCTGCTTGAGTTCTTGCATGGACATGGACGAGCCCGCCTGGCCGCTGATCGACGACTTCTTCCGGCAGCTCGCGGTCGGGCGCAAGCCCGAGACGGTGCGTCGCTACCAGCGGGTGCGTCACCGGCTGCTGACGTTCCTCGACACGGGAGACATGACGTTGGGGCTCGGGTCGCACCCAGCCGTCCTGCTCGAGGCCGAGCGCCAGTTCCACGAGACGGGCGGGTTCTGGACGTTGTTCGGGCCGGACGAGCTGGTCATGTGTCTGCCGAGCTTTCTGCACGAGAGCTGGTGGCCCGAGGGGGCCGGCGAGGCCCGCACCCAGATCAGCGTGGTGGGCCGGCTCCTGACCCACCTGAGCCGGAAGCGGGTCCTCGACTGGTCGATCGTGCGATGCGCCTACTGGGAGGCCGAGGCCGCCGTGGTGCAGGCGCGTCGTGACCTCGCCCAGCGACCGCCCGGCCCCGGAGGCGTCCATCAGCTGCCGTCCCGGTTCAGGCAGGAGCCGGGTCCCCAGTGGTGATATAGTTGAAGCATCAACTATGAATGAGGCAGTGTCATGGCGATGTACTCGATCAGCGATCTCGACAACCGGCTGCGACCCAGCGCGCTGATGCCGGTCATGTTCGTCGGGCACGGCAACCCCATGCACGCGATCTCGGACAACGCGTACACCCGTACCTGGCACGAGCTGGGGAAGCAGCTGCCCGAGGCGCAGGCCATCGTGGTCGTCAGCGCCCACTGGCTGACCCCCGGGCGGACGCGCATCACCGACGCACCGAAGAACCCGATCATCTACGACTTCGGCGGCTTTCCCGACGAGCTGTTCCGTGCGCAGTACGAGTCGGTCGGCGACACCGAGGTGGCCACGCTGCTGGCCCGCCAGCTCGTCGAGTACGAGGCGGAGCTCGACAAGCAGTGGGGTCTCGATCACGGCACGTGGAGCGTGCTCAAGCACCTCGCTCCCGCTCCGGAGGTGCCGGTCCTGCAGATCAGCATCGACTACTCGATGCCGCTCCCGCAGCTCTACCAGCTCTACAGCCGCCTGCGCGCGATGCGTCGCCGCGGGGTCGTGTTCATCGGCAGTGGCAACATCGTGCACGCCCTCGGCCGGGTCAAGTGGGACGGCGGCGGCGCCTGGGACTGGGCCCAGCAGTTCGACGCCGACACCGCCGACGCCCTGCGCGATCGCCAGATCGGCAAGCTGCTCGACCCCTACGGCACCTGGGCAGAGGCGCGGATCGCGGTGCCGACCGACGACCACTACCGCCCGATGGTCGCCGCGCTGAGCCTGCTGGAGGACGACGAGGACATCCGGTTCTTCAACAGCTCGATCGACATGGGCGCGATCGGCATGCGGTCCTTCGTCACGGTCTGAGCTGCATGGTCCCTTCGGGCCATCTTGCGGTGAACACCTGTCACGACCGGGGCGCCCCCTCACACTGGGTGCGACCCCGACGAAAGACAGAACTCATGACCCGCACGCTCACGATCCTCGCTGCCGGACTCCCGCTCACCTTCGGCATGGTGATGATGGCTTCCTCGGCGGAGGCGGCTCCGGCGAAGACGTACGCCAACTGCACCAAGCTCAACAAGGTGTACCCGCACGGGGTGGGCAAGCCGGGCGCCAAGGACAAGACGTCCGGGACGCCGGTCCGCAACTTCAAGGCGAACAAGAAGATCTACCAGCTCAACACCAAGAGCGACCGCGACAAGGACGGCATCGCCTGCGAGAAGAAGTGACCGCCCGCGCGGGGTTGGGCGCCCTCTGGACACTGGGGGAGTGAATCGCCCCCTGCTGTCCGTCGCGGTCGCGGCGCTCCTGGCCGTCGGTCTCGTGATCGCGCTGGCCACCCGGAGCGCCGACGACCCAGCGCCGGCCGCGCAGGTGCCACCGGTCGCCGCGACGCCGTCGGCCGACGGGCTGCGGACGGTCTCGCGGGCGACCGGGATTCCACGTCGAGCCCTGAGCGCGTACGTCGCGGCCGCGCAGCGCGTCGAGCGCGACGACCCCAGCTGCCGGATCGCCTGGAACACCCTGGCCGGTATCGGCTCGTCGGAGAGCAGTCACGGATCGTTCGCTGGATCGGCGCTGGATGCCGACGGCGTCGCCGCTCCGCGCATCCTCGGTGTCGCCCTCGACGGCACGGGCGGCAACCGCGCCATCGACGACACCGACGGCGGTCAGCTCGACGGGGACACGCGGTGGGACCGAGCCGTCGGGCCCTTGCAGTTCATCCCCACGACGTGGGCCCAGTGGGGTGCGGACGGCGACGGCGACGGAACCGCCGACCCGCACGACATCGACGACGCCGCCCTGAGTGCGGCGCGCTACCTGTGCGACGCCGGCGGCGACCTCAGCGACTCGTACGGCTGGTCGCGGGCGGTGCTGACCTACAACCGGAGCGGGTCCTACGCCCGCAAGGTCGCCCGCACGGCCACGGAGTACGCGGGGGCGACCTGACGGGTCATGCCGTCACTCGACCGACAGCTCGCCCATCTCGCCCCAACCGTCCTGGTCGACCGACTGGCTCACGATGAGCGGCGTCGACGCCAGTGCCTGGGGCATCGTGCGCATCGCGGTGGCGAAGTGCTCGCTGGTCACATGTGCCTCGGCAGCGTCGTCGTCGAAGGCCTCGACCAGGACGAACTCGGTCGGGTCGTCGACGCTGCGCGACCAGTCGAACCAGCGGTTGCCGGGCTCCGCGCGGGTCGCCTCGGTGAACGGGGCGACCAGCTCGAGCCACCGGTCGGTCCAGTCAGGCTTGGTGCGGAACTTGACGACGATGAAGATCATGCCGGGCTCTCGGGTGCTTCCTGCTCGGCCAGCTGGCGCTTGACGTCGTCCATGTCGAGACCGCGCACGGCCTCGATGACCTGCTCGAGGTCGCCCGCGGGCAGGGCGCCGGGCTGGGAGAAGACGAGGATGCCGTCGCGGAACGCCATCAGCGTCGGGATCGACGTGATCTGGGCGGCCGCCGCGAGCTGCTGCTGGTCCTCGGTGTCGATCTTGCCGAACACGACATCCGGGTGCTTCTCGCTGGCTGCCTCGAAGACCGGGGCGAACTGGCGGCAGGGGCCGCACCAGGACGCCCACCAGTCGACCAGCGTGATGCCGTCGGCTCCGATGACGTCGTCGATCGAGTCCTGGGTCAGTGTGACGGTGCTCATGGGGGCTACCTTTCGGTGGAAGACTCCGTACGGTGGGGTGCAACGGCGCGACGCGCCACGGCATTCCCGGCGGTCCGTCACGCCTGAGAAAATATGCGGCAGAATCTCCGTCATGACCGGCGGGGGCGTGGCTCTACACCGGGTGGAAGAGAAATAAATCAATGCTCGGGGGGGCCTCCCGGGATGTCCTGATCGGAGCGCGTCGTGAAGTACGACAGACCGGTGTGGCAGATCATGCACGAATGTGCCGATGCCATGCCTGCCGTCTTCCGCTACGACGACGTCCGCAACTGGTTCGCCCGGCACTACCCGGACGTCAATGAGGCCACGATTCGCGCCCACCTGATCGGTCTCACCGAAGGTGGCCGGGCCAAGCACGTGCAGTTCGCCCCCCGCTCGCCGGTGTTCCGGCGCGTCGCGCGCGGCGAGTACGAGGCGATCGCGGTGGCCGAGCGCGGCGAGGACCCGCACGCGCCGCTGCCGACGAGCCAGATCAAGATGTCGGGCAACGGCCATCACCCGGCACGGATGGTGGCCCCCGCGCCGGACGAGCCCTCACACCGGGGCGGACCGGCGGCGGGCGACCACGACGACACGGAGGAGGAGACCCGTCAGCCGGACATCATCCTGCTCGGCAGCATCGGCGACCGGGTCAACGTGCCGGCCCCCGCCAAGGAGGTCTTTCGCGAGGTCGGCTTCCAGGTGAGCCGCCTGAATGCCGAGCTCAGCGGCAGCGAGTGGTTCGTCCTGTCCGCCGAGCACGGGCTCGTCGCGCCCAACGAGTGGATGTCGCCCGACTCGCGCACCCTCGCCGACATGGACCCGGCCTACCGGGTCACGTGGGCGTCCTGGGTCGTCTCCCGACTCCAGTCGCTCGTCGGCTCCCTCGACGACATGGTGGTGCGGATCGACGCCCCGGATGTCTTCACGGGACCGCTGTTCGCCGATCTGCAGGACGCCGGTGCCGTGGTCTCCTCCGGCCGCGTCGCCCCGGTCCAGCGGCTCCAGTCGGAGTGGCACTCCGACGATGACCCGCTGCCGATGCGTCAGCTCCAGGCAGCGGCAGAGTTCGAGCTGGAGGCAGCCTTCGCGCCGGAACCAGAACCGGAACCGGAACCCGAACCGGAACCGGAACCCGAGCCCGTTCCGCGGCCGGTCTTCCGGCGCGAAGAGACCCAGCTCGCGTCCGTGACGGACATCGATGTGCGCCCGTCCGCTGCGGCGCACCTCGCCGCCCGGAAGAACGCCGTGGCCGCGACGGACGTGTCGTCGCTTCCTCAGACGCCGGGGCTCTACGGCTGGTTCGTCGACCCCACCGGTGCGCGGGCGCTCAACCGTTGCCTGAAGCTGCCGATCGCGGCAGGGCTGATCTTCGTGGGCGAGGTCGGCGGTTCGAGCTGGCACTCGCTGGTCGATCCCGTGCTCAACGTGCGCGACCACATCGATCGCGTCCAGCTGCACGGCCGCACCCGCGCCTCGACGTTCCGCATGACGTTGGCGACGGTCCTGAGCGGATACCTCGGCATGTCCTCGGTGGAGGACCCCAAGCTGACGGACTGGATGCTCGAGCACCTCTCCGTCTCCTCGTGGGCGGTTCCGAACGGCGAAGGGCTGCGGGAGCTGTCGCAGGCGGTGATCAGCGAGCTCGACCCGCCGCTGAACGTCGACCACCTTCCGGCGACGGAGTACCGCGCTCGTCTCCAGGAGATGCGCGAGGCGCTGGCCTGATCCCGACCCGGTGGGCAGAACGAGCCGGACCGGGCATCATCGACACATGGACCGTCGAGCGCTGCTGTCAGGGATCGCGGCTGTCGGCGCGGCGTCGCTCGTCGGCTGCAGCGGAGGCGGCGACGATCCTGCTCCGAGTCGCAGCACCAGTGCCGGCACCACGGACCCACCGGCTCCCGCCCCCGCGACGACGCCGGGCACGACGCCGGGCACGACGCCGGGCAGGCCGACGATCGACGCGACGATCGCCACCGGTCTCAACGTCCCGTGGGGCATTGCCTTCTTGGCCAACGGTGACGCGTTGGTGTCCCAGCGCGATGACGGCACGATCGTGCGGATCGCGACGGACGGCACCGTCACCCCGCTGGGCCGGGTACCCGGAGCGTCCGGTCGCCCGGGCGGTGAGGGAGGCCTGCTCGGCATCGCGGTGCCGCCCGGCGACGAGAGCACCCTGTTCGCCTACGTCACGACCTCCAGCGACGATCGCATCGTGAGGATGAGCCTGGCCGGGGGGTCGCTCGGCGCACCGGAGGAGATCCTCACCGGCATCCCGATCGGCTCGCGTCACCACGGCGGCCGGCTGCTCTTCGACGGAACCGGGGCGCTGTTCGTCTCGACCGGCGACTCCGGCGACGGTGACCTCGCGCAGGATCGTGACTCGCTCGCCGGAAAGGTGCTCCGCATCGACCAGGACGGCAATGCGTTGGCCGACAACCCGTTCGGCAATCGCACCTGGTCGTTCGGACATCGCAACATCGAGGCGCTGGCCTTCGACGGCGACGGGCGCCTGTGGGCCGCGGAGTTCGGCGAGAAGTCCGCCGACGAGCTCAACCTGATCGAGCGCGGTGGCAACTACGGCTGGCCCGACGTCGAGGGCAAGGGTGACGACGACGGCCTCGTGAACCCGAAGGTGACCTGGGGCACCGACGAGTGCTCACCGGCCGGGCTGGCGATCACCAAGTCGACGGCCTACGTAGGTGCGCTGCAGGGGGAGTGCTTGTTCGCGGTTCCGCTCGACGGCACGACGGCGGGGGAGCCGACGGCGTACTTCGGCGGCGACCACGGCCGCATCCGCACGGTCGCGCTCGCCCCGGACGGGGCACTGTGGGTCACCACGAGCAACACCGACGGCCGCGGCGACCCGTCGGGCGACGACGACCGCATCCTCCGCGTCGTGGTGTGACGGCAGAAGATTACCGACGGGTAAGGCTGCGGCTGCCGCGAACATGAGGATATCCTCATGTCACCGGCAGCCACGTCGAAGGAGAATGCCATGGAAGAGTCCTCGTTCGAGATCGACTCCACCCAGCTGGCCGAGGCGTCGATGCTTTTTCCGGCCCACCGGCTTGCCCCGGTGACGGCCCATCCCGCGAGCGACGTCAGCTACCTGGCCACCGGTCCCGAGTTCGGCCGGCAAGCCTGGGACGAGGCCGGCCACCTCTAGGCCTGCAGGCCCCCGAGCACGAAGAGACCCCCGGAACAGTGTTCCGGGGGTCTCTCGTTGCTGATCGGCTGCAGTGCTCGATCAGAGGGGACGGATGTTCGCGGCCTGCAGGCCCTTCTGGCCCTGCTCGACGTCGAACTCGACCTTCTGGTTCTCATTCAGCGAGCGGTAGCCACTCGTCTGGATGGCGGAGAAGTGCGCGAACACGTCCTCGCTGCCGTCATCAGGGGCGATGAAGCCGAAGCCCTTGTCGGCGTTGAACCACTTGACGGTGCCTGTTGCCATGTCCTACTCCTCTTGGCGAGATGCCACCCCCGACTTTCGCGAGCGGCTGTCGCGACGTACATCCAACCTTCGAGAAAGAACTAGACACCCGAGCGGGAAACTCATTCATCCGTACGGCCCAACGTCGTGCAACGGGTCATGAGCCTAGGGCAGACAGCGGCCGTTTGGACCAGAGTTCACGGCGCGAAATGAAAATTCTGGGTGAACTAACACGCTACTTGCGGGTGCCGAACACCTGCGCGACCCACCAGACGCCGTTCTTCTTCACGGCGCCGACGCCGACGTACCGCATCGTGCCGCTGAGGACGTTCTTGCGGTGCCCGGACGATCGCATCCACGCATTGACGGTCTTGTTGCCCGATGAGTAGCCGTAGGCGATGTTCTCCGAGGCACCCGTGAGCTTGCAGTCCTTGAGCACCTTCTGCAGGCGGCCCGGACGGTGCTGCAACGTCTTGGTCTCCGCCATCCACTTCGCCTGCGACTCCGCCCAGCGGTCGACACACGTCTGGGTCTTGACCTTGGCCTTGTGGTGGTCGGAGCGGTGGTGGTTGGTCCGATCGACCACCTGCGACTCGTACGACCTGGAGCTCACTGCGGAGGCCGGAGCGATCGCGACGAAGGTCAGCAGGGCCGTGAGGGCGAACATGCGTCCGATGACGGCGAGGGAGGCGGGCATCGCCCAAGGCTACGAGGTCCTGGGACGTTCTACCAGCGCGGACCGGGACAACCGCGGGACTAGTCACCAAGAACCAGTTCTGTATAGCCCGTCTGGACCAAAGTCAAGACTGCCGTTGCGCCTGAAAGTTACCTAAGTTGTCTGGAGTTGGACGGACGTGCCCCACGAGAGCGCGCCCGCCCGCGGTGGGGCAACCGTCCGACCGCGCGTCCGAGAACACCCAGTAGGGGGAACAGTGAAGCGTGCGACTTCAGGCCTTGTCGGTCTGACACTCGTAGCCTCGCTCGGTATGGCGTACGCGTCACCGGGATCGGCTGCACCAGCAACGACGGTCGGGGGTCAGGACCGACCCGCCAAGGTCGGCCAGGACGAGCTGCCCAACCCGCTGGAGGACAAGCGACGGGCGCTTCGCGAGAGCGCTGTCACCTCGGTGGTCAACGGCGACGCGACGGCCGTCAACAGGGGCGGCTCGTCCGTCGTCAAGGTCGGCGAGGGCTACAGCCCCGCGGACGCGGCGGCCCTGGGCAACAAGAAGGCCTCGAAGAAGCAGCTGAGGACCATCAAGGCCAAGCCGCGCAAGGACCAGTACGTCGAGCTGGAGCAGGAGCGCGCCGACAAGATCTTCGTGATCCTCGCCGAGTTCGGCAACCAGCGTCACCCCGACTTCCCCGACGCCGACACGGACCCCGACACCCCCGGACCGACGACCTTCGAGGGCCCGGTCCGCAACGCGATCCCCGAGCCGGATCGCACCAAGGACAACAGCACGATCTGGCAGGCGGACTACAACCGTCAGCACTACCAGGACATGTACTTCAGCACGAAGGACGAGTCGGTCAAGACGTACTACGAGACCCAGTCCTCCGGTCGCTACACGGTCGACGGCCAGGTCTCGGACTGGGTCAAGGTGCCCTACAACGAGGCGCGCTACGGCCGGCAGGACGACACGACCTGGAACCTGATCCAGGACGCGGTCGCCCAGTGGGTCGCTGACCAGAAGGCCAAGGGCCGTACGTCCGCCCAGATCAAGGCAGACCTGCAGACCTATGACACCTACGACCGCTACGACTTCGACGGCGACGGCGACTTCAACGAGCCGGACGGCTACCTGGACCACTTCCAGATCGTCCACGCCGGCGGTGACGAGGCCGACGGTGATCCCCAGCAGGGCGAGGACGCCATCTGGTCGCACCGCTGGTACGCGTACATCACGGACGCCGGCATCACCGGTCCGGCGAACAACCAGCTCGGCGGCACGCAGATCGGTGACACCGGCCTGTGGATCGGTGACTACACGGTGCAGCCCGAGAACGGCGGCCTGTCGGTCTTCGTCCACGAGTACGGTCACGATCTCGGTCTGCCGGACGCCTACGACACCACGAGCCAGGGCGACAACTCGAACGAGTACTGGACGCTGATGGCGCAGAGCCGTCTCAACGCGAAGAACGAGCCGCTGGGCACCCGCCCGGGCGATCTCGGCGCCTGGGAGAAGCTGCAGCTCGGCTGGCTCGACTACGAGGTGGTCGGCACGAAGCAGAAGAAGACCCTCGAGCTCGGCCCGCAGGAGTACAACACCAAGAAGGCGCAGGGCGCCGTCGTGGTCCTGCCGAAGAAGAGCGTCACGACCAACTACGGTGCGCCGGCGTCGGGCGAGAGCCAGTTCCACTCCGGTTCCGGCGATGATCTGGCCAACTCCATGACGACCGATCTGGACCTGACCGGCAAGACGGGAGCGGTGCTCGACGCGAAGGTTCGCTACTCGATCGAGGAGACCTACGACTTCGCGTACGTCCAGGCATCCACCGATGATGGCGCGACGTGGACGTCGCTCGACGGCACGATCGGCGGCACGCCGATCGGACCGGACACGTCCGGTCGTCCGGGCATCGACGGTGAGCAGAAGACCTGGGCCGATCTCGTCGTGCCGTTGTCGGCGTACGACGGCAAGGCCATCAAGCTGCGGTTCTACTACAAGACCGATGGCGGTCTCGCGCTGCCAGGCCTGTTCGTGGACGACGTGTCGGTGACGGCCGGCGGCGAGGAGCTGCTGGCCGACGGTGCCGAGGACGGCGACGCGGCCTGGGAGCTCGACGGCTTCTCGATCGTCGGGGCGACCACGACGAACGAGTACGACAACTACTACGTGATGGGTCACCGCTCGTACGTCAGCTACGACAAGTACCTGACGACCGGCCCGTACAACTTCGGCTGGGCGAACACCAAGCCGGACTGGGCCGAGCACTACCGGTACGGGCACGGACTGCTGATCTCGTACTGGGACACCTCGCAGGCCGACAACAACACCAGCACCCACCCGGGTGAGGGTCGCAACCTGATCGTCGACGCCAACCCGTCACCGATCCTCAACATCGCGACCGGTGCACCGTGGCGGGCGCGGATCCAGATGTACGACGCGCCGTTCTCCAAGCACAAGGCGGACTCGATGACGTTGCACACCAATGGCAAGCCCAGCTACATCCGTGGCCAGGACGCCAAGCCGCTGTTCGACGACACCAAGAAGTACTGGTTCGAGGAGCTGCCCAACCACGGGGTCAAGCTGCCGGCGACCGGTGTCAAGGTCCGTGTCCAGGAGGAGAAGGGCACCACGCTGAAGGTCAAGTTCAACTAGATCTTCTCCACGATCGGGAGGGCGTCCATCAGGGGGTGGGCGCCCTCCCTTCATGTCCTGGGGCGGGTGGCGAGGTAGGACGCCGCTCCGGCGGCCAGCACGGCGCCACCGCCGAGGACGGCGGTGGCGGGCAGCGTCGTCGCGAGGGTCAGGCACCCGAGCAGTCCTGTCGCTGCGAGCGCCCGACCGAGCGGGTTGCCCGGCAGCGTCAGGGCGGCCGCGTTGGCGACGGCGTAGTAGACCAGGACGCAGAACGACGAGAACGCGATGCTGCCGGCGAGGTCGCCGAGCAGCAGGACGACGACGACCACGGCTGCGACACCCAGCTCGGCGCGATGGGGCACCCGGGTGCGGGGGGAGACCGCGGCCAGGGCGCGCGGGAGGTGCCCGTCACGGGCCATCGCGAGCGCGGTTCGGGAGACACCGAGCGTCAGGGACAGCAGCGCGCCGCTCGCCGACAGCACTGCGGCCAGGATGACGAACGGGACGAGGGGCTCGGCGCCCGCGGCGTCCAGCGCCGTCACGAACGGCCGCGACGAGGCGGCCAGTCGGTCGGTGCCCAGCGTGCGCAGCAGGGCGACGGCGACGACAGCGTAGACCAGCACGACCAGGGTCACCGCCAGCGCGATCGCGCGTCCGATCGTGACCTCGGGCCGGCGCACCTCCTCGCCGAGCGTGGCCAGCCGCGCGTACCCCGCGAAGGCGAAGAACAGCAGCCCTGCCCCTTGCAGCACACCGGCCGCCGATGATGACGGCGACCGGCCGGCTGGTGCCGCCGGGCCCGCCAGCATCGCGACGACGCAGACGGCCGTGAGCGTGAGGACGACCGTCACGACCACGATGCCGGCCGCGGCGGACTTCTGCACCCCGGCCAGGTTGACGACGGTGACGACGACGACGACCGCGACCGCCACGACCCGCGCATGCGCAGGCCACGCGTACGACCCGACCGCGAGGGCCATGGCGGCGCAGGACGCCAGCTTGCCGACGACGAACGCCCAGCCGGCCAGATGGCCCCAGAACGGGCCCAGCCGCTCACGACCGTAGACGTAGGTGCCGCCCGACACCGGGAAGAGGCGTGCCAGCCGCGCGGAGGACGCGGCATTGCAGCCGGCGACGACGGCGGCGAGGGCGAGCGCCACCAGGAGACCGTCGCCTGCGGCGGCAGCAGCCGGGCCGAAGGCCACGAACAGCCCGGCCCCCACCATGGCGCTGACGCCGACCGCCGTCGCGCCGGGCAGCCCCAGCCTGCGGGCCAGGGAGGCGCTCACGTCAGAGGTCGTAGTCGATGACCAGGGGAGCGTGGTCGGACCAGCGCTCTGCCCAGCTCGCCGCACGATCGACCGTGGCCGAGCGGGCCGTGGCCGCCAGCCCGGGGGTGGCGATCTGGTAGTCGATGCGCCAGCCGGTGTCGGTGTCGAAGGCCTGTCCGCGCATCGACCACCAGGTGTAGGGCCCGGGCACCTGCCCCGCGAGGGCGCGGTGCACGTCGACCCAGCCCAGCTCATCGAAGAACCGGTCGAAGTAGGCGCGTTCCTCGGGCAGGAAGCCGGCCTTCTTCTGGTTGGCCTTCCAGTTCTTGATGTCGAGCTCGGTGTGTCCGACGTTGAGGTCGCCGGTGACGACGGCGTGGTGGCCGGTGGCGCTGATCTCGGCCATCCGGGTGGCCATCTGCTCCAGGAAGCGGTACTTCTCCTCCTGGCGTGGGGTGCCCGCCTCGCCGGAGTGCACGTACGCCGAGATGGCGGTGAGGGTCGTCCCGTCGGCGAGCGGGATGTCGGACTCGATCCAGCGGCCCGAGTCGTCGAAGAAGGCGTCGCCGTTGCCGATGCGATGGGCGACCGGCGGGATGCGGCTGAGGACGGCCACGCCGGCCCGTCCCTTGGCGGCGGCCTCGGTGTGGACGACGTGATAGCCCGTGGCCTCGAGGATGCTGCGCACGATCTCATCGGGCGCGCGGACCTCCTGCAACGTCACCACGTCGGCCGCGCGCTCGGCGAGCCACTCGCTCAGCCCGGACGACTGCCCGCGGGTCTTGTGGTGGGCGGCGCGGATGCCGTTGACGTTGACGCTGGCAATTCGAAGCACGTCGGCAACCCTAACGGGCGGGTCGGACGGTCCGACCATGGCGCCGTGGCCCCCTTTCCGTGGACAATGTGCGTGTGACGCCTACCGATCCGCTCTCGTCCGGTGTGGAGTCCGTCGGCGTCGAGCCCGACTCCGAGACCGCGATCCTGCGCCAGATCATCGAGGCGACGCCGAGCGCGATGGTGATGGTCGACGTGGTCGGCCAGCTGCGGCTCGTCAACCACCAGGCGGAGGTGCTGTTCGGCTACTCGCACGACGAGCTGCTCGCGATGAACGTCGAGCTGCTCATCCCTGAGCGGTTCCGGCCCAGCCACGAGGACTCCCGAGCCGGGTTCTTCGAGCAGCCGGACCGTCGGGAGATGGGATCGGGTCGTGAGCTGTTCGGTCGGCGCAAGGACGGCACCGAGGTCCCCATCGAGATCGGTCTCAACCCCATCCGCGTCATGGGCGAGCAGCACGTGCTCGCCTCGGTCATCGACATCTCCGAGCGGCTCGAGCTGCAGGCCATCGAGAGCGCCAAGAGCGCCGATCAGTTGCGCGGGGCCATCCTCGCGAGCCTGCCGTTCAGCATCATCGCCTCCGCGCCCGACGGCACGATCGTCTCGGCCAACCCGGCAGCAGCGCGGCTGCTCGGGTTCGACCCGGACGAGCTCGTCGGTGCGCCGATCAGCGCCATCCGTGAGAGCGGCGCTCGCGGGCCGATGGTGACGACCCGCCCGGACGCCGTTCAGGAGCGGGAGATCGACTACCGGCGCAAGGACGGCACGACGGTCCCCGTCCATGAGGCGACGACGCTGATGACCGGCGACGGGAGCGGGGTCAGCGACGTCAGCGGCATCCTCTCGGTCGCCTACGACATCACGCAGCGGCGGGAGGCCGAGGAGCTCATCCGGCACCTGGCCCACCACGACTTCCTCACCGACCTGCCGAATCGCACCAAGCTGTTCGAGCGGCTCGACGTGGACCTGCGGGCGTCCGCCGAGAGCGGGATCGGGGTGGCGGTCGCACTGATCGACCTCGACCACTTCAAGCGCGTGAACGACTCGTTGGGTCACCACGTCGGCGACGACCTGCTGCTGAAGATGTCCGCCCGGCTGAGCAATGCGGTGCGTGAGGACGATCTCGTCGCTCGCCTCGGCGGCGACGAGTTCGTCGTCGTGTTCACCGGTGTCCACGACCAGGAGCATCTCCAGGACCGGCTCGTCGCCGTGCTGGCGGCCCTCCGGGAGCCGCTCGTCTGCTTCAGCAGCGAGATCATCGTCACCGCCAGCATGGGACTGGCGATGTCACCGCAGGACGGGCAGGACGCGACGACGTTGCTCAAGCACGCGGACACTGCGATGTACCACGCAAAGTCCGCCGCCCGGAACACCTACCGGTGGTTCGAGGAGTCGATGCTGGACGAGACCAACGACAAGCTGAAGATCGGCGCTGCGCTGCGGCGTGCGATCGAGCGTCAGGAGCTCTCGGTGTCGTACCAGCCGCAGATCAGCATGCGGGACGGCACCATGATCGGCGTCGAGGCGCTGGCGAGGTGGGTGACGCCGGAGGGTCAGTTCATCCCGCCCGATCGCTTCATCCCGATTGCCGAGGACAACGGCTCGATCATCCAGCTGGGCGAGTGGGTGCTGCGACGGGCGTGCAAGGACGCCGTCCGGATGTCCGCCGACACCGGCCTGCCCCTGCGGCTGGCGGTCAACGTCTCGCCGCGCCAGTTCCAGGATCCCGGGTGGCTGGACGTCCTGCGGCGCGCGCTGGACGAGTCGGGGCTGCCGGCCGAACGACTCGAGCTGGAGATCACCGAGGGGATCTTCATGGAGGATCCCGGCGAGGTCGTCGACATCATGAGCACGGTCCGTGCCCTCGGGGTGGCCATCGTCATGGACGACTTCGGCACGGGTTTCTCGAGCCTGGCGTACCTGACCCGGTTCACGATCGACAAGATCAAGATCGACCGGTCGTTCGTGTCGAACATCGCTGCCAGGGGTGCGGACGCCGCGATCGTCAACACCGTCATCGTCATGGCGCACGCCCTGGGCATGAGCGTCGTGGCCGAGGGGGTCGAGACCCAGGACCAAGAGCTGTACCTGCGCGGTCGCGGTTGCGACGTCGGCCAGGGATTTCGCTACAGCAAGGCGGTCCCGCCCAGCGAGCTGGTCGCGCACGCTGTCAACTGACCGCGCAGGTCAGCCGACCTGGCGTGCCGCCGCCCGTCCGGCAGCGCGCCCGCTGAACAGGCAGCCGCCGAGGAAGGTCCCCTCCAGGGAGTTGTACCCGTGGACGCCGCCTCCGCCGAAGCCGGCGACCTCCCCGGCCGCATAGAGGCCCTCGAGCGGGGTGCCGTCCGTGTCGAGCACGCGGGAGTCGAGATCGGTCTCGAGCCCGCCGAGCGACTTGCGGGTCAGCACGTGAAGCCGTACCGCGATCAGCGGACCCTTGGCCGGGTCGAGCATCTTGTGCGGGCTCGCGACGCGGATGAGCTTGTCGCCCCGGTAGGCGCGGGCCTGGCGCATCGCGACGACCTGCAGATCCTTGGTGAAGTCGTTGTCGAGCTCGCGATCGCGCTCCTCCACCTGACGGCGCACGTGCGCGACGTCGACAGGTGCGTCGGGGGTCAGCCGGTTCATCCCCGCGACCAGCTCCTCGATGGTGTCGGCGACGACGAAGTCCTCTCCGTGGGACTTGAAGGCCTCGACGGGGCTCGTCGCGCCCTTGGAGAGGCGCTCCTTGAGCAGCGTCCGCACGCTCTTGCCGGTGAGGTCGGGATTCTGCTCCTGGCCGGAGAGCGCGAACTCCTTCTCGATGATCGCCTGGGTCAGGACGAACCAGGAGTGGTCGTGGCCGCTCTGGCGCAGCAGCTTGAGCGTGCCGAGCGTGTCGAAGCCGGGCAGCCCGGGGACGGGCAGCCGGCGGCCCGAGCCGTCGAGCCACAGCGACGAGGGGCCCGGCAGGATGCGGATGCCGTGCATCGGCCAGATCGGGTCCCAGTTCTTGATGCCTTCGACGTAGTGCCACATGCGGTCGCGGTTGATGTGGCTCGCACCGGCCCGCTCCGCGATCGCCAGCATGCGTCCGTCGACGTGCTGCGGGACACCGGAGATCATGTGGGTCGGGGGAGTGCCCAGGCGTTCGGGCCAGCTGGCGCGAACGAGGTCGTGGTTGCCGCCGATGCCGCCGGACGTGACGATGACGGCCTGGGCGGTCATCGAGAACTCGCCGATCGACGTGCGTGACGTGGGCGCGGCCCGTGCGGCGTCGGTCGGCTCGAGCACCTGACCGCTGACGCCGGTCACGGCGCCGTCCGTGACGATCAGCTCGTCCACCTGGTGTCGGAAGGCGAGCTGGACGAGGCCCTTCTCGCGCCCCTCCCGCACGATCCGCTCGAACGGCTCGACGAGGCCGGGACCAGTGCCCCACGTGATGTGGAAGCGGGGGACCGAGTTCCCGTGACCGCCGGCAAGGCCGCCGCCCCGCTCGGCCCAGCCGACGACCGGGAAGATGCTGTGTCCGCGCTCCTTGAGCCAGGCGCGCTTCTCGCCGGCGGCGAAGTGCACGTACGCCTCGGCCCACTGCCGCGGCCAGTGGTCCTCCTCGCGGGCGAACTGGGCGCTGCCGGCCCAGTCCTGCAGCGCGAGGTCGACCGAGTCCTTGATGCCCATGCGCCGCTGCTGGGGCGAGTCGACGAGGAACAGGCCGCCGAACGACCAGTACGCCTGCCCGCCGAGACCCTGCTCGCCCTCCTGGTCGACGAGGATGACGGTGCGGCCCGCCTGGACCAGCTCGGCAGTGGCGACGAGGCCTGCGAGGCCTGCGCCGACGACGATGACATCAGCTTCCATGACCCCGATTGTGGCCTACCGGCGGTGTCATACCACACCTGCCCGGCCTGAATCACCGCGTGAACACGGCATGGAAGGACTGTTCGGAGGGGTCCGATAGGACTAGATTCGGGCCCGTAC
>JAOPWZ010000079.1 GCA_025965435.1 Aeromicrobium sp.
GCTCGTCGACGACCGCGACGGTGTCGAGGTCACCGGACTTCCAGGCCTTCTCGCGCTCGCCCTTGGCGGTGATGAGCTTCTTCTCCTCGTCGCGCAGCGAGGCGGCGGCCTCGAAGTCCTGCGCGTCGATGGCCCCCTCCTTGCGGCGGAGGACGTCGGCGATGTTCTCGTCGAACTCCTTGAGCTCCGGCGGCGTCGCCATGCGACGGATGCGCAGGCGGGCTCCGGCCTCGTCGATCAGGTCGATCGCCTTGTCCGGCAGGAACCGGTCCGAGACGTACCGGTCACCCATCGTCGCCGCGGCCACGAGGGCCTCGTCGGTGATGGAGACGCGGTGGTGCGCCTCGTAGCGGTCACGCAGGCCCTTGAGGATCTCGACGGTGTCGGTGACCGAGGGCTCCTCGACCAGGATCGGCTGGAAGCGGCGGTTGAGCGCCGCGTCCTTCTCGAAGTGCTTGCGGTACTCATCGAGCGTCGTCGCGCCGACGGTCTGCAGCTCGCCGCGGGCCAGCATCGGCTTGAGGATGCTGGCGGCGTCGATCGCGCCCTCGGCGGCACCCGCACCCACCAGGGTGTGGATCTCGTCGATGAACAAGATGATGTCGCCGCGCGTGCGGATCTCCTTGAGCACCTTCTTGAGGCGCTCCTCGAAGTCACCGCGGTAGCGCGAGCCGGCCACGAGTGCACCCAGGTCGAGCGTGTAGATCTGCTTGTCCTTGAGCGTCTCGGGGACGTCGCCGCGGACGATGTCCTGGGCGAGGCTCTCGACGACGGCCGTCTTGCCCACGCCCGGCTCGCCGACGAGCACCGGGTTGTTTTTGGTGCGTCGCGACAGCGTCTGCATGACGCGCTCGGCCTCGTCGGCCCGGCCGATGACCGGGTCGAGCTTGCCCTCGCGGGCGGCCTGCGTCAGGTTGCGGCCGAACTGGTCGAGCACCGCGGACGTGCTGGGAGCCGACTCGCTGGGCGCGCCGGCGGCCTCGGCCTCCTTGCCCTGGAAGCCGCTGACCAGC
Source organism: Aeromicrobium sp. (assembly GCA_025965435.1). Taxonomy (GTDB): domain Bacteria; phylum Actinomycetota; class Actinomycetes; order Propionibacteriales; family Nocardioidaceae; genus Aeromicrobium. The sequence continues at coordinate 1,014 of JAOPWZ010000079.1, forward strand.
TGGATGACCTGCTGGCGGACACGGTTGAGGTCGGCGCCGAGCTTGACCAGCACCTGGGCAGCAACGCCCTCGCCCTCACGGATGAGGCCGAGCAGGATGTGCTCGGTGCCGATGTAGCTGTGGCCGAGCTGCAGCGCCTCACGCAGGCTGAGCTCGAGCACCTTCTTGGCGCGGGGCGTGAACGGGATGTGCCCGCTCGGGGCCTGCTGGCCCTGGCCGATGATGTCCTCGACCTGGCCGCGGACGGCCTCCAGCGAGATGTCGAGGCTTTCGAGCGCCTTGGCAGCGACGCCCTCGCCCTCGTGGATCAGGCCGAGGAGGATGTGCTCCGTGCCGATGTAGTTGTGGCTGAGCATGCGCGCCTCTTCTTGGGCGAGCACGACCACGCGACGAGCACGGTCAGTGAATCTTTCGAACATACGTCCCCCTCGGGCTGGACTGTCAGTTCAGTTTAGTCGGGTATGGAAATCCGCGTGCCGGACGCCCATGTCTTTACCCAACCGTCACGTGCTCCCACACGTTCCCCCGTTCGCCGTGGGCGTAACCGGGTGCCTGATTCCCAGGAGAACCCCGGAAGTTGACGCCTCGCACGGGTCGTTCCCCGGGTCACGTGCCGGGAATCGGGGTTCTCCTGGGAATCAGGAGGTACCGGTCACTCGGCCCGCGTCGTCGGGAACAGGATCGCCTCGCGGATGCCGATGCCTTGCAGGAGCATCACGAGGCGGTCGACGCCGAGGCCCAGGCCGCCCGCGGGGGGCATGCCGAACTCGAGCGCCCGCAGGAAGTCCTCGTCGACGTCGTTCGCCTCGGGGTCGCCGGCCGCGGCCAGGCGGGCCTGCTCCTCGAGCCGTTCGCGCTGGATGACCGGGTCGTTGAGCTCGGTGTACGCCGGCGCCAGCTCGACCCCGTTGATGATCAGGTCCCATGCCTCGACGAGACCCGGCTTGGTGCGATGCTTCTTGGCCAGGGGACGGACCGACTCGGGGTAGTCACGCACGAACGTCGGCTGGATCAGGGTGTGCTCGACGAGCTTCTCGTACAGCTCGAGCACGATCTCGCCGGCGTCCCAGCCCTCGCGCAGGAGGACCTCGTGCTTCGCCGCCAGGGCCACGAGCTCGTCGACCGTGGTGTCGACGTCGACCGTCTGCCCGACGGCCTCGCTGACCAGTCCGTGCACCGTCGCGTGTCGCCACTCGGCCTCGAGGTCGATCTCGGTGCCGTCGCGGCCCTGGACGACGGTCTTGTCGACGGACCGGGCGGCGTCGAGCACGAGCTCACGGGTCAGCTCGGCCATCGTGTCGTACGAGCCGTAGGCCTCGTACGCCTCGAGCATCAGGAACTCGACGTTGTGCGTGTTGTCGACGCCCTCGTTCCGGAACGTCTTGGCCATCTCGTAGACCTTGTCGATGCCACCGACCAGCGCCCTCTTGAGGTGCAGCTCGAGGGCTATGCGCAGCAGCGCCGGCTCGTCGAAGGCGTTGACGTGGGTGCGGAACGGCCGCGCGGCGGCGCCACCGTTGGTGTGCTGCAGCACCGGGGTCTCGACCTCGATGTAGCCGAGCCGGTCGAGCGTCGCGCGCAGCGACTGCATGACCTTGGCCTTGACCCGGACGTTGTCGCGGGCCTCGGGGCGCACGATGAGGTCGACGTAACGCATGCGGCTGCGGGCCTCGTCCGACAACGGCGCGTGCTCGTTGGGCAGCGGGCGGACGGTCTTGGCCGCGAGCTGCCAACCGGACGCCATGACCGAGAGCTCGCCGCGCTTGCTGGTGATGACCTCGCCGGTGACCGCGAGGTGGTCGCCGATGTCGACGGTCGACTTGAAGGCGGCCAGCCGCTCCTCGCCGACGCCGTCGAGCGAGATCATGGCCTGCAGCGGCGTGCCGTCGCCCTCGCGCAGGGCCGCGAACACGAGCTTGCCCGTGCCGCGGACGAAGATGACCCGTCCGGCCACCGTCACGACGTCACCGGTCTGCGTGTCGGGGCCGAGGGCCTGTGCGTCGTAGGCCTCGACGATCTGCCGGAGCGTGTGGGTGCGGCCCACCACGACGGGATAGGGCTCCTCGCCGCGGTCGATGACCTGCTGGCGCTTGTCGAGCCTGACCCGCATCTGTTCAGGAAGGTCGTCCTCGGTCACCGGGGTGTTCGTCGCGTCGCTCACGAGGATCAAGCCTAGTGCCGGTCAGCCGTGGTTCTTCTCGTGGATCAGCCGCAGGCCGGTCAGCGTCAGGTACGGGTCGCGGGTCGTGATCGTGTCGCAGTGGTCGACGACCGACTCGGGGAACGATCCCGTCGCGATGACCGTGACGTCGTCGGGATCGACGTCGAGGGAGTCGATGATCCGCGTGACGATGCCGTCGACCAGGCCGGCGAAGCCGAACACGATGCCCGACTGGAGCGCCTCGACGGTGTTCTTGCCGACGACGGAGCGCGGCACCGCCAGCTCGACGCTGCGCAGCTGGGCGCCCCGGCGGGCCAGCGCCTCGAGGGACAGCTCGACGCCCGGCGCGATGGCGCCGCCGACGTAGCGGTTGGACGCGTCGACGACGTCGAAGATCGTGGCCGTGCCGTTGAGGTCGACCACGATGGCCGGGCCGCCGTAAAGCTCGGCCGCGGCGAGGGCGTTGACGATCCGGTCGGCGCCGACCTCACGCGGGTTGTCGGTGTGGATGGGGATGCCGGTCTTGACGCCCGGCCCGACGACCGCGACGGGCAGGTCGGCGTAGTAGCGCTCCTGCATCGCGCGGAGCTCGACGAGCACGGCCGGCACGGTGCAGCACATGCTGACCGCGTCGATCGAGTCGATGCCGGAGCGCGCTGCCAGGCCAGTGATCAGCACCTGCCACTCGTCAGCGGTGCGACGCTCGTCCGACGACACCAGCCAGTGCTCGATCAGCCCGTCGCCGTCCGCCGCGGACGACGTGTCGAAGGCGCCGATCGACGTGTGACTGTTGCTGACGTCGAGGCAGAGCAGGATCATCGCGCAGCGACCAACGGGTTCTCGACCACGTCGCCACGGACCAGGCCGCTGCCCGCGGGTGCCTCGGCGGGATCGCTGCCCAGCGACATGACCCGGTTGTCGGCGTCGACGAAGACCACGCTCGGCTCGAACGTCCGCGCCTCGGCGTCGTCCAGCTGCGCGTACGCGATGAGGATGACCAGGTCGCCCGGATGCACGAGGTGGGCCGCGGCGCCGTTGATGCCGATGACACCCGATCCGCGCTCCCCCGCGATCGTGTAGGTCTCCAGGCGGGCGCCGTTGTCGATGTCGACGATGTGCACGAGCTCCCCGGGCAGCAGGTCCGCCGCGTCGAGCAGGTCCTGGTCGACCGTGACGGAGCCGACGTAGTGCAGATCGGCCTGTGTGACGGTCGCGCGGTGGATCTTGGACTTCATCATGGTGCGGATCATGAGGGCGTACCTCCGAGGGTCAGGCCGATGTTGTCGAGCAGGCGGGGCTTGCCGACCCGGGCCGCGACGAGCAGCCGGGCCTCCTGCCCGGCCACCGCCGGGCCGAGCTGGGGATCGGTCAGGACGAGGTAGTCCAGGTCGACGTCGGCGGGATCGATCACGGCATGCGCCGCGGCGAGCACCGCGTCGGCACCGTCGGCGGCGGCCGAGACGCCGGCCCGCAGCCCTGCCGAGAGGACCGCGGCGGTCCGGCGCTCGGCATCGGACAGGTAGCGGTTGCGCGAGCTCATGGCCAGGCCGTCGGCCTCACGGACCGTCGGGCAGCCGACGACCTCGACGCCCCACGCCAGCTCGCGCGCCATCTGGGTGATGAGGGTCAGCTGCTGGTAGTCCTTCTCGCCGAACACGGCGACATCCGGTCGCACCAGGCCGAACAGCTTCGAGACCACGGTGAGCACGCCGCGGAAGTGGGTGGGGCGGGAGGCGCCCTCCAGGATCGTGCCGATCGGTCCGGGATCGACGGTCACGGTGTCGACCAGGCCGGACGGGTACATCGTCGGGACGGCCGGCGCGAAGACGACGTCGACACCGGCCTCTGCGCAGCGCTCGAGATCGGCGTCGAACGTGCGCGGATAGTCCTCGAAGTCCTCGCCCGGCGCGAACTGCGTCGGGTTGACGAAGATCGACGCCACGAGGGTGTCGCCCAACGGTCGGGCGTGCTTGAGCAGCTGGACGTGGCCGTCGTGCAGGGCACCCATCGTGGGCACCAGCGCCACGGTGGAGCTGCCGCGGGCGGCCAGCAGCTCGGCCCGCGTCCGGGCGATGATCGGGCCGGTCACGGTCAGATCCCGGCGGCGATGACGGCCATCGCGTCCCAGTCGGCCTCGTCGAGCACCTGGCGGATGGTGCCCGCGGTCGCCGGGGCGAGCCGCTGGTCGGCCTCGGCACGTCGTGCCGTGGCGCGGGCGAGCTCGAGGTAGGCGTCGACCGTCGCGTCGTCGACGTCCGCGGCAGCCAGCGCGTCGACGTGCGCACGGATCGTCGTGACGTCACCGCGGACGACGGGTCCGGTCAGGGCCGCGTCGCCGTAGGCCAGGACGTTGTCGAGCGCCGCCGTGAGCAGCGGGCGCAGCACCGCGGCAGGATCCTGCGCGCCGGCCGTGCGCAGCAGGTCCATCGACTGGGCGACGAGGGTGACGAGGTGGTTGGCCCCGTGGGCCAGCGCTGCGTGGTACAGCGCGCGATCGGACTCCGCGACCCACATCGGGACGCCGCGCAGGGCAGCCACGAGCTCCTCTGCGAGGGCACGGTCCGCGGGGGCTGCCGTCAGGCCGAAGACGGGTCCGCGGTCGAAGTCGACCGACGTGCCGGTGAACGTCATGGCGGGGTGGAACGCGATCGGCCGGGCGCCGAGGCGGGTCAGCGCGGCCAGGGCGTCGAGCCCGTGGCGTCCGCTCGTGTGCAGGACGAACTGTCCCGGGCGCACCGCGCCGGAGGCCGCGAGCTGCTCGGTGAGGGCGATCAGGTGGTCGTCGGGCACGGCCAGGACCAGGACGTCGGCCGCCGCGGCGACCTCGGCCGGCTCGAGCACGGCGACGCCCGGAAGCAGCGTGCTGATGCGAAGGCGCGAGGCCTCGGAGCGTCCGCTGACGCCGACGATCGGGTAGCCCGCGGAGCGCAGCCGGGCGGCGAGAACGGAGCCGACCTTGCCTGCCCCGATGACGCCCATGGAAAGACGCGACATGTGATGCCTTTCGTTCCAGTCCCTGACGGGTACCAGACAAATTGACGTCGCCAGTCTAGCCCTGGGCCACCCGATGGCCAGAGGAGCGACCTGTGCGGTGGGTCACAGGCCGGTCAGCGCGGGATCGACGCGGTGACGGTGCCCGAGCGCGGGCCGTCCTCCAGCGTCAGCGTGACGGACCGGGGTGCCCGGCGCGCGGCTCCCTTGAACGTCAGGGTCCAGCCCGAGCCGGCGTAGCGCCGCTGCGCCCCCTGACGAGAGGTGACGACATGCGGCTCGGCTCCCGGCGCGACATCGACCAGGTCGCCGTCGGTCTTGACCGAGAGGGTCGGAGCGATCATCTCGATGGTGGGGAACCAGGCGGCGACGTCGAGCACGAGGTCGCCGGCTTCCTGGCGCACGCCGCGCACCACGGCCCTGGCGGACGTCTGCTCGTCGGTCAGCACGTACGCCTCGGGTGGCACGTCGTCGACCTGCCAGCCGGGCAGGTAGGCCGTCCGCCCGGCCGGCTCGTCGCCCGAGGGGTGCATCTCCGGCTGCATGCCCTCGGCCCTGACGAAGCGCCAGATCGGCGCGTGGTCGCCGGCGGCGAGCAGCGCGTAGAGGACGCGGTACTGCGCCGGCACCTCCGCGGCGTACCGCCCGGGCGGGGCGGCCGCGACGATGCGCGGGACCCGTTCGATCAGCGCGTCGAGGTACTCGTCGTCGGCCCGCTCGAGCTTGAGCAACGAGTTGGGGATGTTGTGGCGCAGGTACTGCAGGATCCGCTCCTCGCGGGCGACGGGGAGGGGCTCGAGGATCTCCAGGACGGCGTCGATCGCGTCCTGTCGCGCGTGGACCGCCGCGGCCGTGACGTGCCCCTGGGAGATCGACGTCGCCTGGCGCCGCCACGTGTACCCGACGTCGCCGGTGATGTCGATCGAGCGGGCCTTCAGGAACGCCTCGGCGGCGACCCGCTGGTCACCCGCGAGCAGCACCGTCGGGTACACCAGCTCGTGCTCGTCCCAGAAGCTGCGCCGGAAGATCTTGCCGCCGGGGATCGCGCTCAGCAGGACGTCGGGCCGCTCGGCCAGCCCGACCGCCTCGGCCGGCTGGGCGTGCAGCGCGCGGATCCACGGGGCAGGCGGCCGGACGACATCGCCCTCCAGCCGCTGGTACGGCATCACCGAGACGTCCGAGCCGCTGCGTCGCAGCGTGTCCATCGCCGTCTGGATGCCACTGGGCGTCACGAGGTCGTCGGCGTCGACGAAGGTCAGGTAGTCACCGGTCGCCGCGGCCGTGCCGGTGCTGCGGGCGACGCCCACGCCCCCGTTGGGCTGGCTCAGCACCGTGACGTGGGGGTGCGAAGCGGCGAACGCCCGGGCGATGGCGAGGCTGTCATCGGTCGAGCCGTCGTCCACGACGACGATCTCGACCGAGCGATACTGCTGGTCGACGACCGAACGGAGCGACTCCTCGATGAAGGCCGCACCGTTGTAGACCGGGATCACGACGCTCAGCAGGGGGCTGTCACGGTTGCGCCAGCGGCGGCGGGCCGCGCCCAGGGCTCGCCTCGCACGCTGCCCGGATTGCCTCACGCGCCGAGCATAACGACGATGCCCATCACCAGTAGGTTGGGTGCCGTGGCGGCAAACCTGGTCTCGTGGCGCTCGGCGTGGGTCACCGCCCTGTACGCCGACCCGCTGGGGGCGGGCGCATGACGGCGATGCCGGAGGGCGCGTACGTGTCCGTCATCGGCGGCATCCGGCCCGGCGCCGGCGGCCAGACCCGGGTGCTCCTGCAGCGGCACCGCCTGTTCGCGGAGCACCGCGGCATCGACGTGCCGATCCTGACGTTCAACCCGCGTCCTGACTACGACCGGGTCCGTCGGTCGCTGCACGATGACGGCTTGCTGCTCCCGCGCAGCCAGGTGCTCAACATGCACGAGGACCTCCGGGCCCGGGACGTCTCGGCGCTGCCGGCCACGCCGTCGCCGCCCCGGCCGCCGGCGACCGTCCGCCCCGACAAGACCGATCGCGACGGGCTCCCGTGGCGCAGCACCGTCACGCCGGCCCGCGGAGGTGCGCCGTGGCTCGAGTACGTCCGTCCCGACGGGACGGTCTACGCACGGACGCCCGTCGACGGCGGTGAGGGCCTGGTGGAGGTGCTGCGTCCCGACGGGATGACCCTCGGCTCCTGGGCGACGCTCGGCGGGCTCTGGTGCTGGTGGACCCGGCTGGTCACCCCCTCGACGGGCCACGTGTTCATCCTCAGCGACAGCCGCTTCGTGTCGCGCGAGCTCACCGCGATCGACGACGACCGCTTCTTCGTCCTGCACCAGATGCACAATCCGCACACGATCGGCCGGCGGCACTGGACGTCCGAGATCAGCGCGACGTACGCCGATGCGATGGAGCACCTGGGCCGGCTCGACGCCCTCAGCAGCCTCACGGCACGCCAGCGTGACGACGTCGCCCGCCGCTACGGGGCCACCGACAACCTGGTCGTCATCCCCAATCCCGTCGAGCTGCCGGACGTCCCCGAGCCCCGGCCCGCCCGCCGGCCGGGGCGCATCGTCGTGATCGCCCGCCTGCACAGCCAGAAGCGGCTGGACCTGGCGGTCGAGGCCTTCGCGCTGCTCGTGCGGACGCACCCCGAGTCGCGGCTCGACCTGTACGGCAGCGGGCCCGAGCGCGATGCCCTCGACCGGCAGGTCGCCACGCTCGGCCTGGCCGACTCCGTGACGCTGCACGGTCACGACCCGCGTGCCGCCGACGAGCTGTGGGCGGCCGACGTGGCCTGGCTGACCAGCGCCTTCGAGGGCTACTCGCTCTTCCTGCTCGAGGCCCGGGCGCGCGAGTGCCCCGTGGTGTCGTTCGACGTGCCCTACGGCCCGCGCGAGCAGATCACCGACGGCACCGACGGCGTCCTGGTGCCGGCCGGCGACGTGGCGGCGCTCGCCGCAGCCACCGCGGCACTGCTCGACGACCGCTCACGGCTCGAGGCGATGCGCGCGCCGGCGCGCGAGGGGGCGGCGGCACACGGTCACGAGCGTTTCCTGGACGACTGGGCCGACGTCGTGGCCGGCGCCGTCCGGCGCAAGCCGCACCGCACGCGGATCGACGGCGTCACGCTGCAGGACGTCCGTCTGGGGCTGCCCGGCCGCGACGGACGCCTGATGCTGTCCGCACGACTCGACGTCACGGGCGTCGTCCCGACGCACGACACGAGGTTGACCTGGCAGGCGTACACCGCCGACAGCGCCGACCCCGTCGAGCTGCCGGCGACGGTGACGAACGACGGCTCCACGTGGACCATCGCCGGCGAGGCCGGGCCGGACGCCCTCGCTCCCCTGCAGGCCTCCGGGCGCCCCGCGACCGTCCGCCTCGTGCTGGTGAGCCGCAACAGCGCCTGGCGGCACGAGCTGTTCGCCGGCAGCCTTCGTCCGGTCGGCCGCATGCGTCGCGTCGCCGGCCTGCTCCGGCGCTCCCCGGGGCGTGGAAGACTCAAGGCATGACAAGGCTGCTGATCCGGTCGGGCAAGGATCCGTTCACCCCAGTGGTCGCGGAGGCGACCCTCACGCAGGACGTCTTCAACAGCAACAGCGGCAACTACCTCTTCCAGCACTCGATGTGGAGGGCCCTGTCGGTCGACGGCGCCGAGCTGGTGTCGAACTCGACGCTCTCCGAGCGCGTCCCGCCCGAGCCCGGCGACGCCGAGCGGATCAACGCGGAGTTCGACCACTTCGTCGTCCCGATGGCCAATGCGTTCCGCGCCGACTTCGAGCCGCGCCTCGCCCGGCTGGCCGACCTCCTCGAGGGCCTGACGATCCCCGTCACCGTCACCGGCATCGGCGCGCAGGCGCCGCACGGTCAGGGCATCGAGGCGATGGCCCCGGTCAACGACACGGTCAAGCGGTTCGTTGGCCTGGTGCTCGACCGGTCGGCCTCGATCGGCGTCCGCGGCGAGTACACACGGTCCTACCTGTTGAGCCTCGGCTTCCCCGACGACGCGATCGACGTCATCGGCTGCCCGTCGCTGTTCCTGCACGGCGGCGGCTTCCGGGTCGACAAGCGCGTCGACGCCATCGGGACCGACAGCCCGCTGGCCCTCAACCTCACGCCGGAGGTGCCGGGCATCGGGGCGTTCGCGACGGCCCAGGCGGAACGTCACCCGAACCTGACCTACATCGGTCAGGACGCCCACGACCTGCGCATGCTGCTGTGGGGCGTCCCGTTCCCGCACGTCCACGACCCGCTGGTGCCCGTGCACCTGGAGCACCCGCTGTACCAGCAGGACCGCATCCGGCTCTTCCTCGACACGTGGCCCTGGTACGAGTTCATGGCGGAGCAGCACTTCGCGTACGGCACGCGTTTCCACGGCAACGTCGCGGCGCTGCTCGGCGGCACCCCGGCGCACCTGCTCGCGCACGACTCCCGCACCCTCGAGCTCGCCGAGTACCACCAGATGCCGTTCACGATCATGCCCGCGCTGAGCGCCGACCTGAAGGCCGAGGACCTCTACGCGGCCACGGACATGAAGACGTTCAACGACGAGCTCCCCCGTGGCTTCGACCGCTTCACGGCTTTCCTGGAGCGCAACGGGCTCGCGCACATCTGGACCGCGGGCAACGGCACGGGCGGTTTCGACGAGCGGCTCCAGGCGGCCACGTTCCCGCCGCCGGTGCATACGCTGGTCGCATCAGATGGCCACGAGATCGCGTCGCGGCTGCAGTGGCTGCGAAACGGCATGGTCCTCGACATCACCCGCCACCCGCAGGCGTACCAGCATCCCTTCGCCCATCCGCAGTGGAGCGGCGCCGGCAGCCGGCACTCGCGCCTGCACGCGACGGTGAAGGCCCAGGCCGGAGAGATCGAGACGCTCAACGCCCGTCTCGAGCTGCTGGAGCGCGGATCGCCGCACCTGTTCATGCGCCGCCTCGGCCGCTGGCTGCGCCGCGCGCTCGGCCGCCCCTGACCCTCCCCGCTGGGGGTGGCGGTTTCCCATGAGGCCTCGGGGCCTTGTCACGCACCAAGCGTTGCAACACGAGGTGAGTGACGACATGAGGAGGCCTCATGGGAAACCGCCGCCCCAGTCGTAGGGTCGGGGGATGGACGATCCTCGCGACCCCACGCCCATCGACGATCTGGCTGAGGCCTGGCTCGACACCATGCTCGAGCTCGCGCCCGAGCTGCACATCCACCTCGGCCGGCCCGGACGGGAGTCCGACTACGGCGACTACTCCCCCGACGGCATCGCGGCCCAGGCCGACGCCGCCCGGTCGATGCTGGAGCGGGTGCGCTCCGCGACGCCCGACGACCAGACGGACGTCATCACCCGCGCCGAGCTGATCCGGACGCTCGAGCTCGAGCTCGAGCAGATCGAGGCCGGCTTCTGGCAACGCGACCTCAACGTGATCGCCTCGCCCGGGCAGAGCTTCCGCGACATCTTCGACGTGATGTCCACCGACACCGACGACGACTGGTCGCACGTCGCGAAGCGCCTGCACAACCTTCCTGCCGCGATGTCGGGCTACCTCGACTCCCTGCGCATCGGCATCGCCGCGGGCAACGTCCCCGCGATCCGGCAGGTGCGCGAGGTCGCCGCGCAGGCGCGCAAGCAGACGGGCGCCCAGAGCTTCTTCCACACCTTGGCCGCGAGCGCCGAAGTGCCGGACTCGCTGCGCTCAGACCTCGAGGCGGGTGCTGCCGCCGCGGCCGAGGCGTAC
>JAOPWZ010000094.1 GCA_025965435.1 Aeromicrobium sp.
CGGCCAGCAGCATCGACACGGCCGTGCCTCCGTCGCCCAGAGCCTCGGTGAAGCCCTCCGGCAGGTCGTCGACCGTTGTCAGCTGGGTCTTGACGAACACCCGGTCGGGTGCGCCGGCGGGTCGGTCACCCGCGTAGGTGAGGTCGAGGTGGACGTGGGTGCTCGTGCCTTGGTGCACCGTGGTCGCTGTCGCCGTCGCGATGTCGGTGCCCGGAAAGTGGGCTTGCATCAGGGACGTGACGGCCTCGGGCGTCAGGTCGTCGACAGTACGCAGGGTTGGCAGCATGGGGCCGGCCTCTCGGGGGGCGGGATTGGTGACGTGGCTCACAAATGGCAGCGTACTGCCACTTTGGGTCACCGGGCGAGGGGGGTGTCCGGCAGACAGGCGTCCGATCGGGCCCTGCCGGAAACGCAAAGCGGCGGGTGCGCCCCGAAGGACGCACCCGCCGCGTGTTTCGCTCACCCAACCGGGGAGAGACTGGCTACCGTCACTCAGCCGGAGTGGTGTTGACGGTGATCTTCGCGATGCCGACGAGGAGGTCCTCGGTGACGGCGTCGGTCTTGAACGTGTCGTTCAGCAGACCGGCGGCGACGGGGCTCACGAAGACCTTGGTGCCCTCGAGGACCGCGGTCTCGCCCTCGACCTGCAGGGGCTTGAGCGACGCACCGCGCAGCTGGAAGATGAACGCCGAGGTGACGACGGACTCGCCGTTGACCGAGACGTCGCCGTAGACGCGCGAGACGCCCGGGTCGACGTTGAGGTTCGTGATCTCGACCTTGGTGTCGCCGGCGCTCAGCGAGAAGCCCGAGCCCTCGTGCTGGACCTGGCCGATGACGTACGGCTTGGCGGTTCCGGGCTTGAAGTACGTGACGTTGCCGCCCGTGATCGGGAAGACCAGCGAGCCGTCCTCGAGCGCGCCGTCGCCGACGACGCCGGCCTCGAGGCCGAGGGTTCCGAGGGCGTCGGTGAAGCCGGTGTCCAGCAGGACGGCGGTGGAGTCACCCGAGAGGGCGTTGATGCGGGCGACCGGCTTGGCGATCGTCGGCTTGGACTCCGAGGAGGAGGACGAGGACTCGGCCGAGTCCGAGGAGGAGCAGGCCGCGAGGGGCAGGGCCGCCACGGCGGCGAGGGCGATTCCGGCGAACATCTTCTTCGAGCGCATGGTGCTCATGTGGTCCACATCCTTTGGTTTGTCGTGCTGGTGAGGTTCGGGGGCTTGCACCAGTACTTCGCCGCAGGGGGTGGGGGTGGATTGGTCGCGTGATCGTCGACGGGCTCCGGAAGCCCGATTTAGACCGTCATTGCAGGGAGAGAATTTCTCGGGCGAGCTCGGCGCCGACCCGCAGCGCGCCGTCGACGTGCTGGAAGCCGAGCCCGGCCACGTCGGAGCTGCCGATCTGGATGGGGCCGACGGCCTCCCTCAGCCGCGGTCCGTACCGCGTCAGGCCGCCGACGTCGAAGCTCGTGCCGTAGGCGCCGCTACCAAGCTCCTCGGAGGTCCAGTCGCTCTCGAAGTAGGTCACCGGCGATGCCGCTTCCGCTCCGAAGTACCGCTGCAGCGACGCCAGGATGACCTCGCGGCGCTGATCGGCGTCGAGCGCCAGGACGGTGTCGGCCTGCAGGTCGGACACGAACCCGACCAGCGTGCCGCGGTCCTCGTCGTAGTTGGTGTTGTCGTAGGCCTCGTGGACGATCTCGTACGGGCTGAAGGCCGTGCCCGACAGCCCGGCGTCGCGCCAGAACGGCGACGCGTAGGTGGCGTGCACCTTGATGACCAGACCGAACGACTGGTGCTGACGGATCTCGCGGTGGATCGAGGGCAGCGGCGGCTCGAACCGGACGCGGTAGACCGCGGTCGGCGGGATCGCGAGCACCAGGCGCCGGGCGCTGACCGTGAGGTCGCCGGAGGTGACGGTCACGCCGTCCTCGGTCCACGCGACCGTCTCGACGTCGTGCCCGGTGCGCACCGCGCCGCCGAGGCGCTCGGCCAACCGGAGCGGCACCTGCTGCAGGCCGCCGATGACCCGCTTGTCGAGGATGAACTCGGAGTCGACCAGGTTGCTGAAGCTCCCGGCGCTCGCGGCCATGTGCACCGCCTGCAGCGCCGAGAACGTGTGCGCCGGCTTCGTCAGCATGGCCTGCGCGATGAACATCGCGATGTTGTCTCGCGCCTCCTGGTGGGTGGAGTGCTGCCCGAGCCAGTCGAGGAAGGTGACCCGGTCGAGCTCGTCGGCGCCGGGCATGTCCCAGGGCCGGGCAGCATCCATCTGCGCCGACAGCGCGTCGAGCTGCTCGGTCAGGCGATTCATCTCCGACTCGACCTCGGGATCGACCGGCAGCACCTCGCCGGTGAACGTCCGTCGCTCGCCGTCGAGCCCGATGTAGACCGACTCGCCCTCACGGTTGCGCTCGAAGGTCTCGAGCCCCAGCTCGTCGAGCATCGCGAGCAGCGCCTCCTGGTCGGGCGAGACCCACTGCCCACCGATCTCGAGGTCGACGCCGTCGACCTCGTCGGTCCACAGCCGTCCGCCGACCCGCTCGCGGGACTCCAGCACCAGCACCGACGTGCCGGCCCGCTGGAGCGCGTAGGCCGCTGACAGCCCCGTCGCACCGGCGCCGACGACGAGGACGTCCACCTGTTCTTCGGTCATGTCAGTTCTCTTCCGTTCCTGATGCGGGCAGCACGACGTACATCTTGCGAAGCGTCTCGGTGATGGTCCAGGTGGTGCGCTCGCCGGCGCGGAGCCGCACGACCGAGCCGGGTGCGAGGTCGATGACCTCGCCGTCGCCGAATCGCACGTCTCCCCGTCCGGCCAGGACGACGAAGACCTCGTCGACCTCGACATCGGTCACCGTGCCGGCGGTGAGCTCCCACAGCCCGATGTCGACGCCTGCCGTGGACGCGAGACCGACGGAGGCAGTCGTCGGGTCGCCGGTCACGACGTCAGCGGGCTCCAGCGCGAGTGGAGCCAGCGGGGCGCCCAGCGCATCGGCGGTGAGGAGGCGGTGGTGATCAGTCATGGGTCGATCCAATCCGAGACGGTCGTCCGAGCATCCCAGCACGCGCTGCCTGCCGTGCCGCCCGGGTCCGGGACGGGCGGGCGCGATGACGAGGACGGGCGCTGTGGACGGCACAACGTCACGTCCTGGGCCGGCCGATCTGAGGGTGCGATGTTGGTTCCTTCTAGCCATGGTGGCCCCTGGGAGCCCTGCGCAGGCTGGACGTAGGGGGACCGCCGCCAGGAGGAATCCGATGAAGCTCCGATCAGCACTGCTCGCCATCGTGGTCGCCGCCGGCCTCGTCACGATCCCAGGCCCGGCCCACGCGGCCGTGCAGCGGATCCCGATCACCTGTGGGATGAGTTTGGAGATCACCCAGGACACGTATCTCTACCTGACCAAGAACCTGACGTGCTCCACGCCTATCGGCGTCGAGGTCCGCATCGACCACGACGTCTACCTGCCTGAAGGGCCGCCCGAGGTCGTCGTCGACCTCAAGGGAAAGACGTTGCGCGGCACGGGCTCCGGGACCGGGGTGTCCGTCTATGACTACCCGTGGGGCCTCGACGCGACGGTGCGGAACGGGACAGTGCGCAGTTGGGAATCTGGCGTCTTTGCCGGCGACGACTCGCAGATCCGGAGCATGACGTTGATCGAGAACCGGTTCGGGCTCGATTGCGGCGCCTACGACTGCCATGTCGACCGGGTCAACTTCGTGCGGTCCAGCTTCGCCGGACTCTACGTGTACTGGGATGCCGGAGCTGTGGTGAAGCGAAGCACCTTCATCGACAACCGGCGAGGTGCTTACAGCAGATCGCTCGCGGGTCTGGAGTTCGACCGCAGCACCTTCATCGGCAACCGCGTCGGAGCAGAGACGAACGGGTGGGGCAACATCACGGCGTCACGCAGCGCGTTCATCAAGAACAAGGTCGCCGTTCGGCCAGGGGTCCATGACGATGGGTGGGAGACATGTGCGGCCCTGACGAAGGTGCTGTTCAAGGCCAACGGGACGAATCTCGACGGTCCGCGGTGCTAGAAGAAGCACCGTCCCTGTGGGTAGTCCGATAC
>JAOPWZ010000135.1 GCA_025965435.1 Aeromicrobium sp.
ACTACCTCGTCGAGATCCTCGCCCGGTTCACCCGCGCACTGCGCGAGTCGGCCGCGGTCGACCAGCGCAGCGGCGTGAGCGCCCGGTTCGCGATCGCCGGGGCCGAGACCATCGCCGCAGCGGCCATCCACCGCGCGACCCGCCAAGGGGAGCCCGAGGCTGTTGCGCGTCCCGTCGACCTCGAGACGGCCGTCGACGTCCTCGGCGGCAAGATCGAGTTCGAGTCAGGCGAGGAGGGACGCGAGGACGAGATCCTCGACCACCTCCTCCGCACCGCGACGGCCCAGACCGTCCGTGAGCACTTCCGCGGGCTCGACTTCACCCTGCTGGTGGACGCCATCGAGAACGGCGTGCTCATCACGACCGGCGAGCAGGTCACGGCGCGGGACTTCCTGGCCGGTCTGCCGCCGTTGGGGGAGTCCGAGCTGTACGACGACGTCTGCGACCGGCTGGGCGCGACCAACGACGGCCAGCGGGCCGGCGCCATCGAGCTGGCCCTCGAAGGGCTGTACCTCGCCCGCAAGGTCAGCAAGGAGACCGGCGGCGGAGAGACGATCTATGGCTAGGGCGAACCGCCGGCTGACGCGCGACGCCAGGTACGGCAAGTACGTCGACGGCCCCGATCCGCTGGCGGCTCCGGTCGACCTCAAGGAGGCGCTCGACGAGATCGGCGACGACGTCATGGCCGGCTACTCGCCGGAGCGTGCCATGCGCGAGTTCCTGCGCCGTGGCGGACGTGACCAGGCTGGCCTGGACGACCTCGCGCGTCGCGTCGCGGAGAAACGCCGCGAGCTCGCGCAGAAGCACAACCTGGACGGCACCCTGCAGGAGATCAAGGAGCTGCTCGAGAAGGCCGTGCTGGCCGAGCGCAAGCAGCTTGCCCGTGACGTCGAGATGGACGACGGCGACCGCACCCTCGCCGAGATGCAGCTGGAGAACCTGCCCGCGTCGCCGGCCGCTGCCGTGAGCGAGCTCAACGGCTACGAGTGGCAGAGCAGCGAGGCCCGCGAGGACTTCGAGAAGATCAAGGATCTGCTGGGCCGCGAGATGCTCGACCAGCGCTTCGCGGGCATGAAGAACGCGCTCGAGAACGCCACGGACGATGACCGCGCTGCGATCAACGCGATGCTCGACGACCTCAACCAGCTGCTCGAGGCCCATCGCCGAGGCGAGGCCGGTCAGGAGCAGTTCGACGAGTTCATGGCCCAGCACGGCGACTTCTTCCCGGAGAACCCCCAGACCATCGAGGAGCTGCTCGACACGCTGGCCCAGCGCTCGGCCGCCGCCCAGCGCATGCGCAACTCGATGACCCAGGAGCAGCGCGACGAGCTCGACGCGCTGGCGCAGCAGGCCTTCGGCTCGCCCGAGCTGATGCAGTCGCTCGCGGAGCTCGACGGCAACCTGCAGGCGCTGCGGCCCGGTGAGGACTGGGGCGGCTCGGAGCGGATGGACGGTGAGGAGGGCCTCGGTCTCGGCGACGGCACCGGGGTGTTCCAGGACATCGCCGATCTCGACGACCTGGCCGAACAGCTGGCGCAGTCGTACAACGGCTCGCGCATGGACGACCTCGACCTCGACAAGATCTCCCGCCAGCTGGGCGACGAGGCTGCCGTCGACGCCCGCACCCTCCAGCAGCTGGAGAAGGCGTTGCGCGACTCCGGCACGCTCAAGCGAGGAACGGACGGACAGCTCAAGCTCACGCCCAAGGCCATGCGACAGCTGGGCAAGGCCCTGCTGCGCGACGTCGCGAACACGATCTCGGGCCGCCAGGGCAACCGTGAGGTGCAACAGGCTGGTGCGGCCGGCGAACGGTCGGGCGCGACCCGCGAGTGGACGTTCGGCGACACCGAGCCGTGGGACGTGACCCGGACGATCACGAACGCGATCACGCGCAGCGCCGGTTCAGGAGGCTCCACCGACGGGGGCGTCCGGATCGAGATCGGCGACGTCGAGGTGCAGGAGACGGAGGCTCGGACGCAGGCCTGCGTCGCTCTGCTCGTCGACACCTCGTTCTCGATGGCGATGGACGGGCGCTGGGTGCCGATGAAGCGCACGGCGCTGGCACTCCACACCCTCATCACGAGCCGGTTCCGTGGTGACGACCTGCAGCTGATCGCGTGCGGGCGCCACGCGGAGGTCATGGACATCGAGCAGCTCACGGGCCTGGACGCGATGTACGCGAAGGGCACCAACCTGCACCACGCGCTCCTGCTGGCCAACCGGCACTTCCGCAAGCACCCGAATGCGCAGCCCGTGCTCCTGATCGTCACCGACGGCGAGCCGACCTCCCACCTCGAGAGCAGCGGCGAGGTCTACTTCGCCTATCCGCCGCACCCGCTGACGATCGCCCACGCCGTCCGCGAGCTCGACAACGCGATGCGTCTGGGTGCCAGGACGACGTTCTTCCGCCTGGGCGACGATCCCGGCCTGGCCCGGTTCGTCCAGTCCATGGCCAAGCGGGCCGGCGGAACGGTCGTCGCGCCCGAGCTGGACGACCTCGGTGCGGCCGTGGTCGGCTCGTACCTCGGGTCGCGTCGCGGCACCGACGGCGGCGCAGCCGGCGGCTCCGGTGGGTCATTCTGGGGCGGCCGCGGCTTCTGGGCCGGCTGACGCCGGCAGCGGCGGGTGCCGTCAGACCGCTCCCGCGATCAGGAAGCCGTCGGCGGTCTTCTCGAGCTGGAGCGTCACCGCCTCGGTGCGCCGAGCGCCCTTGCGGTCGTACGAGTAGGTGTACGAGACGCGCAGCGCATCAGGATCGGCCGAGATCTGCTCGACGTCGAGGTTGTCGACGTCGCCCCAGAAGCCCTTGTAGCCGTCGAGGCCGTCGCTGGCCTGCTGGTAGGCCGGAGTCAGCATCTTGAAGCCCTCGTCAGGGGTGTTGCTCGCCGTCGCCAGGTAGTCGGCCGCGAAGCCCTCGAGCGCCTCGGCCGTCACCTCGCCGTCCGGTTCGTCCTCGTCAGCCGGTTCGGACGCAGGGGGTTCCGTGGAGCTCTCGCCGGCGGCGGCAGGCGTGTTGCCGGCCGGTTGGTCGTCGTCGCGCAGCCCGAAGAACGCGATGACGGCGATCAGCGCCGCGACGGCGCCGGCGGCGATCAGCCACGGCGTCCGCGACCTCGTCGGACGTGCGGAACGGGTGACGGTCGTCGGCTGCGGGGCCGGCTCGCTGATCGTCTCGGTGACCGGCTGGGCGACGGGCGGGGCGACCGGCGCGGCGGGAGGCGCGACAGGCGGCGGGACGGGCGGCTCCAGCGGCCTGAACGCCGTGGTCGGTGTGGGCCCGGCCTCGGCCGTGAACGCGTCGAAGCCCTGCGTGGCGTCGAGGTCGGGCTCCAGGTCGAGCTCGACGCCCGACTGGGTGGCAACGGCCTGCTCCACAGCGGCCATGGTGGGCCGGGCGTCCGGGTCCTGCTGCATCATCGCGGCGACGAGGGCCGCGAGCGGTCCGCCGTCGTCGAGCACCGGCGGCGCGTCGTGCACGATGCGGTACATGGCGCCCAGCACGTTGTCACCGACCGCGTACGGCGGGTGACCGGCCAGGGCGTGGAAGACCGTGGCCCCGAGCGACCACACGTCGCTCGCGGCCGTCGCGGTGCGTCCGCTCGCGACCTCGGGCGACAGGTAGGCAGGGGAGCCGGTCACCAGCCCGGTCTGGGTCAGGGAGGCGTCGGCCTGGGCGCGGGCGATGCCGAAGTCCGACAGCTTCGCGACACCCTCCTGCGTCAGCAGGATGTTGGACGGCTTGACGTCGCGGTGCACGATGCCGTGCTCGTGGGCCGCGGCGAGGGCCCCGGCGACCTGCTCCACGACAGGAGCGAGCTCGGCCGGATCGAGCGCGCCGCGCTCCGCGATGAGACCTGCGAGGCTCGGGCCGTCGACGTGCTCCATGACGAGCCACTGGTGGCCGCCGTCGTCGACGAGGTCGAACACCGCGACGACGTTGTGGTGGTTGATCCTCGCCGCCAGGTGGGCCTCCCGCTCGGCACGCTCGAGATCGGGCTCTCCGCCGCCATGGCCCATGCCGATCTGCTTCAGCGCGACGACGCGGTTCAGCACGGTGTCGGTGCCGAGCCACACCGAGCCCATCCCACCTCGACCGATCTCATGGTCGAGCTCGTACCTGTCCGCGAGCATCCGGCCTCCTGTCCTCAATCATCCAAAGTAGGCGGTGCCCGGGAATGGCGCCCGTCGGCCGCGGCCCGCACGCATTGCGTCCGCTCCAGACTGCCATGATCCTCGTCGCCCACGGCCCGTGAGCAGGCGGCTCAGCCGGCTCGGAAGCTCGGCGACCGCGTGGGGCCGTCCGCGGCGCCCTTGCGCAGCATCGGCAGCACCCGCGGAGGCACCAGCTCCGACAGCACGATGACGCTGGTCGACCGCGCCACCGACCCGGAACGGCTGATGTGGAGCAGCGTGTCCTTCAGGTCCTCGTGGGACATCGCGGCGATCTTGCACACCACGTCGGCGCTGCCGCTCGTGATGTAGGCCTCCAGGACGTTGGGGAGGGAGTCGAGCTCGACCGTGACCGCGTCGAGCGAGCCCTGCACGATCTCGAGCGTCACGAACGCGAGCACCGGGTGGCCGGCGGCGACCAGGTCGATGTCGGGCCCGTACCCGGTGATGACACCGGCGTCCTCGAGCTTGGTCAGGCGGGACTGCACCGTCGCCCGCGCGACCCTCGTGAGCCGGGCCAGCTCCTGGTCGCCGATACGAGGATGGGCCTGCAGCCCCTCCACCAGCGCGACATCCAGCTGATCCATCGTGACTCCGTCCAGTCAATCTGCATAGGTGATGGCGTCAATGATGCGCTCGATTGGTGGGAATGACCACCTCCAGATGGGCCACTTGTCCATCCGTCCCCGCTGAGGTGTGCTGGGTCACATGACTCTCGATCTCACCGATGCCGAACGCCTGGCCCATCTCGATCTCGACCAGCTTCGCCAGCTGGTCGGGCTCGTCGAGCACGATCCGATGACCGACCCGTTTCCCGTCACGGGCTGGGACGCCGTGGTGTGGGCCGTCGGCAACGCGACCCAGTCGGCGCACTTCTACATGTCGGCCTTCGGCATGGACCTCGTCGCCTACTCCGGGCCCGAGACCGGCAACCGTGACCACCACGCGTTCGTGCTGGAGAGCGGAGCGGTGCGCTTCGTCCTCAAGGGGGGCGTGGCACCCGACAGCGCCGTGCTCGACCACCACCGCCGACACGGGGACGGCATCACCGACATCGCCCTCGAGGTGCCCGACGTCGACACCTGCGTCGACCACGCACGGGCCCAGGGAGCGACGATCCTCGAGGACCCGCACGACATCACGGACCAGCACGGCACCGTGCGCCTGGCGACGATCGCGGCTTACGGCGAGACGCGCCACACCCTCGTCGACCGCAGCGGGTACAACGGCCCCTACCTGCCCGGCTACGTCGCCCGTTCGTCGTCGCTGGTTCGTGCCGTCGACGCCCCGAAGCGGATCTTCCAAGCCCTCGACCACGTGGTGGGCAATGTGGAGATCGGCCACATGGACGAGTGGGTCGACTTCTACAACCGGGTGATGGGTTTCACCAACATGGCCGAGTTCGTCGGCGACGACATTGCGACGGAGTACAGCGCGCTGATGAGCAAGGTCGTCGCCAGCGGCAACCACCGGGTCAAGTTCCCGCTCAACGAACCCGCCATGGGCAAGAAGAAGTCGCAGATCGACGAGTACCTGGAGTTCTACCGCGGCCCCGGCGCCCAGCACCTCGCGCTGGCGACGGGCGACATCCTCGAGACCGTGGACCGGCTGCGGGCGGCCGGTATCGAGTTCCTCGCGACCCCCGACTCGTACTACACCGACCCGGCCCTGCGGGAGCGCATCGGCGAGGTCCGCGTGCCGATCGACGAGCTGCAGCGGCGCGGCATCCTGGTCGACCGCGACGAGGACGGCTACCTGCTGCAGATCTTCACCAAGCCGATCGGCGACCGTCCCACCGTGTTCTTCGAGCTCATCGAGCGCCACGGATCGCTCGGCTTCGGCAAGGGCAACTTCCAGGCCCTCTTCGAGGCGATCGAGCGCGAGCAGGCCCTCCGTGGCAACTTCTAGGGCAGGGGACCGCTGACCATGGCCCACTACCGCCGAGCCGGCAGCATCCCGCCGAAGCGGCACACCCAGCACCGCTCCGCCGATGGCGCGCTGTACCGCGAGGAGCTGATGGGGGAGGAGGGGTTCTCGTCCGACTCCTCGCTGCTCTACCACCGCGGCGTGCCGTCGTCGATCGTCGACGCCCGGACGTGGGAGCTGCCCGACCAGACGACGACGCCCAACGAGCCGCTGCTGGCCCGCCACCTCAAGCTGCACGACCTGTTCGACGGCGGTGCGGGACGCGACATCGTGACGGGACGGCGTCTGGTGCTCGGCAACGCGGACGTGCGGATCTCGTACGTCGTGGCCGCGGAGACGTCGCCGCTGTACCGCAACGCGACCGGCGACGAGTGCGTCTTCATCGAGTCCGGCACGGGGACGCTCGAGACGGTGTTCGGCCACCTCGCATTCGGTCCCGGTGACTACCTGATCGTCCCGCGCGCCACGACCCATCGCTGGGTGCCTGACGCCTCGGCAGGCTCCACGGGCGACGTGCGGGCCTACTGCATCGAGGCCGCCGGCCACATCAACCCGCCCAGGCGCTACCTGTCGGCCCACGGCCAGCTGCTGGAGCACGCGCCGTACTGCGAGCGCGACCTGCGCGGACCCGGCGAGCCCGAGACCCGCGACGAGGCCGACGTCGAGGTGTTCATCAAGCACCGCGGATCCGGTCCGGGTGGTCTCAGCGGGACGGTGCACGTCGTGCCCCAGCACCCGTTCGACGTCATCGGGTGGGACGGGTGCCTGTACCCGTACGCCTTCAACGTCGCGGACTTCGAACCCATCACGGGTCGCGTGCACCAGCCACCGCCGGTGCACCAGGTCTTCGAGGGCTCCGGCTTCGTGATCTGCAACTTCGTGCCCCGCAAGGTCGACTACCACCCCTTGGCCATCCCGGTGCCCTACTACCACTCCAACGTCGACTCCGACGAGGTCATGTTCTACGTCGACGGGGACTACGAGGCCCGCAAGGGATCCGGCATCGGCAAGGGCTCGGTGTCGCTGCACCCCGGGGGCCATGCGCACGGCCCGCAGCCCTCGGCGATCGAGGCCAGCCTGGGTGCCGAGTCGTTCGACGAGCTCGCCGTCATGGTCGACACGTTCCGGCCGCTCGCGCTCGGGGAGGGCGGCAGCGCCTGCGACGACGGCCGGTACGCCTGGTCGTGGAACGCATGACCGACTTCGGCCGCAGCACCCTGCCGTACTGCTCGTTCATCGGTCCGGGGGAGACGCGTCCCCGGGTCGGTGTCGGCGTCGGCACCGACGTCCTCGACCTGACGGCCGCCGCGGGTCGTGTCGTCCCCGAGCGGGCCGCACTGTTCCTCGACGGCACCCTGGATGCCTTTCTCGCAGCGGGCGCTCACGCATGGGAGGAGGTCCGTACCGCGCTCATGGCCTGGGTCGCCGGCCCGGCGGTGGCGACGTTCCTGCAGCCGGCGGCCGACGTGCAGCTCGTGCTGCCGTTCACGGTGGCCGATTACGTCGACTTCTACGCCTCGGAGCACCACGCGACCCATGTCGGACGGCTCTTCCGACCGGACGGCGCGGCGTTGCCGCCCAGCTGGCACCACCTGCCGATCGGGTACCACGGCCGGGCCGGCACGGTCGTCGTGTCGGGCACGCCGGTGCGGCGTCCGTCCGGCCAGATCCGCACCGGCAACGGGCGTGTCGACCTCCGGCCGAGCGAGAAGCTGGACCTCGAGGCGGAGATCGGCTTCGTCGTCGGCGCCCCGTCGCGTCTCGGAGCGCGGGTGCCGATCGAGGCGTTCGAGCAGCACGTCTTCGGCATCTGCGTGGTCAACGACTGGTCCGCCCGCGACGTCCAGTC
>JAOPWZ010000141.1 GCA_025965435.1 Aeromicrobium sp.
GGGGCATGATCGCGTTGCCGAAGCCGAAGAACAGCGGTGTCGCGAACATCAGCAGCATGATCGTGCCGTGCATCGTGAACAGCTGGTTGTACGTCTCGTCGTCGACGAAGTTGGTGCCCGGCTGAGCGAGCTCTGCGCGGATGATCAGGGCGAGGATGCCGCCGATGATGAAGAACGCGAAGGACGTGATCATGTACATGTTGCCGATGACCTTGTGGTCAGTCGTCGTGAGCACCGTCACGACCTTCTGCCCGAGCGTCCGTTCACGGACCCCTGCGCGCAGGACGGTCGAGCCGTCGTCGAATGCTGCTGTTGCGTCAACCATTACTCGCCAGACCCACCCTTGTAGTCGCCTGCACCGGTCTGGACCTCGTCGACGCGACCTGTCTTGTCGTCGCCCTCGAGCCCGGCGATGTCGTTAGCTTCCTTGGAACCTGCGGGCGCACCGGTCTGGCCGGCAGCCTTGAGCTCCTCGAGGTGCGCGTCGTACTCGTCCCGCGACACCACGTGAGCCTTGAAGATCATGCGGGAGTGGTACAGGCCGCAGAGCTCGGCGCACCGTCCCGTGAAGACGCCCTCACGCGTGGGCGTGAGGTCGAAGGAGTTCACCTTGCCGGGCACGATGTCGAGCTTGAAGTAGAACTCCGGGATCCAGAAGGAGTGGACGACGTCGGGCGACTTCAGCGCGAAGCGGACCGACTCGCCGACCGGGAGCCACAGCTCGGCCGGATCCTCCGGGGTGCCGACGTCGAAGACGTCCTCGCCCTGCGTCGCATCCTCTTCGAGGTAGTTGAACGCCCACTGCCACTGGCTGCCGATGACCTCGACCGTGTGATCGGGGTTGTCGACCCGCTCGAGCACGTTGTTCTGCGACGTGACGGTGTGGAAGAAGAAGACCGCGACAATGATGACAGGCGCGAACGTGTAGAGCGCCTCGATCGGCAGGTTGTAGCGGATCTGGGCCGGGATCTCGTCGTCGCTGCGACGGCGGTAGCGGACCGATGCGTACACGATCAGGCCGAACACCAGCAGGAAGATCACCAGGACGGCGATCCACGCGCCGAGCCACAGCTCCCAGATGTGCTGGGTGCGGTCGGTGCTGCCGATCGGCAGCGCGAGGCGCGCCAGATCGGAGTCGGCGTCGGGGGAACAGCCGCTCAAAACCAGGGCGGCAAAGACAACAACCGCCAATTTCATCCGACCCACGGGGCGCCTTTCTGGACCATGATTGTCACGTGCTGACACGACAGCACCTTACTTCAGAGGAACCTGCTGAGAGCGGCGAGGTAGGCCTGACCTGCCCTCGCGTCGTCGACGCTCCCGTCACGCGAGGGAAAGCGCCGCGTCGACCTCGGCCTGCGCCGCGTCGCCGTAGGCCGCGCCGAACCGCTTCAGGAAGCCGTCGCGCTCCAGGACGTACTCCTGGGTGCCGGTCGTCTCGACGACGCTCGCCGCGATGGTGCAGCCGATCTGCGCCGAGCGCTCGAAGTCCAGGCCCGCTGCGACACCGGCCAGGAAGCCGGCTCGGAAGCTGTCGCCGACGCCCGTCGGGTCGACGGCCACGACGCCCGCGATGGCGGCGACCTCGATGGGGTCCTCGCCCTGCGGGAAGACCGTCACGCCGTCCTTGCCGCGGGTGATGACCTGCGTGCCGACGGCCGCACGCACGTCGGCGGCCGACCAACCGGTCTTCTGCTCGATGAGGGCGGCCTCGTAGTCGTTGGTGAACAGGTAGGACGCGCCCTCGATGAGGTCGCGGATGAGGTCCCCACCGGCCCAGGCGAGCTGCTGCGACGGATCGGCGGCGAACGGGATGCCCAGCTCGCGGGCGGCCGCGGTGTGCTGCTGCATGCCCTGCGGGTCGTCAGGACCGATCAGCAGGAGGCCGATGGGCTGCTCGGCGTGCAGGGCGGCGATGTCGATCTGGCGTGCCTCGGACATCGCGCCGGGGTAGAACGTCACGATCTGGGCGTGGGCCTCGTCGGTCGTGATGGTGCACAGCGCGGTGTGCAGGGTCGGCGAGACGTGGACGCGGCTGCAGTCGACGCCGTTGCTCTCCAGCCAGTCCTGGTAGCCGTGCTCCCCGAAGTCGCGGCCCACAGCGGCGACGAGCGTCGCGCGGTGCCCGAGGCGTCCGAGCCCGAAGGCGATGTTGGCCGCGCACCCGCCGCGGCGGATGTCGAGGTCCTCGACGAGGAACGACACCGAGAGCTTGTCGAGCTGATCGGGAACGAGCGAGTCGGAGAACCGGCCCGCGAAGGTCTGGAGATGGTCAGCCGCGACGGAGCCGGCGATAGCGAGATGCACCCACCCACCATAGACAACAACGCCCTCCTGCTGGTGCAGGAGGGCGTCGGAGCTCTTGTTCGGAGCCGGGGTCTAGTTGAACGAGTCGCCGCAGGCGCACGAACCCGTCGCGGCCGGGTTGTCGATCGTGAAGCCCTGCTTCTCGATCGTGTCGACGAAGTCGATCGTCGCGCCGCCGAGGTACGGCAGGCTCATGCGATCGACGACGACCTTGACCCCACCGAACTCGAAGATCTGGTCGCCGTCGAGCGAGCGCTCGTCGAAGAAGAGCTGGTAGCGCAGCCCGGAGCAGCCGCCCGGCTGCACGGCGATGCGCAGTGCCAAGTCGTCGCGACCCTCCTGCGCGAGCAGGCTGGCCACCTTCTCGGCCGCACCTGCGCTGAGGCCGACGCCTGTGGGGGTGTCGGTGGTCTGCTCGGTCTCGACTGTCATGTGAACTCCCGAAAGGTCTTGGTGGGGACTCGTCGCGATGGACGCTCGTCATAGATCAACGGGCTCGGCGACGATTCCATTCCATGGTACGCCGTCATTCCGGCGGACGGGGTGACCACGTCCGCGCAACCCGCTGGGCGAGATCGGCCAGGTGCCTGGCCGGCTCCCCCAGGGACGCCTCGACGCCCACGCGATCGGCGACCGCGTAGGCGGCCTCGACGCCCATGGCACGCATCTCGCGCGATCCGACCGTGACCTGGCCGGCCAGGACGATGCACGGTCGGGCGGCAGCAGCGGCCACGGTGGCGACGCCGTACACGGCCTTGCCCGCCCGGGACGAGAAGTCGTACCTGCCCTCGCCCGTCACCACGAGGTCGTGCTCGGCGGCCTGGCTGGTCAGGCCGACGGTCCGGGCGACCAGGTCGACGCCCGACACCACGGAGCCCCCCAGGAGCATCAGGGCGAAGCCGAGCCCGCCGGCGGCTCCGGCGCTCTTGGCGTCCGCCACCCGCCGCTCGGCGGGCGTGGACCCGCACACGGCGACGACGAAGCGGTCGAGCCAGCCGTCGACCTGGATGATCTGCTCGTCCGACAGGCCTTTCTGCGGGCCGAAGGTCTTGGTGGCGCCGAACATGCCCAGCAGCGACACGTCGACGTCGGCAGCGATGACCAGCTCGACGCCGCCCATCCTCGCGACCGCCGCGGACAGGTCGACCGTCGTGACGTCCGCGAGAGCGGCCGGTCCACGATCCAGCGGCACGTCGGCCGTGGCGCCGAGGGCTGCGAGGAGCCCCGCTCCCCCGTCGTTGGTGGCGCTGCCCCCGAGCCCGACGACGACCCGTCGTGCGCCGGCGTCGACCGCTGCGGCGACGGCCTGGCCCACGCCGAACGTCGAGGCGTGCAGCGGGTCCGGCTCGTGGACGAGGTGCAGGCCGCACGCCTGGGCGCTCTCGACGTAGGCCGTGCCCTCGGCGTGCAGGACCGTGACCGGCACGTCGGCGCCCAGCGGGCCACGAACCGTCACGGCCCGCAGGTCACCGGCCAGTGCAGCGTCGAGCACGGCGACGAATCCCGGCCCGCCGTCGGCCATCGCCGCCTGCGTCAGCACGTCGTCGGGCGCGTGGCGGTGCCACCCCTCGACGATCGCGCGAGCCGCCTCCGGCGCTGTCAGCGTGCCGCCGAAGGCATCCGGCGCCACCAGCACCCTCATGTCTACTCCGCGAGGGCTTGTTCGGCGGCGGCGATCAGGACGCTCGTCGCGAGCACGTCGATCGCCACGACCAGCTCGTCGGGCGACGGGTAGGAGGGGGCGATGCGGATGTTGCGGTCGCGCGGGTCGTCGCCGTAGGGGAACGCCGCACCGGCCGGGGTCATCGCGACGCCGGCACCACGGGCCAGCTCGATGACCCGCGACGCGGTGCCGTCGACGACGTCGAGGCTGACGAAGTACCCGCCCCTCGGCTCGGTCCAGCCCGCGACGCCGTAGGGAGCCAGGCGGTCGCGCAGGATCTGCACGACGGTCTCGAACTTCGGCGCCAGGATCTCGCGGTGCCGGTCCATCAGCGCGTGGACGCCGTCGACGTCCTTGAGGTAGCGGGCGTGGCGCAGCTGGTTGACCTTGTCGGGGCCGATCGTGCGCTTGCCGAGGTGGCTGAGGTACCAGGCGATGTTGTCGGCCGAGCTGCCCAGGAAGCACACGCCCGACCCGGCGAAGGTGATCTTGGAGGTCGAGGCGAAGATGACCGCGCGGTTCGGGTGCCCCGACGCGACGCACAGCCCGAGGATGTCGGCGGTCTTGGTCTGCTCCTGCGTCAGGTGGTGCACCGCGTACGCGTTGTCCCAGAAGATGCGGAAGTCGGGCGCCGCGGTGTCCATCGCCGCGAGGTCGGCCGCGACCGACTCGCTGACGACCGAACCGGTGGGGTTGCTGTAGGTCGGGACCAGCCACATGCCCTTGACCGCGGGATCCTTGACCGCCTCGCGCACGGCGTCGACGTCGGGCCCGTCCTCGTTCATCGGGACGGTGACCATCTCGATGCCGTACTCCTCCATGAGCGCGAAGTGGCGGTCGTAGCCCGGTGCCGGGCAGATGAACTTGACTGACTCCTCCACTCCCCACGGCTGCTCGGAGTCGGGGACGCCGTGGAACAGCGCGAAGACGAGGTTGTCGTGCATCATCGCGAGGCTCGCGTTGTCACCCGCGACGACCTGGTCGACCGGCACCTGCATGATCGGGGCGAAGATCTCGCGCAGCTCGGTCAGCCCGGTCAGGCCGCCGTAGTTGCGGGTGTCGGTGCCGCCGGCGTCCTTGAACTCGGCGCCGGGCAGGCCCAGCAGCTCGTTGGACAGGTCCAGCTGCTCGGGCGACGGCTTGCCGCGGGTGAGGTCGAGCTTGAGTCCGCGGTCCTGCAGCGCGCGATAGGCGGCCGTCTGGTCGTCGAGGAGGGTCTGGATCTGGTCACGGGAAAGATCGTCGAGGCTCACCCGTCCAACCTATCCCCCCGGACGCCGCTACGTCCGGATCAGGTCAGACCCGGAGCTCCCCAGATCGCGAGCCACTTGGTCAGGTCGGTCTCGACCGGGACGTCGCCCGACACGACCCCGCGCACCTGCAGCTCGAGGGCGTTGTCGCGGCGCTCGCCGCCGTCAGGGGCGAAGGGATAGAAGGTGCCGCGCTTGTACAGGTAGACGAGCCCGAACGGCTTGCCGTCCGGCGTCGTGAAGGCCACGGTCGAGCACAGCAGCGCGGTGCCGAAGCCGGCGTCGGCCAGCGAGCTGTTGACCGCGTGCAGGTCGGTGACCAGGCCCGACACGTCCGCATCCGTGCGGGTGACGGTCAGCCAGTGGAATCCGAACCGGTCGTCGCTGCGGGTGACGGTCGACCCCGGCGACATCGTGATGATCTTCTCGGCATCGGCCATGACGAGGTCGTCGGCGTTGCCCTCCATGTCACGGAAGCACACCGAGCCGGAGCCGGTGGGCACGAAGCCCTGCGTCTGCAGGGAGATGACCGCCTGCGGGACGGCGAACAGCACGTCGAGGTCCGCCTCGGGCGGCTTGGTGCGGCCCAGCAGCGAGTCGAAGAAGCCCATGACGTCAGCCCTGCTCGGACAGCTCGGCGCTGACCTGGGCCAGCTGGTCGAGACGCTGCTGCAGCGGCGGGTGCGTCGAGAACAGCGCGCCGATCGACTCTCGGTTGATCGCGGGGGCGAAGAAGAAGGCGCTCATGGCCTGGCTGTCACGCAGGTCCTTGTTGGGGATGCGGGCCATCTCGCCGGAGATCTTGACCAGTGCGGACGACAGCTTGGACGGGCGGCCGGTCATGTAGGCACCGCTGCGGTCGGCGCTGAGCTCGCGGTAGCGCGAGAGCGAACGGGTCAGCACGAAGCTGACGGCGTAGACCACCATGCTGACCAGGAAGACGACGAGGAAGGCGACTCCCTGGTTGTTGTTGCGGTCACGGCCTCCCCCGAACATCCCGCTGAAGTACATGCCCCAGCGGGTGATGAAGCCGGCCAGCAAGCCGATCGAGGAGGCGACGGTCATGACCGTCACGTCGCGGTTGGCGACGTGCGCGAGCTCGTGCGCCAGCACGCCCTCCAGCTCGTCGGCGTCCAGCCGCTGCATGATGCCGGTCGTCACGCAGACCGCCGAGTGCTTCGGCGTGCGGCCGGTCGCGAAGGCGTTCGGCATGTCGGTGACAGCCACCGCGACCCGCGGCTTGGGCATGTCGGCCATGACGCAGAGCCGGTCGATCATGGCGTGCAGCTCGGGAGCCTGGTGGGGCTCGACGACCTGGGCGTTCATCGACTTGAGCGCCAGCGTGTCGGAGAAGTACCACTGCCCCCAGGCGATGCCCAGGACGATGACCAGCGCGACGACGCTGCCGTCCATGACGGTGAACAGGACCGCGCCGAACAGGATGTAGAGGGCGCCGAGGCCGAAGCTCACACCGCCCATGCGGAGCGTCAGCCCGCGGTCACCTCTGAATCGGCTGCGCGCCATCGTCACCCTCCTGGTCGGTCGAGATCTGCTCGAGCTGGCGGTCCACCTCGGCGCTGTCCAGCGCTGCGTCGAACTGGCGGGCCAGCACATCGTCCGCCGACTCCCCCGCCCGGCCGACGACACCCTCGGCGACCAGCTCGTCGACCGCGTCGGCGGTCGACTCCAGCTCACGGGTGCGGCGCTCAGCGGCCTCCATGGCCTGGCCGACCTCGCTGGTCGTCGAGTTGATGCCGCTGGTCGCGCTGTTGATCTCGGCCCGCGCCGATGCCGCGGTGTGCCGCGCCGAGAGCGTGTCCTTGCGGACCCGGAAGCTCTCGATGTCCTGCTCGATCGTCGTGGTGGAGAGCTGCAGCTTCTGCTCCTGCGCCAGCAGGTCGTCGCGGCGTGCCTGCAGGTCGACCGCGGACTTCTCGAGCGTCACCTTGCGGGTCAGCGCCGCCCGGGCGTCGTCGTCGTTGCCGGCGGCGATGGACTGCTTGGCCTGCTCCTCGAGCGCGGCGGCCTGCTGCGCGATCGTCGCGAGCTGGATGTCGACGCGCTTGCGGCTGGTCGCGACATCGGCGACGGCCCGGCGAACCTGCTGCAGGAGCGCGGTCTGGGTGCGGTACGTCTCGTCGAGTCGGTCCTTGAGCGCTCCGGCGTCATCAGCCCCGGAATGCCGGGAGCCCCACAGCTTGCCGAGGCGGTCGCGGATGCTCATGTCACCCAGCCTACGGGTAGGGTGTCGCGGGTGGCAGACGAGACAGAAGCACGCAAGGGCCGCCCGACGCCGAGTCGCAAGGAGGCCGAGGCGGCACGCCGGAAGCAGATGAAGGTGCCGATGTCTCGCAAGGAGCTGGCCAAGCGTGATCGCGCGGCCCGCGAGGAGATCCGGGTCAAGCAGCGCGACGCCCTCAAGAGCGGCGACGAGCGCTACCTGCCGGCCCGCGAGCAGGGGCCCGTCCGCCGGTTCTGCCGCGACTACGTCGACCGCCGCCGCAACGTCGCGGAGTACCTGCTGCCGTTCCTGGTCGTGCTGCTCATCCTGTTCGCGATCGCCGGCAACCTGAGCGACTCGGCCTCGACGGTCCTCACGACCTTCGTCTACCCGTTCGTGCTCCTCGGCACGATCATCGACGAGATCATCCTGGTCCGCGGTCTCCGCAAGGAGCTCAGGGCACGCTTCGGCGACGACTCCGTCAAGGGCTCGACGACGTACGCGGTGCTGCGCAGCACGCAGCTGCGGCGCTTCCGGCTCCCGAAGCCGCAGGTCAAGCGCGGCGAGACCCTCGACGCCACCTACCGCTGACCCCACCAACCCGCTGAGTGTGACGTTTCGGCGTGCCCCCACGCGTGCGGGCGGTCCGAAACGTCACACTCAGCGGGTTGGTGCGCGCTTACGAGTCGGGGTGCAGCGACATCGGGCCGTAGATCTCGGCGTCGCCGTCGAGGAGGCGCACCTGGTCGACGCCGTCCTCGAGCAGGTCGCCGAAGGCCTCGCCGACCCACGACTCCGCGTCGCCGCGGCTCTCGAAGATCTCAGAACGGCCGATGACATCGCCGGCAGTGTTCTCGAACGCCCAGCTCCACGTCATGGTCAGGACTCCTTGGTCGAGGGTTGAACGAAGGGTGGCTTGGTCACCGTGAACGCCTCGGACCGTCCTCGGACGTCGACGATCACCGTGGCGCCATCCTCGACGCCCGGCTCGAGCAGCGCAAGCGCGACCCCCTGGCGCAGGGTCGGCGAGAAGGTGCCCGACGTGATCTCGCCGAGGTCGGCGCCGTCGGCGTCACGGACCGTCATCCCGGGACGGGGGATGCCGCGACCCTGGGCCAGCAGACCCCGCAACGTGCGGACGGTCTTCTCGGCGCGCTGCTTCTCCAGCGCCTCCTTGCCCCAGAACGCGGGCTTGGACCAGCCGACCGCCCAGCCGGCGCGCGCCATGACGGGGCTGATCTCGGCCGACAGCTCGTGCCCGTGGAGGGGATACCCCATCTCGGTGCGTAGGGTGTCGCGGGCGCCGAGACCGCAGGCGCGGATGCCGAAGGGCTCCCCCGCCGCGACCACGGCGTCCCACACCTCGACGGCCGAGCCGGACGGGACGACGAGCTCGTAGCCGCGCTCTCCGGTGTAGCCCGTGCGGCACACCGTGATGTCCGCGCCGGCGACCGTGGCATCGGCGAACGACATGTACTCGTGGTCGACGGGCAGGTCGAGCGCCTGCAGCAGCTCGTCGCTGGACGGCCCCTGGATCGCGAGGACGGCGAAGTCGCGGTGCTGGTCGGTGACCTCGATGCCGGCGGGCGCCGCCGCTGCGAGCCGTGCCACGACGGCGGCGGTGTTGGCCGCGTTGGGGATCAGGAAGACCTCGAAGTCGCTGCGCAGGTAGGCGATGAGGTCGTCGACCGTGCCGCCGTCCTCGTCGCAGCACAGCGTGTACTGCGCCTTGCCCACCTCGATGCGGCCCAGGTCGTTGGTGAGGCAGCTGTTGACGAAGGCCGCCGCACCCGTGCCGCGGACGAGCGCCTTGCCCAGGTGGCTGACGTCGAACAGCCCGACGCCCTCGCGGACGGCCTTGTGCTCCGCGAGCACACCGCCCCCCGCGTACTCCAGCGGCATCTCCCAGCCGCCGAACTCGGCGAGCTTGGCGCCGAGCGCCACGTGACGGTCGTGAAGCGGGGAATGAAGCAGATCCATGGTGCCCAACCTAGGGGACGCTCGCGACCCGCAGCCCGGCAACCATAGAGTGGCTGGCATGCCGACTGTCTCCCTGAGCACGTCCAAGCCGACCACCGCCCAAGCCGACGTGCTGATCCTCGGTGTCCGGGGTGACGACGACAAGGGTGAGCTCGCCGCGACGCTCGATCTCCTCGGGTTCACCGGCGAGAAGGGGCAGACCGCCCGCTTCCCGTCCGGCGGCCTGGTCAAGGCGCCGGTCGTCATCGCGATCGCCCTGCCCGACGAGCCCACGGCCGAGGACCTGCGACGTGCCGCCGCGAAGGGGGTCCGGGCCGCCAAGAACGCCGCGAGCGTCGCGCTGGCCCTGCACCCGGCGGGCGTCGACGAGGTCGAGGCGATCGCCGAGGGCGTCGCGCTGGGCAGCTACCGCTACGACACGTACAAGACCAAGCCGACCGACGCCAAGACGTCCGTCGAGCTCACGAGCGCCGTGATCCTCACGCCCTTCGCGCGCCAGACGACGGCCACCAAGGCGCTCGACCGTGCCGCAACCGTCGCCGACGCCGTCAACACGGCGCGCGACTGGGTCAACACCCCTCCCGGCGACAAGCGCCCGGCCGACCTGGTGGAGGCCTTCGTCGCCCACGTGAACGGCACGGACGCCGCCCAGGACGTGAAGGTGACCGTCTGGGACGAGAAGCGTCTCGCCAAGGAGAGCTGCGGCGGCATCCTCGGCGTCGGCCAGGGATCCGACAGCCCGCCGCGCCTCGTGACCCTCGCGTACGAGCCGGACGAGGCCGTGGCCCACCTGGCCCTCGTCGGCAAGGGCATCACGTTCGACTCCGGCGGGCTCTCGATCAAGCCCGGTGCCTCGATGCAGACCATGAAGCTCGACATGGCGGGCGCCGCGGCGGTCGTCGCCGCGACGGTCGCGATCGCCCGGCTCGGGCTGCCGATCAAGGTCACGGCGTACGCCTGCCTCGCGGAGAACATGCCGAGCGGCCGGGCGACACGACCCGGCGACGTGCTGCGCATGCGCAGCGGTGCGACGGTCGAGGTCCACAACACCGACGCCGAGGGACGACTCGTGCTCGCCGACGGTCTCGCGCTGGCGGCGGAGGGCAGTCCCGATCACATCGTCGACGTCGCGACCCTGACCGGCGCGTGCATGGTCGCGCTCGGCCAGCACACCGCCGGCATCCTGGGCAACGACGACGCGTTCGGCGAGACCGTCTTCGCGGCGTCGAAGGCGGCCGGCGAGTCGATGTGGCCGCTGCCGATCACCGAGGAGATGAAGGGCGCCGTGACGTCCTCCAGCATCGCCGACCTGCGCCAGCACAACCCGAAGCCGTACGGCGGCACCCTGTTCGCCGCGGCGTTCCTGCGTGAGTTCGTGGGTGAGACGTCCTGGGCGCACCTGGACATCGCCGGTCCGTCGTTCAACGACGGCTCCGCCTTCGACTACACGCCCGTCGGGGGCACCGGTTCAGGTGTCCGCACGCTCGTGCGCCTGGCGTCGGAGCTCGCCGGGGCACGATGACGCTGCAGCCATCGACGGCGGCCGCGCTCTCCCGGCGGCTGGCCGTCGAGCAGTCGACGCAGCGGCTCCCGTCGGTCGTGGCCGGCGTCGTACGCGACGGTGAGCTGACCTGGTCCGGGACCGCGGGCACGCTGGACGGACGGGCGGGCGGCTCCGCACCATCGCCCGACACCCAGTACCGGATCGGGTCGATCTCCAAGACGTTCGTCGCGGTCGAGGTCATGCGCCTGCGCGACGCCGGCCTGCTGGACGTCGCCGACACGATCGGCACACACCTGCCCGAGGTGCCCTTCGGACACGTCACCATCGCCCAGCTGCTGACCCACACGTCCGGCCTGCAGGCCGAGACCGACACCGACTGGTGGGAGCGTGCACCGGGCGCCGGCTGGGAGACGCTGCTCGCGTCGGGCATCGGCCTGCGATTCACCCCGGGCACGGCCTTCCACTACTCGAACGTCGGCTACGGCGTGCTGGGCGAGCTGGTCGCGCGGCTGCGCGGCGTCCCGTGGCACGACGCAGTGCGCGACGGCATCCTCATCCCGCTCGGCATGAACCGCACGACGACCCGGCCGGCGGCGCCGTTCGCGCCGGGCCTGGCGGTCCACCCGCTCGCCGACCTCGTCCACGCCGAGCCCGAGCACGACGCCGGATCGATGGCGCCTGCGGGCCAGCTGTGGTCGTCGGTCGACGACCTCGCCCGGTGGGCGGCCTTTCTCGCCGGCCGGACGGGCGACGTCCTCTCCCCCGACACGTTGGCCGAGATGCTGCGGCCCGTCGCGGTCAACGACGTGCCCGGCTCGCCCTGGGCCGGGGCGCATGCCCTCGGCTGGCAGATGTGGAACGTCGAGGGACGGCGCCTGGCCGGGCACGGCGGCTCGATGCCGGGCTTCCTCGCCGGGCTGCGCGTCGACGTCTCGTCGGGCGACGGTGTCGTCGTCATGACCAATGCCACGAGCGGCCTGGGCGCCCTCGGCGCCGATCTCCTGACGCTGCTGGGTGAGCAGGAGCCGAAGGCCCCCACGCCGTGGCACGCCGACGCCTCGCAGGCTGACGCCCTCGACCTCGTCGGTCCCTGGTTCTGGGGTACCTACCCGTTCACGATCTCGCTGGACGCCGACGGCGGATTCCGGCTCGGCGAGCCGGGCCAGGGACGCGGCGCGCGCTTCCGGCGTGACGGCGACCGGTGGACCGGCCTGGAGGGCTATTACCGCAGCGAACCGCTGAAGGTGGAGCGTGACGCCAGCGGGCGACCGGTGCGGCTCGTGCTCGCGTCGTTCGTGTTCACCCGCACGCCGTACGACGCGTCGGTCGAGGTGCCCGGCGGCGTCGACCCGGCCGGCTGGCACTGACGTCCGTCGAGGCTTCGAGACGTCCCTTTCGACAAGCTCAAGGGGCGCGGGGGCGGCGTCCGTTGAGCCTGTCGAAGCGTCCCTTTCGACAAGCTCAAGGGGCGGGGGTCAGCTCAAGGGGCGAGGGGTCGGCTCAAGGGGCGGGGTCGGCTCAAGGGGCAGGCGTCAGTCGGGGAGGCCGAGCACGCGAGCGGCGTCCTCGACGGTGTCCCACTTGTTGCGGTCGCCGCCGACACGGTCGGGGTGCGCCTGCGAGCGGGCCTTCTTGTAGACCCGCATGAGCTGGTCGAACGACGGGTCGTCCGGGAGCGGGTCCATGCCGGCGATCGACTCCAGCGTCATGATCGCGCGCATCTCGCGGGGCGTCTTCCTGACCGGCTCGGCCGCCGCCGGGCGCGACGTCGGGACGCGCTTGGCCTTGCTCAGGTCGTACTCGCGCTTGCGGGCCGGGATCGGCACCAGGTTGGAGTCGTAGACAGGGATCTGGAGCTTCTTGCGGGCGAAGTCGTGGCCGGCCTGGGCGGAGGTGACCCGGCGCCGGATCGACTCACCGTCGTGCGCCACCAGCAGCAACGTCGTCTGGGTCACCGAGGTCTTGGGCTCGATCCACGCCTCGACCCCGCGGCGCGATGTGGCGAACTCCTTCAACGCGTCGAGGTCGGCGCGGCTCGAGCTGCGGTCGGACACCACGGCTCCACCGTCGGTCCTGGCCTTCCGGCTCCGGAATATTCCCATGGCACAAGTGTGCCCGATCGTCGGCAACAGCCCGTCCACCCCGGTGGCACGTCGGTTGTGCTGAGTGACAAGATGAAGCAGCACATCTCTCTGGGAGGACACCGTGGCGGACGTCGCCGGTAACAACTTCGACATCGTGATTCTCGGCGGCGGCAGCGGCGGCTACGCGTGCGCGCTCCGAGCCGTACAGCTGGGCAAGACCGTCGCCTTGATCGAGAAGTCCAAGCTCGGCGGCACCTGCCTGCACTGGGGATGCATCCCCACCAAGGCGCTGTTGCACACCGCGGAGGTCGCTGACCTGTCCCGCGAGAGCGAGACCTTCGGCATCAAGTCGACCTTCGAGGGCATCGACATGGCCAAGGTCAACTCGTACAAGGACGGCGTCATCGACCGCCTGTACAAGGGCCTGCAGGGCCTCATCAAGGCCGGCGGCATCACGGTCGTCGAGGGTGAGGGCAAGCTCGTCGACGCCAAGACGGTCGAGGTCAACGGCGAGCGGTACACCGGCACCAACGTCGTCCTGGCCACCGGATCGGTGTCCCGCACCCTCGGCCTGGAGATCGGCGGACGGGTCGTCACAAGCACCGAGGCGCTCACGATGACCGAGGTCCCCGAGAAGGTCGTCATCATCGGCGGCAGCGTCATCGGTGTCGAGTTCGCGTCCGTCTGGAAGTCCTTCGGCGCCGACGTCACGATCATCGAGGGCCTTCCGACGCTCGTCCCGCTGGAGGACCCCACGCTCAGCAAGGGCCTCGAGCGCGCGTTCCGCAAGCGCAAGATCAACTTCAAGACCGGCGTCAAGTTCGACTCCGTCAAGCAGACCGAGTCCGGCGTCACCGTGACGCTCGAGAACGGCGACACGATCGAGACCGATCTGGTGCTCGTCGCCGTCGGCCGCGGCCCCAACTCCGCCGGCATGGGCTACGAGGAGGCCGGCATCACGGTTGACCGTGGCTGGGTCCCCACCAACGAGCGTCTCGCGACGAACGTCGACGGCGTCTTCGCCGTCGGTGACCTGGTGCCCGGGCTGCAGCTCGCGCACCGCGGCTTCGC
This sequence comes from Aeromicrobium sp., assembly GCA_025965435.1. Classification (GTDB taxonomy): domain Bacteria; phylum Actinomycetota; class Actinomycetes; order Propionibacteriales; family Nocardioidaceae; genus Aeromicrobium. The sequence goes on from JAOPWZ010000141.1 coordinate 14,081, forward strand.
GCACGGCATCTTCGTCGCCGAGGAGATCGCGGGCCTCAACCCGCAGCCCGTCGTCGACTCCGGCATTCCCCGCGTCACGTACTGCGAGCCCGAGATCGCGTCGGTCGGCATCACGGAGCCGCAGGCCAGGGAGAAGTTCGGCGACGACAACGTCGAGACGATCGAGTACAACCTCGGCGGCAACGGCAAGTCCCAGATCCTGGCCACAGCGGGCACGGTCAAGCTCGTCCGCGAGAAGGACGGGCCGATCGTCGGCGTCCACATGATCGGCACCCGGTTCGGGGAGCAGGTCGGCGAGGCCTCGTTGATGGTCAACTGGGAGGCCTACCCCGAGGACGTCGCGCAGTTCGTCCACGCCCACCCGACCCAGAACGAAGCCCTCGGCGAAGCCGCACTCGCGCTGGCCGGCAAGCCCCTTCACTCGCACGCCTGACCAGGAGATCACCATGGCCACGTCCGTCACCCTTCCTGCTCTCGGCGAAAGCGTCACCGAGGGCACCGTCACCCAATGGCTCAAGCAGGTCGGCGACACCGTCGCCGTCGACGAGCCGCTGCTCGAGATCTCGACCGACAAGGTCGACACCGAGATTCCCTCGCCGGTCGCCGGCGTCCTGCTGGAGATCAAGGCCGAGGAGGACGAGACGATCGAGATCGGGGCCGTCCTCGCGATCATCGGTGACGAGGGTGAGAGCGCCGACGGCGACGACGCCCCCGCCGAGGAGCCGGCCGCTGCCGAGGAGCAGGAGCCTGCCGCCGAGGAGCAGGCTGCGGGCAACGAGCCCGAGCCCGCCGCCGTCGCCGAGGAGCGCTCCGCACTGCCGGAGGACACCGCCGAAGAGAAGCACGATGCCGCCGAGTCCGCCCCCGCTCCGCAGGCCGAGACCGCTCCGGCCTCCGGCGGCGGCACCGAGGTGACCCTGCCCGCCCTGGGCGAGAGCGTCACCGAGGGCACCGTGACCCAGTGGCTCAAGCAGGTCGGTGACGACGTCGCCGTCGACGAGCCGTTGCTGGAGATCTCCACCGACAAGGTCGACACCGAGATCCCCTCCCCCGTGGCCGGCAAGCTGCTGGAGATCCGCGCCGGCGAGGACGAGACCGTCGAGATCGGCGCGGTCCTGGCCATCATCGGCGCCGAGGGTGACGCGCCTGCCGAGGCCGCACCGGCCGAGACGCCGGCTCCCGAGGCCGAAGCCGCCCCGGAGCCCGCGAAGGAGCCCGAGCCGGCACCGGCGCCTCCTCCGCCGCCGCCCGCCGCCGAGAAGGCACCCGAGCCGGAGAAGAAGCCGGAGCCGGAGCCGGAGAAGGCACCCGAGCCGACCCCGGCCCAGCCCGAGACCCAGGCTGCTCCGTCCGACGCCCCCGCGCCGGCCGCCTCCGGCGAGAGCGGTGACACCTACGTCACCCCGATCGTGCGCAAGCTGGCCAAGCAGCACGGCGTCGACCTGACCGCCCTCGCCGGCACCGGCGTCGGTGGCCGCATCCGCAAGCAGGACGTCCTCGACGCCGCCGCCAAGCCGGCCGAGGCCGCCCCCGAGGCTGCTGCTGCTCCGGCCGCGACCCAGGCACCGGCTGCCGAGCCGTCCGCCCTGCGCGGCAAGACCGAGAAGGTCACGCGCCTGCGCAAGGTCATCGCCTCGCGTCTGGTCCAGTCCTTGGAGATCTCGGCCCAGCTGACGCAGGTCCACGAGGTCGACGTCACCGAGGTCGCTCGTCTGCGGGCCCGTCACAAGGACGCGTTCCTGGAGCGCGAGGGCGTCAAGCTGACGTTCCTGCCGTTCTTCGCGAAGGCCGCCGTCGAGGCGCTCAAGGTCTACCCGAAGCTCAACTCGGCGCTCGACCTCGAGGCGGGCACGATCACGTACCCCGCCGGCGAGCACCTGGGCATCGCCGTCGACACCGAGAGGGGACTCATCGTCCCGACGATCAAGGACGCGGGCGACCTGTCGATCGCCGGCATCGCGCGCAAGATCGCCGATGTCGCCGAGCGCACCCGCACGAACAAGATCACGCCCGACGAGCTGTCCGGCGCGACCTTCTCGATCACCAACCTGGGCAGCAACGGCGCCCTGTTCGACACGCCGATCATCAACCAGCCCCAGGTCGGCATCCTCGGTGTCGGCGCGGTCGTCAAGCGGCCCGTCGTCGTCACGGACGCGCACGGCAACGACAGCATCTCGGTGCGCAGCATGGCCTACCTGGCGTTGACGTACGACCACCGGATCGTGGACGGGGCCGACGCGGGCCGTTTCCTCACCGCGGTCAAGCAGCGCCTCGAGGCGGGCTCGTTCGAGGCCGAGCTCGGGTCCTGACCGATGCACGTGGTGGTGGGCGGGGCCTCGGGGTTCCTCGGTACGGCCCTGACCACCCACCTCCGTGCGCGCGGCCACGAGGTCACGCGTCTCGTCCGGTCGGTTCCCTCTGCGGGTGACGCCTCGGTGTGGGACCCCGCCGCGGGGCGCATCGACCAGATCCTGATCGACCGGGCCGACGCGGTCGTCAACCTGTCCGGCTCGTCCATCGCGAAGTGGCCGCGCACCAAGGCTCGTCGTGCGGAGATCCTCTCCTCACGGCTCGCCTCGACCGGCACCCTCGCCAAGGCCGTCGCGGCGTCCTCGACGCCGACGGTGTTCATCTCCGGCTCGGGCATGTCGTGGTACGGCACCGACCGCGGGAACGAGGTCCTGACCGAGGACGGCTCCCCCGGCACCGGATTCCTCGCCGACGTCTCGCAGCAGTGGGAGGCGGCAGCGGCTCCGGCCGTCGAGGCGGGTGCCCGGACGTGCTTCGTCCGCACCTCGCTGGTGCTGAGCAAGGACGGCGGCGTCCTTGCTCTGATGCTGCCGGTCTGGAAGCTCGGCGGTGGGGCCCGGCTCGGCTCCGGCCGCCAGCGCATGTCGCTGATCTCGCGGCACGACTGGGTGCGGGGCGTGGAGTTCCTGCTCGAGCACGACACGGCCAGCGGACCGTTCAACTTCGCGATGCCGGAGTCCGTCACGAACGCGGAGTTCACGGACATCCTGGGCGAGACCGTGCACCGGCCGACGTTCCTCGCTGTCCCGTCGTTCGCGCTCAAGGCAGCGCTCGGCGGTCTCTCCGAGGACCTGCTCGGCTCGCTGGACATCCACCCGGCCGCGCTGACCGACATCGGCTTCACGTTCGCCGACCCCGATCTGCGGGCGGCGCTCGGCTCCGCCCTGACATGACCGCCGGGTCGGCATGAACCTGGCCCTGCCCGAGCCCGGGCCCGTCACCGACCCGGTCGGCCGCCTCGTGGAGTACCTCGACTTCTTCCGCGCCGAGGTGCGTCGCAAGGCGTCGGGGCTCGACGCCGAGCAGCTGAAACGGTCCGTCGTGCCGTCCGGATGGACGGTGCCCGCCCTCGTCGAGCACCTCGCGCACATGGAACGCCGCTGGATCGTGTGGGGCTTCCTCGGCGAGGACGTTCCCGACCCCCAGGGCGATCGCGACGCAGCCGGTGACTGGATGACGGGCCGACCGCTGGCCGAGATCCTCGACGCACTCGACGAGGGCGGCCGGCGCACCCGCGAGGTCGTGGCCCACCACGACGTCCTCGAGATCGCCGCAGCCGGCGGCAAGTACACCGCCGCCGACGAGCGACCGACCCTGCTGGGCATCCTGTTCCACGTCATGCAGGAGTACGCGCGTCACGCCGGGCACCTCGACATCGCCCGCGAGCTCGTCGACGGGCTCACCGGGGAGCACTGACAGCGGGCGGCCTGGTGCTGGCCTACCTGGCCTCCCTCGCGGTGGCCGGTGCCGCCGGGACCTGGTTCTGGCTCACCTGAGCCGGCTGTCCGATATCCGCCAGCCCTCGGAGGTGCGCGCCAGCGTCACCCGGCGCCGCGACGGCCGGTCGCGGGGCAGGTCGGCCGAGGCGCCGTCGTCCCACACGACGCGGGACGGACCGAGCTGGTCGACGACCTCCAGCCTCACCCGGTCACGGGAGACTCGCACGACCCGGCAGCTCAGGACCCGCAGCTCGGCCCCGACGACCCGCGCGTCCCGCTGCGCATAGGCGCCGATGACGGCAGCATCCTCCTGCAGCCCGTCGCTCCCCGGGACGTACACGGCGTCGAGCCGGGACGGATCGGCCGACGCGAACGCCTCGGCGCGGGCCCGGTCGAGGATCGTGAGCCGGGTGGCCCACTGGTCGTCCACCGCCGGCGACAGTCCCCTGATCGCGACGAGCAGCACCCACAGCCAGTCCATGGACCCACTGTGCTGGACGGTCCGGCGTCAGGACGTCCGTTGTCCACAAGGGCTACTCTGGCGCGGTGACGACGATCGAGATCCTCGACGACTGGTACGGCTCCTCCGCCATCGACTTCACCGAGGCCTGGGAGCTCCAACGCACGCTGCACGCCCAACGGGTCGCCGACGAGATCGGCGACACCGCGATGTTCCTCGAGCACCTGCCCGTCTACACGGCCGGCCGGCGCACCGAGCCGCACGAGCGCCCGTTCGACGGAACTCCCGTGGTCGACGTCGACCGCGGCGGCAAGATCACGTTCCACGGCCCGGGCCAGCTCGTCGGCTACCCCATCACCAAGCTGCCCTCCCACGTGCTCGTCGTCGACTACGTCCGACGCGTCGAGGAGGCGATGATCCGGGCAGCCGCCGATCTCGGGGTGACGACCGGACGCGTGCCGGGCCGCTCGGGCGTCTGGCTCGCGGCATCCGGCACCCGTGCGGAGCGCAAGGTCGGGGCGATCGGCATCCGCGTCTCCCGCGGCGTGACGATGCACGGCTTCTCGCTCAACGCCGACGTCGACCTGTCGTTCTACGACCGCTTCGTGCCGTGCGGCATCGCCGACGCCGGGGTCACCTCGCTGTCGTCCGAGCTCGGCCGGGACGTCACGGTGCGTGAGGTCGCCGACGCGATCGCGCTCCACCTGGCCGACCTGCTCCGCTGGGAGCCGTACACGCCGACGCCCGATCTCGCGCCGCAGCACGAGACCGGGCCGCGGGTGCCGGTCGGCTCGCCCCTCAGTCGCTGAGCTTCAGCGCCTCGCCGAAGCCGATCTTGCGCTCGGTGCGCATCAGCGTGCGTTCGTAGAGCCTCGCCGCGAACCGGACCAGCAGGAACGCGCCGATGACGTTGCCGCCCAAGGCAACGGCGATCTGCCACGCCGGCACACCGCCCTCGGCCATCCGGGCCGGCATGATCATGGCCGAGAGCACCGGGACGAGCGACACGACGGTCTTGACGCCCTCGCCCGCGGCCACCGCGAGGATGTAGGGGGCGAACAGGATGATCTGTCCGGGCATCGTGGTCGAGCCGAGATCCTCCTGACGCGACGCGAGGGAGCCCGCGACGGCCCAGAGGCCGGCCAGCGCCACGAAACCGAGCACGAAGAACACGACGTACCATGCCATCGCCGGGCCGATCGAGGAGAGCAGGCCGTTCTCCCCCGTCGCGGCGAGGGCCGCGACCCCTGTCACGACCAGCACGACGATCTGGCCCAGCGCGAGCACCGTGTTGCCGGCGATCTTGCCCCACAGCAGGGCCCGGATCGGCACCGCTGCGGCCAGTATCTCGACGACCCGGCTCTCCTTCTCCTGCACGACGCTCTGCGCGATCGTCATGCCGAAGGTGACGGCGGTGACGTAGAAGAGCAGCACGAACACGAACGCCGCGACCTGGCGCGATCCGGCGTCCTCCGCGTCGGCGTCCAGCAACCGCTCCGACACCGCTGAGCCTGCGGTGAGCTCGCCGAGGTCGACGCCTTGCTCCTCGGCGTTCGACTCGAGCACCTGGCCCGAGGCGGCGCTGGTCAGCGCAGCGGACAACGTGCCGTCGATCTCCTTGTCGCCGATCACCTCGTAGCCGTCGTCGGTCGGGACCAGGGCAGCATCGATGTCTCCGTCGCGCACCGCCTGCTCGGCGGCCTCGGCTGAGGCCAGCTCACGCGGCTCCGCGCTGGACCCGTCGTCGGCCCGGTCGACCTCCGCCGAAGCCGCCGTCACGATGCCGGCGCCCCGCTCGTCGACGACGCCGACGGTGTGGTCGGTGGGCTTGCCACCGAGCAGCGAGCTGAGGACGACGGTCGCGACGATGCCGACCACCATCGCGAGGAGGCTGTAGCGGTAGGTCTTCTCGCGCACCCGGGTCGTGATCTCGCGCTCGGCGACGACCCGCCACGCCCCCCGCACGCTGTCGGTCCCTGCGTAGGGCGAGGTGGTCGGAGGTATCGAGGTCGTGGTCATCGGGTTGCCTCCCGGAAGATGGCGGACAGTGACTGGCGGACCGGGGTGAACTCGCGGACGGGCCCGCGGGCCACGACGGCGGACAGCAGCTCGGACGCGGACACGCCGCAGAGATCGACGACGGCCGTCGCGCCGTCGACATCGCGCACGTCGATGCCGCGCAGGTCGCGGATCCAGGCGATGTCGCCACCGTCGAGCGACACCCGGTACCGGTCCGGCCCCCGTCCGCGGAGCTCCTCCACGGGGCCCGCCGCGACGACCTTGCCGTGCGAGAGGATCACCAGGTCGTCGCAGAGACGTTCGACCAGCTCCAGCTGGTGGCTGGAGAACAGCAGCGGCTTGTCGCCGGCTTCCTTGGCCAGCAGCGCCGCCATGGCGTCGACCGCGACGGGGTCGAGCCCGCTGAACGGCTCGTCCAGCACCAGCGCGTCCGGGCGATGGATCAGGGAGGCCGCGATCTGCACCCGTTGCTGGTTGCCCAGCGAGAGCGTGTCGAGGACGTCGTCGGCACGGTCGCCCAGGTCGAAGTGCTCGAGCAGCTCGGTCGCCCGGCGGGCCGCCTCCTCACGGGTGATGCCGTGCAGCCGTGCCAGGAACACCAGCTGCTCGCGCACCTTCATGCGCGGGTACAGGCCGCGCTCCTCCGGCATGTACCCGAACCGGCGCCGCTGGGCCGTCGTGATGGGCCGCCCGTCCCAGAGCACCTCGCCCGAGGTGGGGGCGAGCACGCCCAGGATCATCCGCATCGTGGTCGTCTTGCCGGCGCCGTTGGCGCCCACGAACCCCGTGACGCGACCGGGGACGACGGTGAAGCTGACGTCGTCGACGACCATCACGTCGTCGTACGACCTGCTGAGGGATGAGATGTCCAACATGGTCTCCACGCTAGGGCTCCGAGGCGTCCCTGCGCATCGGCCACGAGGATGAGTCGCGGTCATCCCTGTGGCGGAGACTCCTGCCGGCTCAGCCGGGAGCGTCCATGAGGCCCGACTCGTGGGCGACGATGACGGCCTGGACGCGGTCCCTGACGTCGAGCTTGGCGAGCACGCGCGAGACGTGCGACTTGACCGTTGCCTCGCTGACGTACAGGTCACCGGCGATCTCGCTGTTGCTGCGGCCGCGTCCCATCGCCACGAGCACGTCGCGCTCGCGCCCCGTGAGCTCGGCGAGGCCGGCCGGCTGCGGGCCGCGGGCTCGTACCGTCGACCTGGCGATGACGCGCTGCGTGACCTGCGGCGCGAGAAGGGAGTGTCCCTGCGCGACGACGCGGATCGCCGCGACCAGGTCGGCCGGCGGGCAGTTCTTCAGCATGAAGCCGCTGGCGCCCGCCTGCAGTGCAGCGAAGAGATAGTCGTCGTCGTCGAAGGTCGTCAGGATCAGCACCCGGCAGCCCGGCACCTGCTCGACGACCCGGCGGGTCGCCTCGATGCCGTCCATCCGCGGCATCTGGACGTCCATCAGCACGATGTCGGGACGCAGCTCGACCGCCTGTTGGACCGCGACGGCACCGTCGCCGGCCTCCCCCACGACCTCCAGGTCATCCTCGGCGCCGAGGATCATCCCGAAGCCCGTGCGGACCAGGTCCTGGTCGTCCGCCACCACGATCCGGATCGTGGGCGGCGCGGACGTCATGCCGCCACCGGTATGCGGACGCGCACCCTGAACCCGCCGTCTGGCCGTGGTCCGATCTCCCACTCGCCCCCGTGCATCGCGGCCCGCTCGCGGATGCCAGTCAGGCCGAATCCTCCCGAGGCGCCCGGCACCGGTGCTTTGAGAACGTGTCCGTCGTCGATGACCTCGACCTCCACCGCGGCGGGCTCGTGGACGTCGCTGCGGACGAACCGCAGCACCACCTCGCCGGACGCCGCCCGTGAATGGCGGCGGACGTTGGCAACGGCCTCCTGCGCGATCCTGAACAGTGACAGCCCGACGGTCGGCGGCACGTCGAAGTCGTCTCCCACCTGCCGGAACGCCACGACCAGCGGACCATCGGGCACCGCGAGCGTGTGCAGCTCGCCGAGGCCCGGCTGCGGCCCGCGGTCGGTGCGCTCGTCGTCCGCGCGGAGCAGCCCCACGAGCTGGTGCATCTGCTGCACGGCTTGGCGCGACGACCGCTCGATGACGTCCAACGCCTCTCGGGCGTCGTCGGGGCGGGACTGCAGGATCCGCGCCGCACCTGCGGCCTGGATGCCGATGCTGCTGACGTGGTGCGCGACGACGTCGTGCAGGTCTCGGGCGATGCGGACCCGTTCGGCCTGCACCGCCCCCTCGCGATCGCGGACCTGCGCTCGCCGTTCGTGCTCGACCCGCTCGGCGATCTCGGCTCGCTGGCGCGCGCTGCGCCAGGCACCGTGCCCCCACGCCATCGCGCCGAGGAAGTACACGACGTTGATCGCCAGCGAGTAGATGATCAGGGCGGTGTAGGGCGGCAGCATCCCCACGTCAGCGCGGGCAGGGCGGTCCGCCGTGGCGAACTCCCAGATCAACCAGCCGAACATCGCCACCAGCACGACGACGCTCGTGGCGAGCAGGCGCCGCGGTGTGCGGGACCACGCCCATGCGGAGTACACCGCCACGAAGAGCACGACCTGGATCGTGAAGATCGCGCCGAGGTCCGGCAGCCGCTCGCTGATCACCATGAACACGGCCGACACGAGCACGAGCGTCGTCAGCGGCAGACGCCGGCGCAGGGCCAGCAGCAGCCCCGCGAGACCGAACAGCACGTGCGCCTCGATGCCCTGCCAGCCCAGCGACGAGCCCGCACCGCTGTGCCACAGCTCCACCGAGACCACCGACAGCAGCGCGGCACCGACGGCACCGACCGCGTCCCACCGCAGCTGCGCGGGAGTGGGCGCCGGGCGAGACCAGCGGCGGTCCAGTGTGAGCACGGGCCGAGCCTAGAGGACGTTTTCGGGCGGGCGTAGTCTTGGCCCGTGACCATCGCACCCGAGGGACGCAAGCTGCTGCGCCTCGAAGCCCGCAATGCCGAGACGCCCATCGAGAAGAAGCCCGCGTGGATCAAGACCCGCGCGAAGATGGGCCCCGAGTACAACGAGCTGATGAAGCTCGTGAAGGGCGAGGGCCTGCACACGGTGTGTCAGGAGGCCGGCTGCCCCAACATCTTCGAGTGCTGGGAAGACCGCGAGGCCACCTTCCTCATCGGCGGCGAGCAGTGCACCCGCCGCTGCGACTTCTGCCAGATCGACACCGGCAAGCCCGACCCGATCGACCGCGACGAGCCCCGCCGCGTCGCCGAGTCGGTGCAGAAGATGCAGCTGCGCTACGCGACCATCACCGGTGTCGCGCGCGACGACCAGCCCGACGGCGGTGCCTGGCTGTACGCCGAGACCGTCCGCAAGATCCACGAGCTCAACCCGGGCACCGGCGTCGAGAACCTGATCCCCGACTTCAACGGCGTCCCCGAGCTGCTGGCCGAGGTCTTCGACTCGCGCCCCGAGGTGCTGGCGCACAACGTCGAGACGGTCCCCCGCATCTTCAAGCGCATCCGCCCCGCGTTCCGCTACGAGCGCTCGCTCGACGTCATCACCCAGGCCCGCGACTACGGCCTGGTCACCAAGTCCAACCTGATCCTCGGCATGGGCGAGACCCGCGAAGAGGTGTCCCAGGCGCTGGTCGACCTGCACGAGGCCGGTTGCGACCTCATCACGATCACGCAGTACCTGCGCCCGTCGGTGCGCCACCACCCCGTCGAGCGCTGGGTCAAGCCCGAGGAGTTCGTCGAGCTCAAGACCGAGGCCGACGAGATCGGCTTCGCCGGCGTCATGTCGGGCCCCCTGGTCCGCTCCTCCTACCGCGCCGGCAGCCTCTACCAGCAGGCGCGCGAGTCCGGACGCGGCATGGGCGTAGCACCCACCGCGCCGTAGACTGGTCCCCATGTCCAACACCGCCCCCGCCCCGGCCAAGGGCCGCCTCGGCCAGATGCGCCAGGCGTACCAGATCACCAAGCGCAGCGACCGCAACATCGGTCTGATCCTGCTGCTGACCTTCCTCGTCGCGGCCGGAGCGTTCGGAGCCCTCGGCTACTTCGTGTTCCCGGACGGCTGGATCGGGCGCACCATCACGATCGTGTTCAGCCTCCTCATCGGCGTGCTGGCCGTCCTGATCGTCTTCGGACGTCGCGCCGAGAAGGCCGCCTACGCCCAGGTCGAGGGACAGCGCGGAGCCGCCGCCGGTGCCCTGCAGATGCTGCGTCGTGGCTGGGAGGTCAAGCCTGCGGTGTCGTTCAACAAGAATCAGGACGTCGTCCACCGCGTGGTCGGGCGTCCCGGCATCATCCTGGTCGGCGAGGGCAACCCGAACGCGGTCCGCGGCCTCCTCGCCGCCGAGATCAAGAAGCACTCCCGTGTCGGCGGCGAGTCGGTGCCCGTCACGGGCATCATCGTCGGCAAGGACGAGGGCCAGGTGCCCCTGACCAAGCTGATCAAGCACGTCAACAAGCTGCCCAAGAAGATCAAGCCGGCGCAGATGACCGACGTCATCTACAAGCTCAGGGCGCTCGACGCGATGCGTCCCGCCGCGCCGATGCCGCGCGGCCCCGTGCCGACGAGCATGAAGGGCAACCGCAAGGCGATGCGGGGCTGACCGAGCACGAGGGCGCCCAGCGCCCGACCGGCCGAGGTGGTTGAGGAGCGAAGGGCGCCCAGCGCCCGTAGCCTCGAAACCCGGTGAGGTGTCAGGCTCGCGTAGGTGCGCTGGTTTCGAGGCTACGGCCGCAAGCGGCCTCCGCACCTCAACCAGCGACGCGGCCTCCGCACCTCAACCAGCGGAGGCGTCAGTCGCGCACGACGCGCGACCTGGCCGCCAGGTCGTGGATGCCGCGCTTGTCGTCGGTCATGACGATCGCCGGCAGCACGAGGCACAGCAGCAGGGTGCGCAGGACGGCGCGCGGCACGCCGATCGGCTGACCGTCCGGGTTCTCGAGCCTCAAGCCCATGACCCGTTTGCCGATCGAGCGACCGAGCAGGCCGCTGAGCAGGCTGACCTCGGCCACGAAGAAGCCGATGATGATGAAGGTCTGGCTCGGGTCCTCGTCCAACGGAGCGGGCGGATAGCTGACCCCGGCCAGCGCGACGGCGCTGAGTGCGGCCACGATCCAGTCGATCAACAGTGCGCCCAGACGGCGGATCAGGGAGGGGGTCTGCACGCCGCGAGCCTACCGATGACGCCCTCGTCACCACTCGACGGGCACTTGTAACACGGACGAAACAATTCAGACTCGGACGGGAAACTGCACCCTTCTACCGTCAGCGATACGGTGCAGTGACGCACTTACCTGCCGTTTCGACACACGAAGGCCGCTGCTGGCGGCCGAGGAGGCCACATGTTCGGCAATGCCGACGAGCTGTTCAAGTTCATCAAGGATGAGGGCGTCGAGTACCTCGACGTCCGCTTCACCGACCTGCCGGGCATCCAGCAGCAGGTGACCCTGCCGGCCAGCACCTTCGACGCCGACATGGTCGAGAGCGGTGTGGCGTTCGACGGCTCGTCGATCCGTGGCTTCCAGACCATCGACCAGTCCGACATGGTGCTCTTCCCGGACATCAAGACGGCGTACGTCGACCCGTTCAAGGCCCGCAAGACCATCGCGATGGACTTCTTCGTCCACGACCCGATCACCGGCGAGGCGTACTCGCGCGATCCGCGCAACATCGCCCGCAAGGCCGAGGCGTACCTGGCCACCACGGGCATCGGCGACACGGCGTTCTTCGCGCCCGAGGCCGAGTTCTACATCTTCGACCGCGTCAACTTCAACACGTCGGCCAACAAGTCGTTCTACGAGCTGCAGTCCAGCGAGGCCGCTTGGCAGACCAGCGACTCGATCGACAACAACCGTGGCTACCAGGTCCGCTACAAGGGCGGCTACTTCCCGGTCGCGCCGACCGACCAGACCGCCGACCTGCGCAACGACATGATGACCAACCTGACCAACGCGGGACTCGTCCTCGAGCGTGGCCACCACGAGGTCGGCACCGCCGGTCAGGCCGAGATCAACTACAGGTTCGACACGCTGCTCAAGGCCGCCGACGACGTCATGAAGTTCAAGTACATCGTGCGCAACACGGCGTGGGCCAACGACAAGACCGTCACCTTCATGCCCAAGCCGATCTTCGGTGACAACGGCTCGGGCATGCACGTCCACCAGTCGATCTGGAGCGACGGCAAGCCCCTGTTCTACGACGAGTCGGGATACGGCGGACTGTCGGACCTCGCGCGTCACTACATCGGCGGCATCCTGAAGCACGCGCCGTCGCTGCTCGCCTTCACGAACCCGTCGACGAACTCGTAC
>JAOPWZ010000010.1 GCA_025965435.1 Aeromicrobium sp.
AGACTGCCGTCGAGGGAGAGCAACGACAGCAGCCGGATCGGTCGTCCGCTGTCCGCGGCGGCGTGCATCTTGTGGTGCCCGTCGAGCAAGAAGTGGCTCAGTCCCCAGTGCGCGTAGTAGTCGGTGCTGGCGGTGTCCATCGCGGGCTGGCAGACGTCCAGGGTGCTGACCGCGACAGCGGTCGGCGTGGCTGATGTCGTCAGCTTCTCCGCGTACCCGGCGACGGTGGCCCGGTCGTTCCAGGCCGGCGGGAGCATCGGGACGACGAACTCAGCACGTGGGCGTCGTCGTCGACCCGGGTGTCGAAGGTTCGGTAGTAGGCCGTGTGCGGGTACTCCGGCAGTCCCCAGAAGGAGTCGACGCCCCAGGTGGCGACCTGCTCCTCGGCGAAGTAGTCGCCGTCCCGAGCCGGGTGGATCAGCTGCGTGTTGATGCTCAGCAGCAGCGGCAGGTAGTCACCGCGGGGAGCAGGGCGGCGGTCCTAACGACTCCGCGTCCGTGGTTGCAGTTCTGGTTGCAGTTGGCCCACGTCAATCTTGGTTCGCGCTCGTTCGCCGTCGTCCGGCGAGGCCCTGAACCCCTGCTCAACAGGCATTTTCGAACTTCGGAGGACATCGGCGAACGCCGTCAGGTCGGCCTGGCAGTGTGGGGGTCAGGGGTTCGGGTCCGCTCAGCTCTACCCCGTGACCAGGTCGTTCTCCATCTGGAGGACGGCCTGACTTGTCTCTGACGTCATCGGCGACGTCATCGCGCTCCATGTCGGACGCTCGGTCCAGCTTCCGAGGCATGGCGGACCTTCGTCGCCGGTTACGTGCTGGACCGCGCCGCCGTCGGGGGGCAGGACGTGGACTACTCGCCCCAGCCGGTGTCGACGATGCCGAGCTCGTCCAGGACGACGAGCCAGCCCCCGGTGATCAACCCGAAGGCCACTGCCACAACGGCCACGGCGAGGGCCACTCGGGCGAGGTGGTCGCCTCGCCGCCACCCGAGCACGGCGAGGACTGGAGCGGCGATCCCGAACACGATGACGGTGAACCAGCGTCCGCGGCCTGACCATCGCACGACGCCCACAGTGGCAGCAGTGTCACGACCCGTGCTCGCGCTGGCGAGTCGGCCGAGGCGAGAAGTTGCGTCCTCGCCTAGTCTCCGGCCGTGCCGACCTACCGCCTGATCTCCGGGAACGGCGTCCCCCTGGAGTCCTTCGAGGCTGACGACGACGTCGTGGCCCGCGTGCGTGGGCGCGAGCTGGCAGGCACCTACGTGCCGTGGGCCCCGGATCTGTCCGGCAGACGTGGGGACCTCGCCGTGGAGCGCGACATGGGCGGCCGGTGGGCGCCGATCGCGGCATGGGTACCGCGACCCAGGGGGCAGATGTCACGGGCTCCCTGGCGGGCGACGGCTGACCCGACGCCCTAGGCGCGAAGGCGCCCCCGCCGGTCCCCGGCATGTCCACGGGGGCGGATCAGTAGCCCCAGCTCGTCCGCCGGCGCGGCTGCCCCAGGAGTGGGCGATCGCTGCTGGGGCCGTCCCCCTGGTGCTGGGAGTTCATTGCTGCTCGTCTCACCGCTGCGCTGCGCTGCTCGTGCTTACGGGCCGCCGACGGGACCGAGGAGGAAGGCTGCTGTGGTCCGGCGCGGCCGGGGTCGTCGCGGTTCGGGAACTACCGGGGCCCGCGGTACCCATGGCAGGTCCCCGGCTTCCCTGCGTGATCGGCCCACCGCACCATCCGACGGCAACCCGGCACCGAGATCGTCGACATTCCCCACCGGGGTCACGCGCCCACCATCGACGACGGGTCGTGGGAGGTCGCCGTCACCGCTCCGGCATTCCTCGATCGCTTGGCGTGACAGGTGCCTGCGCCGTCTCGCCTGACCCGTACCCGTCAGAGCCGTGACGGACTCGGCCGGCCAGGACGCAGTCGCCGCAGAACCCCGCACCCGGGAGTTGGTAGAGGAGGCAGCAGGAGCGCCGGATGAACTCTCCATCGGCCCTGCGTCCTCCCCGACCGATGAGGCTGCCACCGGACAACAGGGCGTCGAGCACGGCGGCGGCCCCCGGCTCGAGATCGGGACGGCTGTCCGTCGCCGCGCGAAGCGCTCCGGCGACCGCGGAGGCCACGTTGCCCTCGAGCACCTTCCGGGAGACCCGGTACCGCGTGTGGACGGCCACGGTGAGCGCGCCGACGATCGGCTGGAGCCAAGCACCGTCGAAGGCCTCAGCCAGTGCCGGTGGACCGTCGACGGGAATGACGGTGGGGCCGGTCAGCGCCATGGGGAGGGGATTGCTGCCGCTGAGTCGGAGACGCACCCGCTCCGGCGGTGCAACCGGCATGAGGCCGGTGAGCAGAGCTGCCCCCAGCACAGGCGATACCAGCCGCGCGATCAGGCCGAGGTGGACGAGCGAGGCGGCCACCCGATCCGACACCGCCGGCGAGCCGGGTCCGGTCATCAGCAGCTGTCGCACCTCCCGGACCCGGCGGGGGAGAGGCCCGGGCTCGCAGACCAACGCCGACCAGGTCACCCAGTCACGGCCGGGTGCCACATCGACGGCGGAGAACGGCCCGAGCGCACCGGCCGCGGCGAGCGCTCGGGACGCGGCGTCGGGCACGTCGCCATGATGGCCCAGAGGAGTTCCTCCCTGGTCGTGAGCGCGCCCGTGTGCTGCGGCTCGCTCGTGCAGCGGCACCCCGGGTGACGCGGCGATCCACCCGTACGGATCGGTGGCGGAACCGGGGCGAACAGGCGTTCCGCCGCGCCTCCGCAGGACCCTCCGGTGGCTTAACCCGGCCGCAATCTGGCGATACGCCGGTGATACCGAAGCTCAGGAAGGCTCAGGCCCGACCGTGCCGATAGTGCCTGCCCCGTCGGGGGGCACGCCCAAGGAGGAACCATGCCAGTGTGGGACGAGTTTCTGACCGAGAACGACAGAGCGGCCTTCGGTGCGAGTGGATTCGGTGCTTATCTCGGACCAGGCGCACGTCCGTGCCTGCTCGTGATCGATGTGAGCTATGCCTTCACCGGCGACAAGGACGAGCCGCTGCTCGACTCCATCGCCAAGTGGAGCCACAGTTGCGGTCCGACCGCCTGGCGCGCCATTCCCTACATCCAGCAACTGCTCGCCGGTGCCCGCGCCAAGAACCTTCCGGTCATCTACTCCACCGGTCTGGACGCGCGGCCCGACGGGTTCGGCCGAGGGCTGTGGCGCAACTCGCGGATCAGTGACGCGGTTCCGCCGCTGGGCTACGGGCCGCAGGAGATCGTGCGGGAGATCGCGCCGCAGGAGCGTGACGTGGTGATCCGCAAGACCGCCCCGAGTGTCTTCCACGGCACTCCGCTGGCTGCCTACCTGATCTCCCTCAAGGTCGACTCGCTCATCGTCGTCGGCACCACGACCTCGGGCTGCGTGCGTGCCACGGTCGTCGACGCCTTCTCGCACAATTTCCGGGTCGCTGTGGCCGAGGAGGGTTGCTTCGACCGCGGCGAGGCGTCTCACGCGATGTCGCTGTTCGACCTCGACGCCAAGTACGCGGACGTGATGCCGACCGCGCAGGTCCTCGACTACTTCGAGACCCTGGACGACGACCTCTTCGCAGGCCAGATCGCGCCGGCGGCGCCCACGGCATTCCCCGACGCATGAGCCGGGACGACGTGGTGCGCAGACCGCCCGGCCCGGCGACCCTCATCGGCGAGGTCGCAGTCACGTCAGCTCACCTCAACTGAGGTTCAAGCGGAGAGCCCCCCGTGCGGCCCCTGGCCGCCGCCTGACCGAGGGCCACGTCGTGGCCTGCGGTCTGGTGGCGGCCGCTCAGATGTCCTGGGGCAGTGTCGTGCCGGCGATGCCGTATTACACCCAGCAGCTGGGCATGGGGGCCGGCGCGCTGGGGGCGATCATCGCCGCATTCGGGCTGGGCCGGCTGATCGTCAACGTGCCGGCCGGAATCCTGTCCAGGCACGTGCACCCGTGGAAGCTGCTCCTGGCCTCGGTCGCTGCGGTGCTGGTCTGCACGATCTTGACCGGCCTGCTCAGGGACTTCACGACCGTCCTGGTCGTCCGGTTCGTCGCAGGCGTCTTCGCGGGTGCGGCCATCACCGTCGGGCAGGTTCTCGTCGTCGGCAGTGCCCGGCCAGGGGAGCGCGGGCGGATGAGCTCCGTCCTGCAGGCGAGCCAGATGGCGGGGGCAGCCATCGGACCCGTCCTCGGTGGCGCCGCGATGTCGATGTTCGGCCTGTTCCCGGCGTTCCTCGCGGCTGCGTCGGGCTGCGTGGTGTTCCTGGCCTGGGCCGCCGTCCGGTGGCGGCGGGTGCAGACGACGACGATCGCGGCGCACCCGGCTGCGCACGCCGACGGGCCGGACCGGTCCCCCCGCCCACGCCGGCGACGGCTGGCCTTCCTCTTCTCGATCGCCGCCCTCAACGGGGTCGGGTTCGTCATCTTCGCCGTCCGCTTCGGTGGCCAGCAGTCGCTGGTGCCCCTCCTCAGCGTCCAGGTGTCGGAGGTCCAGGCGTGGCAGCTGGGCCTCGGCCTGGGCGCACTCACCGTCGTCTCGCTCGCGCTGCTACCGCTCGTCGGGGCGATAGCCGACCGGTACGACAACAGGTGGGTGCTGGCGCCCACCCTCGGAGTGAGCGCGCTGCTGACTCCGCTGTACCTGGTCGTCGAGGATCCGATCGCGTTCCTCGCCGTCATGCTGGCCGTGGGAGTCTTCGGGTCCCTGGCCGGCGGCCTGCCGTTGGCCAGTCTCGCCGATGCGGTGCCGTCGCGGCAGTTCGGCCTGATGACCGGCGTCTATCGGACGTTCGGCGATCTCGGCACGATCCTCGGACCGATCGCCCTGACGGCCACGTTGGAATGGTTCGGGACCGCAGCGGCGGTCCTCGCGATGGCCGGGCTGACCCTGGTAGGGGCTCTGCTGGCCTGTGTCCGCGTGAGCGCGCCCCCCGCGCGGCCGGATGACGACGCTTCACCGGCTGATCTCATGAGTCAGCGCTACCTGGTCGGGACGTAGATACCCGGTGCTCACCTCGAGGGGCCGTCCATCGGCCAGCAACAGCCGGCGGTGCTGGACGAGCAGCGGGCTGCCGGGCTCCACGTCCAGCAGCTCGGCGACACCGCGATCCGCGCGCACGGCGCTCGTCCGTACGGACTCCTGCCCGAGCGTCAGCCCGGACAGCTCCAGATAGGCGTAGAAGCCGAGCGCCGAGCAGGCGCCCACGGGCGCGGGCGGGCGCAGGCCGACGTCGGATCGCATGACGGTCGACCAGAAGATCAAGGGCGTCAGCGAGGATGTCAGCCGCTCGTAGTGGACGACGATCTCCCCGTCGGTCACGCCGAGCGCCGCAGCGTGCAGCGGCGAGGCCGGGATGGGTTCCCAGCGGATGACCCGGTGCTCGATCTCGGGGGAGACCGAGGTCAGCCTGTCGTCCTCGTGGAGTGACTGCAGCCTGTGCATGGCGTGCATCAGCACCGAGGTCGTCGGGCGGGTACCCCAACCCTGCTGCCGGACGAGAAGCCCCTCCTCGACCAGCAGCCGCAGAGCCTCGCGGACGACGTTGCGCCCTACCCCGAACTGCCGGCCCAGTTCCTCCTCGTGCGGGAGGGCGCCCGCGTACACGCCTTCCATGACGGCCGTGTGGAGGGCGTCGCGAACCATCCGGGCGCGGTGGTGTCGGCGGGAGAGGCTCGTCATGGGTGGTGCCGGTATACCCCCCGCGGGTTTCGCGCGTGTTTCGCCCGCGCCGTGGCCGCAGTGCCCTCCGCTGCGAAGGGCCCCCAGCCCCCAGCCCTCCGGACCCCGGTCGCCCCGACGGAGGTATTTCGGCGGCGTTATCCACGCCCTTCGACTGTTTTCGCAGGTCAGCGCCTCGTTCGAGTGGCTCGAGGCGGCGTAACCACCCGATGCGGGGCGCGTCATGCCGCCGTCACAAGGGCCTCCTAGCGTCCCCGGCATCAGTCACAGACCCGGAAGGAGCGCAAGTGCCCCAACGCGCAGCACGGTCAGCCTCGTTCGACGAGGGTCTCCACGGTCGGGCGGCCGAACATGGCTGAGCCGACTCGGAACGAGCACGTCGCCCTGAGAGTCAAACTGCTCGAGCAGCTCCTGCTGGAGCAGGGATTGATCGCAGACGGCGAGGTCGACGCGGTCCTCGACGACTTCCTCGCGACGGCGATGCCGCTCAACGGGGCACGGCTCGTCGCCAAGGCATGGCTGGACGCCGACTTCGCCCGGCAGTTGGTCGCGGACGGCAGCAGGGTCGCCGCCGGCTTGGGCATGCGGGTCGCACCGCTGGGTCAGCCCGAGGTCCAGCTCCGGGTGGTCGCCAACACCGACGCCGTCCACAACGTGCTGGTCTGCACCCTCTGCTCCTGCTATCCGCTGCGGCTCCTGGGCACCCCGCCCACGTGGTACAAGAGCCTCGAGTACCGGTCGCGCATCGTCCGTGACCCGCGCGCGACTCTCGCGGAGTTCGGACTGCACCTGGGTCCCGATGTCGACATCCAGGTGTGGGACAGCACGTCGCACGTCCGGTACATGGTTCTGCCGCAGCGCCCCGAGGGGACCGACGGCCTGTCCGAGGCCGAGCTGATCCCGCTGATCCGGCGGGACGCCCTCCTGGGTGTGGCAGAGGTTCCTGCGACGGTCGGCGGGCGGGCATGAGCGCGTCGAGCAAGGACCTGGTCGCCACTGGCATCTCGATGGACTTCGGCTCACCGGTCAAGGTGCTCGACGAGGTGTCGCTGCGGATCCGAGCCGGGCAGTTC
>JAOPWZ010000023.1 GCA_025965435.1 Aeromicrobium sp.
ACGCGACTCGCGGCCCGTCAGCAGCGCGACACGCAGCGGCGCAAGAACGCCCTGGAGTCCAGCGCGCTGCCGGCCAAGCTGGCCGACTGCCGCAGCAACGACGTCGAGCGCTCCGAGCTGTTCATCGTGGAGGGCGACTCGGCGCTCGGCACCGCCAAGTCGGCGCGCGACTCTGAGTTCCAGGCGCTGCTGCCGATCCGCGGCAAGATCCTGAACGTCCAGAAGGCCAGCATCGGCGACATGCTCAAGAATGCGGAGTGCTCGTCGATCATCCAGGTCGTCGGTGCCGGTTCCGGACGCACGTTCGACGTCGACGCCGCGCGGTACGGGCGCATCATTTTCATGGCCGACGCCGACTCCGACGGTGCGCACATCCGCTGCCTGCTCGCGACGCTGTTCTTCCGCTACATGCGTGAGCTGGTCGACGCCGGCCGGGTGTACACAGCCGTGCCGCCGCTGCACCGCATCGAGCTCACCAATCCCCGCAAGGGCCAGGAGAAGTACGTCTACACGTACTCCGATCCGGAGCTGCAGCGCACGATGGCCGAGCTCAAGCGCAAGGGCATCAAGTGGAAGGACCCGGTCCAGCGGTACAAGGGACTCGGTGAGATGGACGCCTCGCAGCTCGCGGAGACGACGATGGACCCGCGCCACCGCACCCTGCGCCGGCTGACGGTCGATGACGTCGAGGCCGCGGCCGAGGTCTTCGAGCTGCTGATGGGCAACGAGGTGCCGCCCCGCAAGGAGTTCATCGTGCAGGGTGCGTACGAGATCGACGCCGACAAGATCGACGCGTGACGAACGACCGGTGGGGCGACTTCGACGCCCGCCGGGTCGGCTGGTGGCAGCGTCGCTCGGCGGTGCGCAGCATCCGCCGGGCGGCCGGCATCACGCCCGCCGACCGTGAGCTGCGGATCCAGTCGGCGAAGGCAGCGCAGACCCGCGGTGAGCTGCACGTGCTGACCCGCGACCTTGCCGGGCAGGCGCCGGCGGTGCTGCCGCCGTCCGTCCCGCCTGCCTACAGTCCGCCTGCGTACAGCCCGCCTGCGTACAGCGCGCCCTCGTACGACGCGTCCACCCACCCGCAGGCGTCGCACCCTCCGGCCACGCCGCCGCGGCGGCCGGGCATGCCGCAGCCGACGCCGAAGAAGTCACCCGGCCGATCGTTGGTGCTCGGTCTGGTGGTCGTCGTGCTGCTCATCGGCAGCAGCGTGGTGTCGTGCATCAGCTCGATCGTCGACACCGTGGACAAGGCGTCGTCATCCGGCAGCGAGTCGTCGTCTCCCACCGAGCTGCAGACCGTCGGGGGATGGACACAGATGGTGGGGGACCTGCGCGGCGAGCTGCGGGCGGGCCAGGCGACGGGGATCGTCGTCCGTCGCACCGCTGCGACCATCGCCACGGTCGACCCCGACGACCCGGACCAGGAGCTGCGCTTCTACTACGACGGCGACGTGACGCAGTCGAGCCCGACACAGCGGACGCCCGGGACGGAGCTGTTCGACCTGACCGCCATCGCTCCCGCCGTGGTCGCCGAGGCCGTGGCCGGTGCGCGCAGCCGGTCCGGGGCGACGAGCTCGAGCGAGGCGTGGGTGACGATCCTCGACGCCGGCGACGGACCGCGTATCTCGGTCAGCTTCCCGGACGGGACGGTCGGCGGGTACGAGCTGGTCGTCGACGTCGACGGCAACGAGATCTCGCAGACCCTCTAGGGCCGGTCAGCGCGCCCGGGGGGTCAGCAGGCCGTCCTGCTTCAGCCGTTCCTGGACGTAGGGCGTCATGGTCCGGAAGTACGTCTTGCTGATGTGGCTGCGGTCGCGGTAGACGTTGACGCCGCCGATCACCGCGGGGCAGGTGGAGTCGGTGCAGTAGAAGCTGGTGAAGTCGTACAACCGGCTGCCGGTGACCTCCTTCGACGCGTCGATCAGGGGATCGAAGGAGGGGAACGCCTCGGCGCGGGGGAGCGCGCAGCTGTCGGCGGCGATGACGGTCTGCCGCGCCAGGCACTCGTTGGTGTCGGTCGGGTGGTACGGGTTGTCGCGGATCGCGACGACCGGGATGCCGCGATCGGTCATGGTGCGCCACGCCTCGGCGAAGCCGGCGACCTGCTTGGTGGGGCCCGTCGCGGGATCGGGGTGGGCCAGCGCGGACGTCACGACGAGGTCGATGTCGTCGGCGTGCTCGGCCAGCCAGGTCTTGAGGCTGTCGCGCCACTGGTAGCAGTCCTCGGCGACCGTCCGGTCGGCGTTGGGGTGAGGGTTCGTCGACCAGGTGCAGCCGCCCTTGACGTGGGCCGTGAGGGCGATCGTGCCCTCCTCGGCCATCGCGACGAACGGCGGGAGCATGGCCCGCCCGTGAGAGTCGCCGAGGACCACGACGTGGGGGATGGACGGATCGGACGCGTTGCCGAAGGTGCAGGTGTCCTTGACCCGGTTGCTCGACCCGCAGCCGGGGTAGTCGGCGTCGTCACGCTTGATCGCGGTCGTGTCGGGGATCAGCAGGCCGTCGAGCTCGGGGTTGACGCAGGGCGGGCCGGGGGCCATCGACGCCGCGCCGAAGCAGCGGGGTGCGGCGGAGGCGACGGTGGCCGTCTGCTTCTCCGCCCGGTCGCCGGCGGCGTCGGCGCTCTGGATGGCGCTCAGGCAGGCCGAGGTGAGTGCCGCGGCTGCCAGGGCCGTGAAGGCGAAGGTCACCGGCGTCCGCTGGATGCCGAGGCGGCGCCCGGTGCGGACGGGATCCTCGATGAAGCGCTTGGTGAGGTCGGCGGCGACGAAGGTCCCGACCAGGATGGCGAGTCGGTGGCCGAGGCCGAGATCGTGACCCAGGACGATCGGCAGGATGACGATCGGCGGCCAGTGCCACAGGTACAGGGGGTACGAGATGTCGCCGGCCCACTGGACGAAGCGCAGCTCGAGCAGGCGGCGCGGAGACAGCCGGGACGCGGGCACGCCGGCGGCGATGACCGCGACCGTGGCGAGCACGGGCAGCAGGGCGGCCGTGCCCGGGAACGGTGTCGAGCCGGACAGGACCAGCCCGCACCACACCAGCACGCCGAGCCCCGCCCACGACACCAGCGCGGCCACCCGCGGTCGCATGACCCACTCGCGCCGCCGGTCACCCGCGGGCCGCAGGGTCATCAGGGCGAGCAGGGCGCCGGCGCCGAACTCCCAGGCCCGGGTGAACGTCGAGAAGTACGCGAAGGACACGTTCTCGTACGTCAACCACAGGGAGTACCCGAAGCTCGCCACGGTGGCGAGGGCGACGACGGCCGTGACGGTCGGCAGCTGCCGCAGCCGCAGCCGGGCCGCCAGGAACACCGCGATGACGACCAGCAGCGGCCAGGCGACGTAGAACTGCTCCTCGACGGAGAGAGTCCAGTAGTGCTGGGCGACGCTGGGCGCGTTGTCGGCGGCCAGGTAGTCGACCGCGTCGAAGGCCAGTCGCCAGTTCTGGAAGTACAGGGCCGAGGCCAGGATCTCGCGGAAGTTCTGGACCCAGGCGAGCTGTGGCACCCACACGAAGACGGCCACGGCGGAGGTCGCCAGGACGAGGTACGCCGCCGGGAGCAGACGTCGCGCGCGACGCGCCCAGAACCGGCCGAGTCGCACGTGGCCGGTGGACACGGCCTCGCGGGCGAGGTGCGAGGTGATCAGGAAGCCGGAGATGACGAAGAAGACGTCGACGCCCATGAAGCCGCCGGGGAGGCGATCGGGCCACAGGTGGTACAGCACGACGAGCAGGGCCGCGCCGGCGCGCAGGGCCTGGATCTCGAGGCGCACCGGTCGAGCCGGTCGGGCAGGGGCGGGGGGTGCTGCGGGTGCAGAGGTGGACGGGGAGGGGGTCTCCGGCATCAGACCACGTGCTCGAGCAGACCCGTGTCGACGTCGTAGAGGAACCCACCGACCTGGACGTCGTCGCGGATCAGCGGATGCGTCTGCACCCGCACGACATCGGCCTTCAGGGTGCGGTGCTGGTCGTCGAGGGCGCCGAGCGTCATCCACGAGGCGTCCTGGCCGGAGCTCTCGGCGATGCGCTGCTTGAGCTCGGCCTCGGTCGAGGAGGCCATCGCGCACCGCGTGTGCTCGACGACGAGGATGCGGTCGACCTGGAGCAGGTTGACGCCCAGCACGAGGGCCACGAGGGCCTGGTCGGTGACCCGCCCGCCGGGGTTGCGCAGGATCTTGGCGTCGCCCGCGGAGAGACCGATCATCTCCAGGGGCTCGATGCGCGAGTCCATGCACGTCACCATGGCGACACCGGCACGGGCGATGCCGTCGAAGCCGGACAGCGAGAAGGTGTCGGAGTACGACGCGTTGGCAGCGAGGAGGTCATCGAAGTCGGACATGGGACCTAGGATAACGAGCCCTGCCGTCCGGTCAGGCTGCAGGTTCGGACGCGTGTCCCACCGGCCGCAGCAGCAGCGCGGCGAGCACCGCGGCGATGACGGCGCACACGGCCGCCCCGACGAACACCGCATGCAGCTGGGTGATCGCGGCGTCACGGGCCGCGTCGCGGTACGCCTGGCACAGCGTCGAGTCCGCCCCGCAGAGCTCGGCGACGGGAGGGATCTTGTCGGAGGCGTTGTAGAAGGCGCGCAGGCCGATCGTCGTCAGCGCGGAGATGCCGAGCAGCATCCCGACCATGCGGGCGACGATCAGCAGGGCCGACGCGACACCGTGGACGGCATCGGCCGTGTGGGCCAGGAGCACCGCGTTGACCGGGGCGATCGCGAGGCCGAAGCCGAGCCCGCCGAGCACGAGCGAGAGGGTCTCGACCTGCTGGTCCAGCGCCGTGGCGTCCCACGTCGACATGTGCCAGAACGCGACGGCGCTCATGACCATGGCCACCGAGGTCAGCACGTGGGCCGGCACCTTGCGCAGCAGCCATCCGCCCAGCAGGGCGCCGACCGGGAGGGCGACCAGGAACTTGACCAGGACGAGCGCGGCGTCGAGCTGCGAGTCGCGATGCACCGTGAGTCGCGCGAAGAACGGGATGTCGACCAGCGCTGCGATGAGCGCTGCTCCGACGAAGAACGACACCACGATCGCGCCCCAGGCCGGACGTGCGGTCAGGGCGCCCCGCGGGACCAGCGGCTGCTCCGCGGCGCGCTGGCGCAGCGCGAATCCGATGAACGCGAGGACGGCGACGGGCACGAGGAACGGGGCGCCGGGGGAGACCGCTGCGCTCTCCGGCTCGGCCGATGCGAAGGTCACGATGACGGCGCCCAGCCCGATGGTCAGCAGCAGCGCGCCCCACAGATCGGTCTCGCGGGCCAGCGCCGGCCACGAGCGCCATGCCACCAGCGGGTGGCGTGCTGTCGCGATGCGCAGCAGGAGCAGCGCGGCCAGGCCGAACGTCACGAGCGCGAGCGGGGTCAGCCAGCGTGAGCTGCCGGTGACCGGGAGGTACGCGCGGCCGAGCTCGACGTCCTGGACCAGGCTGGTCGGGGCGAGCATGACCAGCGACAGGCCGGCCAGGGCCAGGACCGCCAGGACGGCCCCCGGCCAGTCGAAGCGGCCGGTCGTGGTGGCCGCTCCTTTCGACAGGCTCAAGGAGCGGGGGTCGGTCGAGGGGCGGGGGTCGGTCGTGGGGGTGGCTCCTTTCGACAAGCTCAAGGAGCGAGGGCGGGGGCGGAGGGGGACGATCGCCGCGGCCAGCACGAGGCCGATCGCGCAGTTGAGCCAGAAGATGGCCCGCCAGTCGCCGACCGCCAGCACCACCGCGCCGTACAGGGGGCCCAGGACGCTGCCGAGCTCCTGCACCGCCCCGACGATGCCGAGGGGGAGACCCCGCCGGTGCGGGGGCCACAGATCGGCGACGAGCGCGAGGGTCGGCGGGATCAGCCCGCCACCGCCGATGCCCTGGATGAGCCGGCCCGCGACGACCGTCTCGAGGTTGTACGCCGCGGCGGTGACGATCGAGCCGACCGCGAAGATCACCAGCGAGCCCAGCAGCACGGGCACACGACCGCGCAGGTCCGAGATGCGACCGATGAGGGGGAGCACGGCGACGTATCCGAGCAGGAAGCCCGACACGATCGGCGCGGCCCGTTGCAGCTCCTCGGTCGGGATCCCGACCGACGTCATCATGTCGGGCAGGGCGAGCACCACGACGTACGTGTCGGCGGCTGCGAACGAGATCGCGATCGCCGCGAGGGCCAGCAGGATCCGCGAGGCGGGCCTGATGGCAGCGGGTGAGGTCATGCGCCGGTCAGCCGTCAGGGCACGTCGACGGTGACCGGCGTGTCGGACGTCTCGAGATTCACGGTGTAGGTGACGTCGCCGCCGCTCGGGTAGAACTGGCCACCCAGCGTGGCGTCACGCAGGACGTTGTCGTCGTCGAGGCGGTACGAGACGGTGAACGTCTGGTCGGCGGCGGCGGACGGGATGATGGTCTTGACGACGGAGCCCGGGAGGGTGCCCTTGATGGTGGTCAGGACGTCCTTGCCGTCACGGGACTGGCCGTCCTCGGCCAGATCCTCCGTGCGGACCAGGATCTCGCTGATGCCGCCCTCGGGGGCGAGCAGGGCAGCCGGGTCGGGGGCCTCGAGCGAGGCGGGGTCGATCCGCGTGAAGCCCGGCAGGAAACCGGTCTTGGCGTAGACCGAGCCGCCCGTGGCGATGACGTCGGCGACCAGGCTGGCGCCGCCGGTGACGACGGTGACCTTGCCCGTGAACGCGGGCGAGTGGTTGCCCTTGCCCTCGGCCGACAGCAGGCCCGTGACGCCGTCGGGGATGCGCTTCGTCGCCAACGAGATCGAGATCGTCTCGGCGTCGTCGAGCGTCGTCTTGGCCTCGGCCAGGCGGCCGGACAGGTCGTCGGCGCCCTGGTCCGGGTCGCCCCCGTCGGAGGAGTCCGACGACCCGGTGCAGCCGGCGAGGAGAAGTCCGGTGATCAGCAGGGCAGGGAGCAGCGGTCGGGTACGCACGCGTTCAGTCTCGCACGGGCGCGGGTGCGGAGGCCCGGACGCCGAGATGCGCCGCGGGCGGTCCGGCGACGGCGGCGATGGGCTGTGCTGCCGGCACGCCCGAGCCGTCGCGCCGATCGCTGACCGGGGGCAGGTCGACGGCCGAGCCGCTGGCCGCGCAGGCCATGGGGGCGCCGTCGCCGACCCAGGCCAGCAGGAGCCCGTCCTCGCCCTTGAGCAGCCGCTGGCAGCGGACGCCGCCGGTCGCGCGTCCCTTCGGCGGGTAGATCGACAGGGGGCTGACCTTGACCGCGCCGGTCTGCGTGCCCGGGAGGGCGACGCTGGAGCCGGCGACCGTCACCACGTGGGCGCCCTCGACGTCGGCGACCGCCCCGAACGACACGGCGCTCTGGCCGGGGGCGAGCTTGATGCCCGCGACACCGCCGCCGGAGCGGCCCTGCGGACGGACGAGGGACGCCGCGAAGTACAGCAGCTGGGCGTCGGTCGTGACGAAGACCAGCTGCTCGTCGCCCGTGGCCAGCGCCGTCGCACCGACGACCGAGTCGCCGTCGGCGAGGGCGATGAGCTCCCACTCGTCGCGTCCGAGGTGATCGGGCTTGACCCGCTTGACGATGCCCTGGCGGGTGCCCAGCGCGATGCCGGGCCCGTCGTCGTCGAAGGTCATGAGCGCCCGGGCGGGGGAGTCGAGGTCGGCGATCTCGGCCAGCGGCACCCCGCCCTGCAGGTTCGGCGAGTGCGCGCTCGGCGGGAGGGCGGGCAGGTCGAGCACGTTGATGCGTCGCACCCGGCCCGACGCCGTGACGACCCCGATCTCGGCGCGTGCCGTCGTGCGGACGGCCGAGATGATCGTGTCGTGCTTGACCCGCCGGTCGACCTCGCCGAAGGCGGAGGCGTCGGTCGTGCGGGCCAGCAGCCCCGTGGCGGACAGCAGGGCCCAGCAGGGGTCGTCGCTGACCTCCAGCGGTGCCGCCGACGTCGCGGTCTGCCCTGACGACTCCAGCAGGACGGTGCGCCGCGGCGTGCCGAAGGTCTGCGCCATCTCGCCGAGCTCGTCGCCGACGACCGTGCGCAGCAGCTGCTCGTCGCCGAGGATCGCGTCGAGTCCCTCGATGATCGCGCGGAGCTCGGCGATCTCCTTCTCGACCTCGATGCGGTCGTACTTCGTGAGCCGGCCGAGCGTCAGGTCGAGGATGTAGGTGGCCTGGATCTCGGACAGGTCGAACACCGACATGAGCCGCTCGCGGGCCTCGGCGCGGTCGTCGCTGCCGCGGATCAGCTGGATGACCTCGTCGATGTCGACCAAGGCGAGCATGAGCCCGTCGAGCAGGTGCAGGCGGTCGGCGGCCTTGCCGCGGCGGAACGTCGTGCGTCGGCGGACCACGTCGATGCGGTGCGCGAGGTAGACCTCCAGCATCTGCTTGAGGCCGAGCGTGCGGGGCTGGCCGTCGACCAGGGCCACGGCGTTGATGCCGAACGAGCTCTCCATCGGCGTGCTCTTGAACAGCTGCTCGAGGATCGACTCGGGGATGAACCCGTTCTTGATCTCGATGACCAGCTGCAGGCCCTTGTGCCGGTCGGTGAGGTTCTTGAGGTCGGAGATGCCCTGCAGCTTCTTGGCCTGGACGAGCTTCTTGATCGCCTCCATGACCTTCTCGGGCCCGATGTTGTAGGGCAGCTCGGTGACCACGATGCCCTTCTTGCGGGCCGTGACGTTCTCGATCCGGGTCGAGGCCCGCATGCGGAACGAGCCGTTGCCCGTGGCGTACGCGTCGCGGATGCCCTCGAGGCCCACGATCTTGCCGCCGGTGGGCAGGTCGGGGCCGGGGATGAACCGCATGAGGTCGTCGAGATCGGCCTTCGGGTTCTTGATGAGGTGGCGCAGCGCCTGCACGACCTCGATCAGGTTGTGCGGCGCGATGTTGGTGGCCATGCCGACGGCGATGCCGCTGGCGCCGTTGACCAGCAGGTTGGGCAGGGACGCCGGCAGCACGGCCGGCTCCAGCTCGCGGCCGTCGTAGTTGGGCTTGAAGTCGACCGTGTCCTCGTTGATCGAGGCGGTCATCGCCTCCGCGGCGCCGTGCATGCGGATCTCGGTGTACCGCATGGCCGCCGGTGGATCGTCCTGCGAGCCGAAGTTGCCGTGCCCGTCGGCCAGCGGCAGGCGCAGCGACCAGGGCTGGACGAGGCGCACGAGCGCGTCGTAGATCGAGCTGTCGCCGTGCGGGTGAAACCGGCCCATGACCTCACCGACGGGACGCGCACTCTTGACGTGGCCGCGGTCGGACCGCAGCCCCATGTCGCCCATCGTGTACAGCAGCCGTCGCTGGACCGGCTTGAGGCCGTCGCGCGCGTCGGGCAGGGCGCGGGAGTAGATGACGGAGTAGGCGTACTCGAGGAAGCTCGTGCGCATCTCGTCACCGACGTCGGTGTCGAGGATGTGCTCCTCGAAATCCTCCTCGGGTGGCTGCTTGCTGCTGCGGGCCATGCCTGCCTCTCGGTACGACGGTGCTCGACTCTACATTTTCGCCCCTCGCCACCCGTGGCCTCCCACCGCCACGCCGGGAGGCGACCCGATAGGTTGGGCACGTGACCAGCGAGGCGCCATCCTACGAGCACTGGGAGGCGGACGTCCTGCTCAGGGACGGTCGCGTCGCCCACATCAGGCCGATCATGGAGACCGACGCCGATCGGTTCGTCGAGTTCTACGCCCGGGTGTCGGACGAGTCCAAGTACTTCCGCTTCTTCGCGCCCTACCCGACGCTGTCGGCCAAGGACGTCAAGCGTTTCACGACGGTCGACCACGACCGACGCGTGGCCTTCGTCGTGACGATCCACGACACGATCATCGGCGTCGGACGATATGACGCCGTCACCGACGACGAGGCGGAGGTCGCCTTCCTGGTCGAGGACGCGCAGCAGGGACGTGGCGTCGGCCAGCTGCTGCTGGAGCATCTCGCGCAGGCGGGTCGTGAGCGCGGCATCCGTCGCTTCGTGGCGGACACCCTGCCGACCAATCACCGGATGCAGCAGATCTTCCGCGAGATGGGCTACCAGATCCAGGGCGAGATCGAGGACGGCGTGCAGCGCCTGACCTTCGACATCGAGTCGACCGACACGGCCATCAACGTCATGCGGGCCCGCGAGCAGCGCGCCGAGGCCGCATCGATCGAGCGGATCTTCAAGGCCCGCAGCATCGCGGTGATCGGCGCGAGCCGCCGTCAGGACTCGATCGGCCAGGCCATGGTCCGCAACCTCGTGCTGGGCGACTTCGGCGGCAGCGTCTACGCCGTCAACTCCCAGGCCGAGGCGGTGTCCGGCCTGCCGGCCTACAAGCGGGTGCAGGACATCCCCGGCGAGGTCGACGTCGCGATCGTCGCGGTGCCGGCCGATTCGGTCAACGACGTCGTGCTCGACTGCGCGGCGAAGGGCGTCCACGGTCTGGTCGTGATCTCGGCGGGCTTCGCCGAGGAGGGCCCCGAGGGCCGTCAGCGCCAGCGCGCCCTCCTGGGGCTGAGCCGCTCGTACGGGCTGCGCCTGATCGGCCCCAACTGCCTCGGCATCATCAACACCGCGCCCGACCTGCAGCTCAACGCGTCGCTCTCGCCGTTGATGCCGCCGCAGGGCCGCGTCGGGTTCTTCTGCCAGTCCGGTGCGCTGGGCACCGCGATCCTGGAATCGGTGTCGCGCCGTGGTCTCGGCCTGTCGACCTTCGTCTCGGCCGGCAACCGCGCCGACGTGTCGGGCAACGACCTGCTCCAGTACTGGCAGGAGGACGACTCCACCGAGGTCATCCTGCTGTACCTGGAGTCCATCGGTAACCCTCGCAAGTTCTCCCGCATCGCCCGCCGGGTCTCGGCCACCAAGCCCATCGTCGCGGTCAAGTCCGGCCGCTCCACGCAGGGCGTACCGGTCGGCCACACGGTCGCCCGGACGTCGGCCCCCCAGTCGGCCGTGGACGCGATGTTCCGGCAGGCCGGCGTCATCCAGGTCGACACCCTCGACGAGATGTTCGACGTCGCGCAGCTGCTGGCCCACCAGCCGCTGCCACGCGGCAACCGCGTCGCGATCGTGGGCAACTCCGACGCCGTGGCGCTGATCGTCGCCGACGCCGCCGCGGCCGCCGGTCTGCAGGTCACCGAGCCGGTGTCGCTGGGCGCCGACGCCAACGCCGACGACTTCGAGGTGGCGATCGAGTCCGCGATCGCCAATCCCGACGTCGACGCGCTCGTCGCCGTCTACATCCCACCGCTCAACACGTCCGGCGAGGAGGTCGCCAACGTGCTCGCGGCGGTGGGGGAGCAGTCCGACAAGCCCATCGTGTCGACCTTCCTGGGCAGCGAGGGCGTCCCCGTGCTGCTGCGCGTCCCCGACCTGCTCGGCGGCTCCGCGGGCCGCGGATCGGTGCCGTCGTACTCGGCGCCGGAGTCGGCCGTCCGCGCCCTGGCCCGCGTCGTGACCTACTCGGAGTGGGCGGCGCGCGACCACGGCGAGTTCCACCTCGCGCACGACCACCGCACCGGTGACGCCCGCGCCCTCGTGCGCGACGTGCTCCGCCAGGCGCCCCGCGGAGCGATCCTGTCCACCAAGCAGGTCCACGACCTGCTGGCCTGCTACGGCATCAACATCCTGACCTGGATCAACGTCAGCACCCGTGAGCAGGCGATCGCGGCGGGCGAGAGCCTCGGCTGGGACGTCGTCCTGAAGGCCGGCAGCGAGCACCTGCGCAGCCGGCCCGACCTCGCCCACATCTGGCGCGGCATCCACGACGCCGACGACATGGGCGACGCCTGGGACGAGCTCACCAACTGGACGGGCATGCGCAAGGACACCAAGTTCTTCGTCCAGCGGGTTGCCCCCGACGGCCTGCCCGTGTCGTTCAGCGTCACCGAGGACCCCCTGTTCGGCCCGCTCGTCTCGTTCGGCCTCGCCGGCGCCCCCAGCGAGCTCCTCGACGACCGCGCCTACGGCATCCCGCCGTTGACCGATCTCGACGCCGAGGCGATGATCCGCAACCTCCGCTCGGCGCCCCTGCTCTTCGGCTACCGAGGCTCCGACCCGGTCGACGTCGACGCGCTGCAGGACATCATCGTGCGTCTGGCGGCCATGAAGGACGATCTGCCGGAGATCGCCGAGCTCGACCTCGAGCCGGTGTCGGTCAACCCGAACGGGTACACGGTGCTCAGCGCCCGGGCCAAGGTCCTGCCCTCGGCCGACCGTCGTGGCGAGTGGTACGTCCGCCGCCTCAGTCAGCCCGCCCCCTCGGGAGATACGCTCGCATGATGACCTCCGACCACACGACTGCTCTCTTCGACGAGGTCTCGCTCAGCGGCTACTACCCCGAGATCGTGGCGGAGGGCCTCCGGGACGCCCTCGCCGACGAGGTCGTGTCGGGCTACGTGCTGCACCACGAGCCCACCTTCGACCGCGACGAGATCCGGCGCCACATGACCGTGCTCGCCCTCACGCCGAGCCGCCTGATCCTGGTGCACACCGACGAGCATCCCGGCGACGACCTGCTGCCCAAGCCCTACACGTCGACGACGTCGGAGGCCGTGGCCCTGAGCCAGGTGCGATCGGTGGTCGTCACCCGCATGGTGACCTCGACGTCCAAGCAGCTCGAGGAGGCGCTCCTGACGATCGGCTGGGGTGCGGTGAGCCGGGTCGAGCTCGAGCCGGCCCGCTGCTCCGATCCCGAGTGCGAGGCCGATCACGGCTACTCGGGCAGCCTGACCGGCGACGACTTCTCGCTGCGGCTGGCGGCGGCCGGCGACGGCGGCGCAGCCGTCGAGCGTCTTCTCGGCTTCGCCCGCACCCTCTCGGCCGCGACGAGCGGAAGCATCGCGTGACGCTCGCCCTGCCCGGCCTCGGTGGCCGGCGGACCATCGACGAGATCATGCCCTCGGTCGCCGCCGCCTTGGGGGTCGAAGGGTTCACCGACACGCTCGGCCTGCCCGCGGCGCCCCGCTACGTCGTGTTCCTCGTCGACGGCCTCGGGCTCGAGCTGCTGCGCGAGCACGCCGAGGCCGCGCCCTTCCTGTCGTCCCTGCACAACATCGAGGACGTCGTGTGCGGGGTGCCGTCGACGACGGTCACCAGCCTCACCTCGCTCGGCACCGGCCTCCAGGGCGGTCAGCACGGCATGGTCGGCTACACCGCGCGGGTGCCCGCGACGGGCCGGCGGATGAACTCCTTGAAGTGGGACCAGCCGGTCGATCCCACGGTGTGGCAGCCGTACCCGACGGTCCTGCAGCGCCTGAGCGAGGCCGGCATCTCGGCCTCGTCGGTCAACGACTCGAGGTTCGAGGGCACCGGCCTGACGGTCTGCAGCCAGCGCGGGGTGCCGTTCCACGGCATCGACTCCGTCTACGAACGGCTCGACGTCGTCGTCGACGTCATCGAGTCGGCGCCGCGGTCGGTCACCTACGCCTACGAGTCGCGCCTCGACCACACGGGCCACTCGCTGGGCTGCGGGTCGCCGGAGTGGCGCGACATGCTGACCACGATCGACACCGAGCTCGCCGAGCTGCGCGACGAGCTGCCCCGCGACACGGTGCTGATCGTCACGGCCGACCACGGCATGATCAACCTGCCGTTCGAGGATCGTTTCGACGTCGACCTGGTGCCCCGGCTCCTCGACGACGTCACGCTGCTCGCGGGCGAGGCGCGCTTCCGGCACGTCTACACGCAGCCCGGGACCGAGCACGAGGTGGCCGCACGCTGGCGTGCCGAGCTGGGTGATCGGGCGGTCGTCCGTACCCAGGACGGCATCGAGGACTGGTTCGGCCCGATCTCTCCGGACGTGCGAGGACGCATCGGCGACGTCGTGGTGGCGTCGCTGGGTGACTTCGCGGTGTTCTCCTCGCGCGAGTTCGCGGTCGAGCTCAAGATGACCGGCTTCCACGGCTCGATCACCGAGCCCGAGCTGCGCATCCCGGTGCTCGTCGCGACCTGAGCCCGACGCGGCTCCTACGGCGCCGGCGCCCACACGACCTGACCGGGCGTCGGTGGGTCGAGGCTGACGATGCCGAGCTCGCCGAGCACGACGGAGATCGTCTCGGCCGGGTCGACGCCGTCGGGCAGATCGATGGTCGACGTCGACGGCATCAGGTCCATCGTGGCCGAACCGTCGCCCATCGACAGGGGCACGTCGACGGTCTGGCCCTCGGCCGTGACCTCGCCGACCGCCATGGGGCTGGAGCCGCTCCCGTAGGTCACGACCCAGAGGCGTCCGTCGGGGGACAGGCCGGCGCCGGGGGTGCCCAGGGTGTTCCCGTCGACCCCGTCGGGCAGGCCCCGTACCGGTGTCGCGGCGTCCGCCGGCGACCCGCCGTCTGCGCTCGCCGATGGCTCCGACGACGAGGGTTGGGAGTCCGAGGAGCAGCCGGCGACGGCCAGCACGACGGCGCAGATCAGGGCTCCGATGCGCAAGACGGGCATGGGAGTCTCCTGACAAGAGGTGACGGATTGTCCGGTCACCAGCGTAGACTCTCAGGCGGGCGCCGGCCCCGACGCGGCAGACATTTTCTTGCGAGGGGGGTCCCTTGACGTCCACCCCGGACCGGACACCGATCCTCACGGTCCTGCGCGAGCGATGGGTCGCGATCGTACTCGTGATCCTGACCGCCGCCTTCGTCGCGCAGAATCGCAACAGGGTCGAGTTCGACCTGTTCTGGATGAACCTGCGGCTGCCCCTGTGGCTCGTGATGACGGTCATCGCGGCCGTCGGCGTCGTGGTCGGCCTGACGATGTCCAACCGACGACGACTGCACTGACGCTCGATGTCGACCGCTTCGGTACGCAGCCCACGCCGCCGGGTGGTCACGGCTGCCGTGATCGTCTGCCTGTCGCTGCTGTGCGCCGTGGCCATCGTGCGGCTGGTGGGCCGTGGTCGACTGGCCGGCCGTCGTCGATGCGGTGGGCAGGCTGACGTGGTGGCAGGTGCCGGTCCTGCTGGCCGTCCTGGTGCTGCGGCAGGTGACGAGGTCGCTAGGCGAAGGGGAGGAGGTCGGAGTCGCTGAGACGCCCGGTGGCGCGGGCCCGGGCCGCGGTCAGCGCCAGCCGGTGATGCTGACGGCACAGCACCTCGTACGCGACCTCCGGCGGGTCGTCGACGGCGTCGATCTCCTCGACGTCGCCCACCACGATGACCTCGCCCTCGGTCACCATGACGCCGTTCTCGGTGCGCGCGTTGTGCGTGGCCCGCCGCCCGCACCAGCACAACGCCTCGACCTGCAGCACCTCCGTCCGGTCGGCCAGCTCGACCAGGCGCGCGGCGCCCGGGAACAGCCTGGTGCGGAAGTCGGTCAGGATGCCGAAGCAGAACACGTCGATGCGCAGCTCGTCGACGATCTTGGCCAGCTGCTCCACCTGGTGGGGCGAGTAGAACTGGGCCTCGTCACAGATCAGGTAGTCGACCTTGGCGCCTTGGGTGAGGGTGTCGACGATGTGCGTCCAGAAGTTGAAGTCGGTGTCGACCTCGACCGCGGCGTGCGACAGGCCGAGCCGGCTCGTGAGGACCGCCGGTCCGGTGCGGTCGTTGCTCACGAAGATGATCCCGGCACGACCCCGGGCGGCGTGATTGTGATTCGTCTGCAGCGCGAGGGTCGACTTGCCGGCGTCCATCGTGCCTGTCCAGAACGTCAGCGCTGCCACGTGGACATCTTCTCATTGGGCTGCTGGCCGTCAGGGGTTGGCTTGCTTGGTTCTGTTTCGCTGGAGTTCGTTGGGTCGGGTTGGCTCGTTGGGTTGCGTCAGACTTCGTTGGGTCGGGTCGGCGCGTTGGGTTGCGTCAGACTTCGCGGGGTCGGGTTGGCGCGTTGGGTTGCGTCAGACTTCGTTGGGTCGGGTTGTCGAGTCTGCCCACCTGGTCTCGACAGGGTGGCGGCTTCGCCGCGTCACGCTCGACCTCCCGCCGGCGTTCGCGCGCAGAGCGCGCTCAGCCGACGTGACAGCCGACGTGACTACTCGTTCTTGTCGCCGAACATGATCTCGTCCCAGCTGGGGACCCGGCGGCGCTCGTGCCGCTTCTTGCGCGGGCCCATCGTGTCGGGCACGGCGACGTTGTCCTCGAGTGCGTCCTCGAAGTCGTCCTCGGCGTCGGCGGCGGGCGCGGGCTCGACCTGCTCGAGGTCGCCGAGCGCCAGCTGCTCCAGGGCGCGCCGGTCGCGGGCCGCCTTGAGCGAGGAGACGCCGGTGAGCATCTCCTCCTCGGCGGCCTCGATGGGATCGGGGATCTCGACGTCCGCCGGTGCGGGGTCCGCCAGCTCGGCGTCCACCGGGGCGTCCGTGACGGGCGCCTGGGGCTCGGGGGCCCGGACGGCGTCGGCGATCGCCATGTCGGCCGACTCGGACAGCGCGACGTCACCGACGAGCTCGTGCGCGAGCTCGTCGGCGGGCAGCACGTAGCGGCTCTTGACGTCGAACAGGAAGGTGGCCGACTGTGCTGCGCCGTGCGGGGTCACCAGGACCGTCCAGCGGCCGTCCTCGCGGCGCCAGGAGTCCCAGGCGGCCTCTTCAGGCACGCCGCCGTCGGCCGAGATGTTCTCGGCGACCAGCGTGCCGAGCAGGATGCCGGCCCCGCCGATGTGCTTGCGGCGGATCGCGGTCTTGCGGGCCTGCTCGCACATGAACTCACGTTCGGCGAGGACGGGCCCGGCGAATCCCTCGATCTGCGCGACGGGGACGCCGGCGGCGTCGGCGACGGACTGAGGTGACTCGCCGCGGCGGATGCGGGTCTGGATGTCTCGCGGGCTGAGTGAGCTGGGCATGCGGATCTCCATCTGGCCGGAGGTGCTCCCGGAACGGGACGACGTGCTGATGAGGGAAGAGAGACGGTCATCAGCGCGGATGCGGTACTTCGCGCCGGTGGTGACGTCACGTGCGACGAGGAACCGTCTGTCCTCGCTCAATCCCTCGAGACTGAGATCACGCATGTCATCGCCTCCGACGCGTCACGACTTCGGGTGGGCGTTCACCCGGACCGTGGTTCCATCCTAGGTGCGCGGGAGGGCAACTCTGAGCGACGCGCCGAGAGGCGATAGCGTCGTCGGCGTGTCGGAGACGTTGCTGCTGGTCCTCGATCTGGCCGGGATCGCGGTGTTCGCGTCGACCGGAGCCCTTGTCGGCGTCCGCAAGGAGCTCGATGTGTTCGGCGTCGCAGTTCTCGCCATGATCACGGGGCTTGGCGGCGGTGTGCTGCGGGACGTGCTGATCGGCGCGGTGCCGCCGAACGCCCTCGACGACTGGCGCTATCTCGTGGTGCCGTTCGTCACGGCCCTGGTGGTGTTCTGGTTCCACCCGGTCTTCGGCCGCCTCGAGCGCGAGGTCATGCTGCTGGATGCCCTCGGCCTGGCGCTGTTCTCCGTCACGGGAGCGGTGCTGGCGGGCAAGGCCGACCTCAACCTGCTCGCGGCGTCGGCGCTCGGGATGCTCACGGGCATCGGCGGCGGGATGATGCGCGACGTCCTCTCGGGGCGCGTGCCGGTGGTGTTCCGCGGTGAGCTGTACGCGACCCCGGCTTTCGCCGGCGCCTTCGTGGCCTCGGTCGTGCTGGAGCAGGGGTGGTCGCAGTGGTGGTACGCGCTCGCCGGCGGCATCTGCCTCGTCTGGCGGGTGCTGGCCATCCAGCGCGGGTGGAGCGCACCCCTCCCGCCCGGCACCCTGCGCGGCTGATCCGCCTAGTCGGTGCCGGGCAGGACCCGCTCGAACTCCGCGTCGCGATTGCCGAAGCGGTGGTTGGTGATCGAGATGGCCTGCTCCTGCAGGAACGGGAGCGCCTCGACGCGTCCGGACGGTGTGACGAGGCCGGCGTGGATCGCGACGTCGGGATCACCGTCGACCGCGGCGGCGAGCTCGCGCGGGTCGGTGCCGACCAGCCGGATCCGGGAGGGACGTCCGACGGCGACATGGGCCAGCCACTGCTCGTGGCTCTCGACCCGGGCGTCCGGGACGATCGATGCGGGCACCGGCGTGCGCGAGCTCACCGTGACGGGCGATCCGGTGCGGGTCGCGGCCAGCAGCACCCGGACGAGGTCGGACAGCACGCCGTCGAACCTGATCGTCACCGGCACCGGGACGTAGCGGAAGACGTTGCGCTCCACCCCGAGGCCCGAGACGTCCTTGGCGACGCCGTACTCGTGGGCCCAGGCGACCTGGTCGGAGCGGGCTGCGGCGAGCAGCTCGTCCCGCTCCGTCGACGTGAGATGGGGGCCGGCAGCGGCCAGGAGGGCCTCGACCTGCGGCAGCAGCACGGGGGCGTCGGACGTCGGTCGCAGCGGACGGGGACGCCAGGTGCCCAGACGGGTCAGGTAGTTCGGGCCGCCGGCCTTGGCCGTGGTGCCCACCGACGAGCGCTTCCACCCGCCGAACGGCTGACGCTGCACGATCGCGCCGGTGATGCCGCGGTTGACGTAGAGGTTGCCGGCCTCGACCCGGTCGATCCAGGTGTTGACCTCGTCGGCGTCGAGCGAGTGGAGGCCCGCGGTGAGGCCGAAGTCGTTGCCGTTCTGCCAGGCGATGGCCTCGTCGAGGTCGCGGGCGTGCATGATCCCCAGCACCGGCCCGAAGTACTCGGTGGTGTGGAACCGGCTGCCCGGCTGCACGCCGGCCCGGATGCCGGGCGTCCAGACGCGGGCGTCGGGGCCCACCTGGCGGGGCTCGAGCAACCAGGTCTCGCCCGGGTCGAGCGTCGTCAGGCCTTGCTGCAGCTTGCCCTGCGGGGGCTCGATGATCGGGCCCATCGTGACCTCGGGATCATCGGGATGCCCGACCTTCAGCGACGAGACGGCGTCGACCAGCTGACGCTGGAACCGCTCGGAGTCGGCGACGGTGCCGACCACGATCGCGAGGCTGGCCGCCGAGCACTTCTGTCCGGCATGGCCGAAGGCGCTCTTGACGAGGTCGGCGACGGCCAGGTCGATGTCGGCGCTGGGGGTGATCACGATGGCGTTCTTGCCGCTCGTCTCCGCGAGCAGCGGCAGATCGGGACGCCAGGACCGGAACAGCTGCGCGGTGTCCCACCCGCCGGTCAGGATGACCCGGTCGACCGATGGGTGCGCGATGAGCGCCTGGCTCAGCGGACCCTCGTCGATCGTGACGTGGCGCAGCACGCTGCGCGGCACACCCGCCTGCCACAGAGCCTCGACCATGACGGCGGCGCAGCGACGTGTCTGCGGAGCGGCCTTGATGACGACGCCGCTGCCCACCGCGAGCGCCGCGAGCACGGAGCCGGCGGGGATCGCCACGGGGAAGTTCCACGGCGGGACGACGACGGTCAACCGGTCGGGCACGAGCTCCGCGCCGTCGACGGCGTCGAGGAGGCGGGCCGACTCGGCGTAGTAGTTCGCGAAGTCGATGGCCTCGCTGACCTCGACATCGGCCTCGGCGATCGTCTTGCCCGCCTCGGCTGCCATGACCGAGACGAGATCGCCACGGCGGGTGCCGAGCGCGCCGGCGGCCCGGTGCAGGATCTCGGCCCGTGCCTCCGAGCCGCGGGCCTGCCACTCCTCGGCCGCGTCGAGGGTCTCCTCGACGATCGTCTCGAGGGCCGCCGGTCCGGGCACGGTGCTGGTGCGCACGGTCTCGGTGCCGAGGTCGTTGCTCGCGGCGCGCGCGAGGGCGAGCCGGCCCCACTCACGGTTGGCCGCGACCGACGGATCGGTGTCGGGGGTGTTGGTGAACGCCGCGGACGTCGCGGGCGGCTCCTCGGTCAACCGGTCCTGCAGGCGATGAGGGACCGGGACGGAGGTGTCGAGACCCTCCACCGAGCGCAGGAACCGCTCGACCTCGCGGCTGTGCAGCGCCGGGTTGCTGGTCAGCTCGAATGCCGCGGACATGAAGTTGTCGCTGCTCGCGTTCTCCTCGAGCCGGCGCACGAGGTAGGAGATGGCCACGTCGAACTCGGTGGGCCGTACGACGGGCGTGTACAGCAGCAGCTGGCCGATGTCGCCGCGCACCGCGTCCACAGGACCGGTGTCCATCCCGAGCAGCATCTCGAAGTCGACCGCGTCCCGCACGTGCCGGTCGCCGGCCAGCAGCCAGGCGTAGGCGATGTCGAACAGGTTCTGCCCGGCGACGCCGATCCGGACCGCGTCGACCCGCTCGGGGGTGAGGGCCCACTCGAGCACCCGCTTGTAGTTGGTGTCGGTCTCCTGCTTGGACGAGTAGGTCGCGAGCGGCCAGCCGTGCATCGTGGCGTCGACGTGCTCCATCGCGAGGTTCGCGCCCTTGACGAGGCGCACCTTGATCGGCGCCCCGCCGGCCGCACGCCGCTCGGCGGCCCACGCCTGCAGCTCCTGCATCGCGCCGAGAGCATCGGGCAGGTAGGCCTGCAGCACGATGCCGGCCTCGAGGTCGGGGAACGACTCGAGGATCGAGGTGAACACCGCGACGGTCAGGTCGAGGTCCTTGTACTCCTCCATGTCCAGGTTGATGAACGTCGGCTCCCCGCTGGCAGCCTGCTCGTACAGCGGCGTGAGCTGCTTGACGACCCGTCGAACGGACTCGTCGAAGGCCCACATCGACAGCTGGCTGGCGACCGAGGACACCTTGACGGACACGTAGTCGACGTCGTCGCGGCGCAGCAGCTCCAGGGTGCCGTCACGGCGGCGGACGGCCTCGCCGTCGCCGAGCACGGCCTCGCCGAGCAGGTTCAGGTTGAGCCGGTCGCCGCCCTCGCGCAGCTTCTTGATCGCCCGACCGAGCTGCCGGGGCCGGGCGTCGACGACCAGGTGGCCGACCATCTGCCGCAGCGTGCGCCGGGCGATCGTGACGACGAGTCCCGGCAGCAGCACGGAGACGCGCGCCCCGAGCTTGAGCAGCAGCTTCTGCGTGGTGGGCAGGAACGCCGGCACGTCACGCGCCAGGTGGCGTAGGTTGCGGGCGGCGACGTGCGGGTCGTCGGGGCGCACCACGCGGTCGACGAAGCCGATCGTGAACTGCAGGCCGTCCGGGTCCTTGAGGAGCATGGCCAGGCGGGCGGCGGCGGCATCGGGGCGGCTTCCGCGGGGACGGGGTTTCTCGGTCCAGGTGCGGACGAGGTCGACGCTGCGTTGGGCCAAGGTGAGGTCGGTCATCGTGGCCTCAACCTTAGTGACTTCCGGCCCCGCCGCCCACGTCCGGGATCGAGGCGTTGCGTGTCCAGGCCACGAGCGATCCCGCCAGACCGGCGACCAACGGCACCAGGAAGCCGGCCGAGGCGCCGTGCGCGTCGATCACGGCCCCGACGACCGCGGCCCCCGGAGCCACGCCGACCGACATGCCCGTGGTGGTCCAGGTCAGCGCCTCGGTGAGCCGGGAGGGCGGCACCTCCCGCTCGACGAGGTTGACCATCGCGATCAGCGTCGGGGAGATCATGAAGCCGCCGAGGAACATCCCGATCGTCAGCAGTGGGATGTCCGACAGGAAGGCCATCGGCGCGAAGAGGACGCTCAGCACGAGGATCGACGCCCGCAGGCGGTGCAGCGAGTTCTCGGCCCGGGGGAGTGCCCCCACGACGACACCGGCGATCAGGCTGCCGGCCGCCCAGACGGCGAGCACCACGCCGGCAGCTCCTTGCTGGCCTTGCTCCTTGGTGAACGCCGCGATGATGACCTCGGCCGATCCGAAGATGATGCCCAGGCTCACCGACACGGCCACCATGGGCCAGAGGCCGGCCCAGTTGAGCGCAGGCCCGTCACTCGCCCGGCGTCCCGCAGCGGGTGGCGCGGTGGCACGTTGCAGCGCGAGGGCCCAGCTGCCGCCGAGCGCGGCCGCCGCGGCACAGATCAGGCCCGCGTAGTCGGACACCTGGTAGGTCAGGAACGTCACGAGCACAGGACCGATGATGAACACGGCCTCGTCGAGCACGGCCTCGATCGAGAAGGCCGTGTTGAGGCTCGTCCGGTCGTCGACGGCGTGCGACCAGCGGGCGCGGACCATGCTGCCCGTCTGGGGTGTCGCCAGTCCGGCCAGCACCGCGCAGGCATGGGGCCACGGGGCGGCCCAGCCCTGGTCGACCGCGAGAAGGAAGGCCGCGATGCCCCCGGCATAGACCGCACCGACGCCCCAGAGCACCGGGCCCTGGCCGAGGCGGTCGGCGAGGCGCCCCTGCAGGGGGCCGAAGGCGGCCGCCGACAGGACGTAGGCCGCCGCCATGACTCCGGCTTCCTGGAACGAGCCGGTGCGCTCCTGGATCAGCAGCACGATGCCGAGCCCGGCCATCGACAGGGGCAACCGCGACCACACGGCCGTGAACGAGAACAGCGCGGCACCCGGATGCGCCAAGGTGTCGCGGTACGTCGTCAGCATGTGTTCCCTTCCGGACCGAGCCAGCAGACTAGCGGCCCCGGTGAGAGGATGAAGCCATGGATGTCCGCCCCTTCGACGCACTGCTGCTGGTGTCGTTCGGGGGCCCTGAGCGCCCCGACGACGTCGTCCCCTTTCTCGAGAACGTCACCGCCGGACGGGGGATTCCGCGCGAGCGCCTCGAGGAGGTCGGCCAGCACTACTTCC
This sequence comes from Aeromicrobium sp., assembly GCA_025965435.1. Classification (GTDB taxonomy): domain Bacteria; phylum Actinomycetota; class Actinomycetes; order Propionibacteriales; family Nocardioidaceae; genus Aeromicrobium. The sequence continues at coordinate 22,418 of JAOPWZ010000023.1, forward strand.
TGTTCGGCGGCAAGTCGCCGATCAACGAGCTCAACCGTGAGCTGCTCGACGCCCTGCGCAAGGACTTCGCCGAGAACGGTGTCGACCTGCCGATCTACTGGGGCAACCGCAACTGGGACCCGTACCTGCGCGACGCGGCCCGTCAGATGGCCGCCGACGGCGTGCAGCGGGCTGCCTGCTTCGTCACCAGCGCGTACTCGTCGTACTCGGGCTGCCGGCAGTACCGCGAGGACCTCTTCGACGCGACGACGGGTGTCGAGATCGAGCTCAGCCGTCTGCGCCACTACTTCAACCATCCCGGCTTCGTCGGTCCGTTCACCGAGGCGACCGGCGAGGCGCTCGCCTCCGCGCCACCGGGCACCCATGTCGTCTTCGTGACTCACTCGATCCCCACGTCGATGAACGAGGCGAGCGGCGGGCCGGGACGCCAGGCGTACGTGCGGCAGCACGAGAGCGTTGCCGCGCTCGTCGCTGAGGGCGCGGGGGCCGAGCAGTGGTCGCTGGCGTACTGCTCCCGGTCCGGCTCGCCGCGCACACCGTGGCTCGAGCCCGACATCAACGACCACCTGCGCGAGCTGCGCCGGCAGGGCGTGGAGTCGGTCGTCGTCGTGCCGATCGGCTTCGTCTCCGACCACATGGAGGTCATCTACGACCTCGACACCGAGGCCAAGGTGACCGCGGACGAGCTCGGCCTCCACTTCCAGCGGGTCGACACCCCGGGCGCCCACCCCGACTTCGTCGCGATGGTGCGCGGGCTGCTGCTCGAACGGGCCGCCGCCGAGCGGGGCGAGCCGGTCGACCGGCCGGCGCTGGGCGACCTGCCCGCCTATCACGACCTCTGTCCCGTCGACTGTTGCCTCAACCCCCGCTCGTCGCTGCCGACGATCGGCTCCGCGGCGACGACCGCATGACCGATCCGCTCTACGAGCTGGCCCGCGAGGTCGGCCTCGAGGCGGCCGCCTTCGTGCGCTCCAGCCGTCCCGAGGGGCGCGTCGACGTCGCGTCCACGAAGTCCAGCGACACCGATCTCGTCACGGAGATCGACCGGTCCTGCGAGCTGCTCATCCGGGAGCGGATCTTCGCGGCCCGCCCCGACGACGGCTTCGTCGGCGAGGAGGGCGCTGACGTCATCGGGACGTCCGGCGTCGACTGGGTCGTCGACCCGATCGACGGCACCGTGAACTTCGTCCACGGCATCCCTTCCTACGCCGTCGCGATCGCGGCCCGTCGTGACGGGACCGTCGTGGTCGGCCACGTCGTGAACATCGCGACGGGCGCGGAGTGGGGTGCCGAGCGCGGCGCCGGCTCGTGGCGCCACGACGGCGAGCGACGGCACCCGCTCACGGCACCCAAGGGGGCGCCCCTGGCGCGTGCGGTCATGGCGACGGGCTTCCACTACACGCCGGACATCCGGGCCAAGCAGGCGGCGGCGATGGCGACGTTCCTGCCGCAGATCGCCGACATCCGCCGGACGGGGTCCGCAGCGCTCAACCTGTGCGCGCTCGCCGAGGGCCAGTGCGATGCCTACTTCGAGCAGGGGCTGCACCTGTGGGACCACGCCGCTGCGGGCCTCGTCGCGACCGAAGCGGGCCTCGTCGTGACGGGTCTGCACGGTGAGCCGGACGAGCGCATGCTCATGGCCGCCCACCCTGCCGTGGCAGCGGAATATTTCGGGCTGGTGCATGCTTGTGGCTTCTGAGTGTGATGGCCACGGCGCAGTGTGGCACAATCACGCCGGTTGTTCCGCACAAAGGGAGATTTGATGGCTACCGATTACGACGCACCGCGCAAGACCGAGGAAGAGCAGTCCGAGGACAGCATCGAAGAGCTCAAGGCGCGTCGGCACGAGAAGAACTCCGGCAAGGTCGACGAAGACGAGACCGAAGCCGCAGAGTCCTTCGAGCTGCCTGGAGCCGACCTCTCCCACGAGGAGCTGGCGGTCCAGGTGGTGCCCAAGCAGGTCGACGAGTTCACGTGCTCGTCATGCTTCCTGGTGCACCACCGCAGTCAGCTCGCGTCCGACAAGAGCGGCGTTCTCATCTGCCGCGATTGCGCCGACTGACCTTCGAGGTCGATGAATGGGGAGCCGGTTCCGAAAGGACCGGCTCCTTTGTCGTTCCCGGCTTGCCCTGGGTCGGCTGGTGCAGCGGCTTCATGCCCGGCGGCAGCTGACCGGTCGACTTGACCCAGTAGGTCGCGGTGCCGCGGCGCACGCCGACCTTGACCAGCTCGATCAGGCCGCCTCCGACCACGGCCCACGTCACCGCCTCGCGGGTGCTGACCTCGGGATGACGTCCACTGGTCGGCGGCTTCTTGCCGGTGACGACACGCCACACGATCGCTGACGCTCGCGCGGCCAGCAGGCCCGCCAGGACCGACGAGCCACGGTCCATGACCCTCCACGTACCCCGGCCGGGTGCCTTCGTGTTCGGGGTCGCGGCGGCCTGCTGGGTGAGCGAGACGTCCTTGCTGTTGTTCTTACGCTTCTTCGCCACGGGGCGTGTCTCCATTCGTCTCGTGCGGTGCTGTCGGTGAGAGGGTCGCCACGGCCGTGGCGAAGTCGTCGGGATGGCGGCTGGAGACCAGCCAGTACGGCGTCGGGTCGGCCGGGTCGTCGATCGTCACCATGACGCCGTGGTCGAGGTACGGCCGGGTCATCAGGTGCGCGCGGGCGTCGGCACCGGTGCCCAGCTGCGTGCGGTAGGCGACCCGGTCCAGCGCCGCGGCACCGCCGATGTGGGCCGGCTCCACGAAGGCCCGTCCGACCCGGAGACCCTCGGCGTCGACGGTGATCAGCACGGAGCCGTAGCGCCACACGGTGTAGCCGCCCGCGGCGAAGAGCACGACGGTCACGATGACGGCGAACGTCCACGTCGTCGCGATGACGAACACCCAGCCCCAGACGAGAGCGAATCCAAGGGCTGCGATCCACCACGACACGGGGGCGGACAGGCGTTCGCGGTAGGTCGTCACGGAACAACCTTGCCTCATGGAGGAGCAGCCGGTGACGGAGGTAGTCTCGGCGGCATGCTCGACGTGACGGTGACACGCCTCGATCCGGATGTGCCGCTGCCGGCCTACGCCCACCCGGGCGACGCCGGTGCCGACCTCGTCACGACGGTCGACGTCGAGCTGGGTCCCGGCCAACGCGTCCTGGTGCCGACCGGCATCGCGATCGCCCTGCCCGACGGCCTGGCCGCGTTCGTGCATCCCCGATCGGGGCTGGCGCTCCGGCTCGGCCTGTCGATCGTCAACACCCCCGGGACGATCGACGCCGGCTACCGCGGCGAGATCAAGGTGCTGCTGGTCAACCACGACCCGGTCGAGCGCATCACGCTGAGCCGCGGCGACCGGATCGCGCAGCTGGTCATCCAGAAGGTCGAGCACGTGACCTTCGTCGAGTCAGAGGTGCTGGGGGAGTCGGTGCGCGGCGCCGGGGGTTACGGTTCAACAGGTGGTCACGCGACCGCCCAGGTCCACGAAGAGAGCAGCAGCTGATGGCACGACGACGAGGCAAGCAGCAACACGACGACGAAGCCGTCGTCGCACCCGTGCAGGTCGAGGGGGTGCGCCACCTCGGTCCATGGGACTCCTCGGAGCGTTCACCCGATGACGACGGCACCTACATCGACCTCGGGTCGCTGGCCATCCGCGTGCGTCCCGGCCTCGACGTCCAGCTGCCCGCTGACGGCGACGGCGGCGAGATCGGGGCGGTCGTGATGGTCGCCGAGGACGCGGCGCTCGAGCTGAGGGCGTTCGCCGCCACGCGGTCAGGCGGCCTGTGGGACGAGGTGCGTGACGACCTGATCCTGGAGGTCGCCCGGCTCGACGGCGAGTGCGAGCAGGTCGACGGGCTCTTCGGCCCGGAGCTGCACGTCAAGGTGCCGGTCGAGCTGCCCGACGGAGAGAAGGGCTTCCAGCCCAGCCGGATCGTCGGCATCGAGGGGCCCCGCTGGCTCCTGCGGGCGACGCTGCTCGGCGAGGCGGGCCTCCATCCGTCCGACGAGGGCCTGCTGATGGACACGCTGCGCGACGTCATCGTCCAGCGCGGCCCGGAGCCCCGTATCCCGCGTGAGTCGCTGCTGCTGACGGTGCCGTCGAACGCCACCATCATTCCGGCCGACGAGTAGAATTCACGCATGGGACGCTTCAGCAGAACCCTTGAACGACTGTCCTTGGACCGCCAAGAGGCCGGCGAGCTCCAGAGCGACGCCGCCAAGGCCGGGTGCCAGCCCATCTCGTCGCAGGCCGACCGCTGCATGGCGACGATCCACGGAGTCCTCCGCTCGGTGACGCTGCGACCGGTCGACGGCGTCACGGCGCTCGAGGCCGAGCTCTACGACGGTTCCGACAGCGTCACGCTGGTGTGGCTGGGTCGCCGCAAGATCCAGGGCATCAACGCCGGTCGCCAGCTCACGGCGTTCGGCCGCATCGGCATGCGCGGCACGACCCGCATCGTCTACAACCCGCGCTACGAGCTCGACGCGTGACGTCTGCCCAGGTCACGGTCGAGCAGGTCGTCCGGGCGCAGCTGTCCAAGGCCCTCGGCGGGCCCCGGGGCATCGTCGAGAGCGCCGTGCCGACGGCCCTGTTCACGATTCTCTTCCTGACCACCCGCGACATCCGGCTGTCGCTGTACGCCAGCATCGGCGTCACGGCGGCGCTGCTGGTCGTCCGTGTCGTCCAGCGGTCGACGACGCAGTTCGTCCTCAACGCCCTCGTCGGCATCGGCATCGGCGCGCTGTTCGCCTACCGCGCCTCTCAGTCGGGTGGATCCGAGGAGGACGTCGCGCGCGCGGTGTTCACGCCGGGACTCATCTACAACGGCGTCTACGCCGTCATCATCGTGCTCACGATCGTGATCGGCTGGCCGATCGTCGGCTTCATGGTCGGCTCGGTCATGGGCGACCCGACCGCCTGGCACTCCGACAAGGCCGTCGTCCGGCTGTGCTCGCAGCTGACCTGGGTGCTGGCCGTCCCGTGCGTCATCCGCGTGGCGGTGCAGCTGCCGTTGTGGCTCGACCACCAGATCGGCTTGCTCGGCGCGTCCAAGATCGCCCTCGGCTGGCCCCTGCAGCTGGCGTCCTTCGCCGTCATGGGCTGGCTCCTCAGCCGCAACCGCACCCCCGTGGAGCCCGACCCGGCGTAGGGCGCGGGTCTCGTGGGCCCCGTCGCTGACGAGTCAGTTGTGGCCCTCCGAGGAGCCACTTGTTGCCCGGCTTGCGACAGCTCGATGGCCCCTCGGAGGGCCACAACCGACTCCTCAGCCGGGCCTTGCTTCGCTCGGCCCTCAGTACTTGGGGGAGAGGAGCTGGCCGATGTGGTCCTCGGCCTGTTCGGGCGTCACGAACAGCAGCTCGTCGCCGGCCTCGAGCGAACGATCGGCGTCGGGTGTCTCGATCGTCTGGTCGCGCAGGATCGCGACGAGGACGACGTCGTCCGGCCACGGCACCTCGCTGACCCGCTTGCCGACGTACGGGGAGTCGGCGGGCATCGTCAGCTCGACGAGGGTCGTGTTGCTCTGGCGGAACGTGAACAGGCGCACCAGGTCGCCGACCGTCACGGCCTCCTCGACCAGAGCCGACATGAGGCGCGGCGTCGAGACGGAGACGTCGACGCCCCACGACTCGCTGAACAGCCACTCGTTGCTCGGGTGGTTGACGCGGCCGACGGTGCGGGGCACGGCGAACTCGGTCTTTGCGAGCAGCGAGATGACCAGGTTGGCCTTGTCGTCGCCGGTCGCCGAGATCACGACGTCGCACGACTCGAGCTGGGCCTCCTCCAGGGACGACAGCTCGCAGGCGTCCGCGAGGAGCCACTGGGCCTGGGGAACGAGCTCGGCGCGGATGGACGCGGGGTTCTTGTCGATCAGCAGGATCGAGTGCCCGTTGCCGATGAGCTCCTGGGCGACCGAACGTCCCACGGCGCCGGCGCCGGCGATCACGACGCGCATCAGCCGGCCTCCGGTCCTGCGTCGATGGCGGCGTGCGAGCTGTCGGCGGTCGACTCCAGCATGAACAGGCTGAGGTAGTCGCCCTCCTGGATGACGGTCTCGGGCGTCGCAATGAGTCCCTTGCCCAGACGGGTGAGGTGGGCGACGCGCACGCTGGCGGTGGCCTCGAGCTCGGCGATGCGGTGACCGACCCAGCTGAACGGCGCGTAGACCAGGTCGAGGCGGACCTCGCCGGACTGGTCTCGCCACGCCGGCTCGGAGCCGGCCGGGACGAGGCGCCGCAGCACCTGGTCGGCGGCCCACGGGACCGTCGCGACGGTGGGGACGCCGAGTCGCTCGTACACCTCGGCGCGGCCCGGGTCGTAGATGCGGGCGACGACGTTCTGGATGCCGAACTGCTCGCGGGCGACTCGGGCCGAGATGATGTTGGAGTTGTCACCGCTGGACACCGCGGCGAAGGCGTCCGCCTGCTCGATGCCGGCCTTGACCAGGACGTCACGGTCGAAGCCCATGCCCGTCACCGTGATCCCGGCGAAACCGGGCCCCAGACGACGGAAGGCATCGGGGTTGGTGTCGATCACGGCGGTGCTGTGACCTCGGTCCTCGAGGCTGCGCGTGAGCGTCGATCCGACGCGTCCGCAGCCCATGATCACGATGTGCACGGAGGCGACGCTACACCGGGGCGGACTCTCCTGCGTGCGCAAGGCTCCGACAGGTCTAGCATCGTCTTTCGTGGGAGTCACCGAGGTTGCCAAACGTGCCCTGGTCGGTCGCAAGCTCCGCAGCGAGCAGCTCGGCGAGACTCTTCTCCCCAAGCGGATCGCGCTGCCGGTGTTCGCGAGCGACGCACTGTCGTCAGTTGCCTACGCGCCCGACGAGATCTTCCTGACCCTGTCGCTCGGCGGGCTGTCGGCGTACACGTTCAACTGGCAGATCGGCCTCGCCGTCACCCTGGTGCTGCTGACCGTCGTCGCGTCCTACCGCCAGAACGTCCACGCGTATCCCAGCGGCGGTGGCGACTACGAGGTGGCGACCGTCAACCTGGGTCCCACCGCCGGACTGACGGTCGGCAGCGCACTGCTGGTCGACTACGTCCTGACGGTCGCCGTGTCGATCTCGTCGGGCGTCCAGAATGCGCGTTCGGCACTGCCGTGGCTGGAGGGGCACGAGGCGACCGCTGCGTCCGTCCTGGTGCTGATGCTGATGGCGATCAACCTGCGCGGCACCAAGGAGTCGGGCCGGGCCTTCGCCGTCCCGACCTACCTGTTCATGATCGCGATCCTGATGATGGGCCTGTGGGGCTACTCCCGCTACCTGTTCGGCGACCTGCCGAGCGCCCCGAGCGCCGGCTTCGACATCGCGGCCGAGGGCCAGTACGAGAACGGCATCACGGGCATCGCGATGGTGTTCCTGCTGGCCCGGGCCTTCTCGTCCGGCTGTGCTGCGCTGACGGGGGTCGAGGCGATCAGCAACGGCGTGCCCGCGTTCAAGAAGCCCAAGAGCAAGAACGCCGCGACGACCCTGCTGCTGCTCGGCACCTTGGCCGTCACGATGCTGATGAGCATCATCGTCCTGGCCGACCTGATGAAGGTCCGCTTCGTCGAGGACCCCGCGCACCAGCTGTTGAAGAACGGCACGGCGGTCGGTGACTCGTACGAGCAGGACACCGTCATCGGTCAGCTCGCCAAGACGCTCTACAGCGACTTCACCCCGCTGTTCTACTTCACGATCGCCTGCACCGGCATCATCCTGGTGCTGGCCGCCAACACCGCCTTCAACGGGTTCCCGGTGCTCGGCTCGATCCTGGCGCGCGACGGCTTCCTGCCGCGGCAGCTCGACACCCGCGGTGACCGGCTGACGTTCAGCAACGGCATCATCCTGCTGGCCGTCGCGGCGGTCGTCCTGATCCAGGCCTTCGACGCCGAGGTCACCAAGCTCATCCAGCTGTACATCGTGGGCGTGTTCGTCTCGTTCAACCTGAGCCAGCTCGGGATGATCAAGCACTGGAACCGCCACCTCAGCACGGAGACCGATCCGCAGGAGCGCAGTCACATGATGCGCTCGCGCGCGGTCAACATGATCGGCCTCGGGATGACCGCGACGGTCCTGGTGATCGTGCTGATCACCAAGTTCCTGGCCGGCGCCTGGATCGCGATCGTCGCGATGATCGCGATCTTCCTGCTGATGCGGGGCATCGGCCGGCACTACGACCGCGTCTCCGAGGAGCTCGCGATCGACAACACCGACACCACGTTGCCGTCTCGGGTGCACGCGATCGTCCTGGTGAGCAAGCTGCACAAGCCGACGATGCGCGCCCTGACGTACGCCCGCGTGTCCAGGCCCAGCTCGATCGAGGCGCTCACGGTCGAGTTCGACCCGGCGACGACGGCGAAGCTCATGGAGCAGTGGGAGGAGCTCGCGATCCCGATCCCGCTGAAGGTCGTCAACTCGCCCTACCGCGAGCTCGTCCGCCCGGTCATCCGCTACGTCAAGGAGATCCGCAAGCAGAGTCCCCGCGACATCGTCACGGTCTACATCCCCGAGTACGTCGTCGGCCGGTGGTGGGAGCAGCTGCTGCACAACCAGACGGCGCTGCGGCTCAAGAGTCGTCTGCTGTTCACGCCCGGGGTGATGGTCACGAGCGTCCCGTACCAGCTGAGCTCGGCGGGTCGGGCCAAGCAGCGGCTGGCCAAGGACCGTCCGGCGCCCGGCGACGTGCGGCGCGGCTTCCGGGACCACGGATGACGACCGAGGCGATTGTCGACGTCGGACCGGTGGCCCACGGAGGTCATTGCGTGGCCCGGCTGGACGGACAGGTCGTGTTCGTCCGCCACGCGCTGCCCGGCGAGCGGGTGCGGATCGCGATCACCGAGCGCACCAAGACGTTCCTGCGGGCCGACGCCGTCGAGATCCTCCAGGCCGCGCCGGGTCGCGTCGAGCCGCCGTGCCCGTACGCCGGCCCCGGCCGGTGCGGTGGCTGCGACTTCCAGCACGTCGACCCGGCCGTGCAGCGCGAGCTGCTCGGCGACGTCGTCCGTGAGCAGCTGCGCCGGCTCGCCGGGCTCACCTGGGACGGCGTCGTCGAGGCGGTCGAGCCGGCGGCGCTGGGCTGGCGCACGCGCGTGCAGTTCGCGGTCGACGACCTGGGACGTCCGGGACTGCGCCGCCACCGTTCGCACGACATCATCCCGGTCGACCGCTGCCTCATCGCGCACCCCGACCTGCCGGTCGTCCTCGGCCGGACGTGGGATGCGGAGACCGTCGAGTCGATCGTCTCGTCGACGGGCGACCGGCTGCTGATCACCGATGCCAGCATCAGCGACGAGGTCGAGGCGGAGGTCGACGGCGTCGTCGCGACCGACGGGACGGTGCGCGGCGGCCGTGGCTCGGTGACCGAGCGCGTGCTGGCGGCCGACTTCCGGGTCTCCGGCTCGGGGTTCTGGCAGGTGCACCCCGAGGCCGCGACGACCCTCGTCGAGGCGGTCATCGAGGGGGCGGGAGCCCGCCAGGGAGACACGGTGCTCGACCTGTACGCCGGGGTCGGCCTGTTCACGACGTTCCTCGCCGACGAGGTGGGGGAGTCGGGGACGGTCCTGAGCGTGGAGTCGGACCCGGGCGGATCCCGCGACGCCCGGCGCAACCTGCACGACCTGCCGCAGGTGACACTCGTCGGCGAGACGGTCGAGCGGGCGTTGCGGCACGGGCTCCTCGGCACCGCCGCGGACGTCGTGGTGCTCGACCCGCCCCGCACGGGGGCCAAGAAGGCCGTGCAGGGCATCGTCGACCTCGCACCGCGCCGCATCGTCTACGTCGCATGCGACCCGGCGGCCCTGGCCCGCGACCTGGCCTCGTTCGCGGCCCGGGGCTACGAGCTCACCGGGCTGCGCGCCTTCGCGCTGTTCCCGATGACGCACCACGTCGAGTGCGTCGCCGTGCTCGAGCGGACCTCCGCCACCGCCGACTGAACCCCCGCGAGTGGTGCAAACCCGGCTGCCAGTGGTGCAGTTCGGGACGACACGCCGTCTCGGAAACCCTGACTTGCACCACTCGCGGGGAGGGGCGGTCCTTGTACCGACCTGCCCCACCCGACAGAGTGAGGCCCATGCGCTTCGCTGACCCGCAATCCTGCCCGGACTGCCGAGGGGTCATCTCGGGTCAACCGATCTGCCCGCACTGCGGTCTCGACCTCACCACGCCCGAGGCGCGTCAGTTGTGGCAGACGCTCCTGCAGGCCGACGACCTGCTGGCGCGGGCGAGCCTGAAGCGGTTTGCGCCGGTGGCGTCACCGCAGCCCACCCAGCCCGCCCAGCCACCGCAGCCGGCCCAGCCCCGGGGTGCACCGCAGCAACCTGCGCAGGCTCCGCCCGCCGATCCGTTCGTCGCGGCACCGCCCACCTGGCCGTCCTTCCCAGTGCCCGGTGCGGCTGCCGCGGGACAGTCGTCCGCCCCGTCCGCGGCGCCGCCCTTCCCGCCCGTGGACCGGCCCGCCGCACCGCGCCCCGATCGCAGCTGGTCGGCCGGCACCATCCTGCTGGTGCTGGGCGCCTTCGGACTCGTGGTGGCCGCACTGATCTTCGTCACCCGCTCGTGGGAGGACCTCGGGCTGGCCGGCCGGACACTGATCCTGCTCGGCGTCACGACCGTCATCGGCGGACTCGGCGTGTGGGTGACCCGCCGACCCTTGCGGGCCTCGGCAGAAGCCGTGTGGTCGGTGTTCCTCGCCCTGCTGACGCTCGACTTCTTCGCGGCCCATCACGAGGATCTCGCCGGCCTCGGCGCGCTGAGCGTGGCGGCCGCCTGGATCGTGTGGGGCGCCGTCGGCCTCGCGATCGGCGTCGCGATCGCGCTGTGGGCCCGCCCCCACGTGAAGACGGTGCTCATCGCCCCGGCGGTCGCCGGGGGAGCGGCCATCGCCGTGGCGGGCGCCGGTTCGGCCGCTGTGGGTGACGGGTGGGACGTCGAGTGGCGCATGATCCTGGCGCTGGTCGTGACGGGCGTGCTGGCCCTGGCCACGCGACCGGCGAAGCTGGCGCCGCTGACGACGGCCGCCCGCATCGTCGTCGCCGCCTTCTTCGCGGCGTCCTACGTCGCGGCGTTCGTCGGCCTGGTCGAGCACCCTGCGCTCGACGACCTGGCCGGCGGCGGCCACGGCGGCCCGATGCTGCTCATGGCGGTCGTCTCGGTCGTCATCGCCTGGGTGGTGCCCGTCGTGCGCATCCCGTCGATCGCCCTGGCCGTGGCCGCGGCGGCGGCGCTCGTCATCACCCCGGTCGCGGAAGCCGGAGGCGAGGAGGGGACGTGGGTCGTCGTGGCGGCGCTGGCTGCCCTGCTCGCCGCCGCTGGGTCGCGGGGCACCAGCGACTGGTCGCGCGGGCTGCGCCTCGGCGCCGCGCCCGTCGTCGCCGGCATCGCGCTGGTGCACGTACGTCTGTTCGCGGACGTGCTCGAGACGATCGGCCGCATCGTCGACGATCCGTGGCTGGCCGACTGGGACCTACGCCTCGACGTGCCCGCGGTCGGCAACCACACCGCCTGGGTCGTGCCGGTGGTCCTGGTGGGCATCGTGGTGGCGGCCTGGTTCGTCGCGCGCTGGCCCGAGCTCTCAGCGGTGACGCCCCATGCCCCGGCCGTCGTCGCAGCGGCGCTCGCGCTCGGCACCGTCAACGCGGTCGTCGCCCTGAGGTGGCCGATCTGGGCCGTGGCGCTGTCCCTGCTGGTCCTCGCGGCGGCGCTGCTCGGGCTCCGCCTGCGCGCCGTCGTGTCGACGCCGTCGATCATGGCCGTCCTGCTGGTCCTCGTGGCCTCGGCGCTCGCCGCGGCCTCGCAGGAGGTCTCGGTCGCGACCTGGCTCCTGGGCGGGCTGGTGCTCGTGGTCGCTGCGCTCCTCAGCACCGGCGACGTGCTGCGTCACGTGCACGCCGTCGTCGGTGTCGGGCTGATCCTCGCCGGCACGGCTGCCATCGTCGACCTGCTGGACGTCGACGGTGCCGCGGTCCCGCTCGTCGTCGGCATCGTCGCGCTGTCACTGCTGGCGGCGGCCGAGCTGGCACCGCGCTCCCACCCGGTGGCGCCGGCGATCGAGATCGCCTCGGCGGTGGGCCTGCTCGTCGCCCTCGTGACTCCCGGGTCGTCCGGCGAGATCGCCGTGCGCTGGACGATCGCCGGTGTCGCGCTCATCGCCCTGAGCTTCCTCGTCGCCGCGAGGCGTTGGCTGGTGTGGCCCGGCATCGCGGCGCTCGTCGTCGCCTATGTCGCGCTGATCGTCGACAGCGGCTTCACGTTCGTCGAGGCCTACACGCTGCCGCTCGGTGCCGCCGGACTGGCCGTCGGCCTCCTCCTGACGACCCGCAAGCCCACCGTGAGCACTTGGGCCCTGCTCGGTCCGGGCCTCGCGCTGGCGCTCCTGCCGAGCGTGCCGCAGGCACTGGCCGAGCCCACGGGGCTCCGGGCGCTGCTGCTCGGCGTGGGTGCCTTGACGGTGCTCGCCATCGGCGTACGGTGGGGCTGGCAGGCACCGTTCCTCACTGGCGTCACGATCCTGGCGCTGCTCGTGCTGTTCAACATCGGCCCTTATGCGAACGCCGCGCCGCGGGTCGTGCTCATCGCGGTGGTCAGCGCGCTCCTGCTGGGGGTCGGCATCACTTGGGAGGACCGCGTGCGCGACGGGCGCAAGCTCATCGGCTACCTGCGGTCCATGCGTTAGACGTGAGGCGGAGACCATGACCGAGTCCACCACCACGGAGACCACCGTGCGGCAGCTGAGGCGCGAGGCGCTGGGGCAGGACGCGTTGCTGTTCAGTGCGGCGTTCTCGTTGGGGGCGTTGCTCTACTTCCTCGGCGAGACCGTCCGGCTGGCCGTCGACGACGAGTCGAGCGGCGACTTCTGGTCCGTGAGCCTCTCGGACAACCTCATCCTGAGCGGGCTGATCGTCGGCGAGCTCTTCGTGATCGTCAACAACGGGCTGCGCCAGGGCGTGCGCGGCCACAGCGTCGGCAAGCACCGGGTGGGCCTCGCCGTGGTCGACGTGACGTCCGGCCGACCGACGGGTGCTGCGCGCGGAGTGCTGCGCGGCCTGGTGATGGCGGTCCTGATCGACCTGGCGGCCGCGGCGATCCCGATCGGGCTGCCGACGGTCCTGCGGCGACTGACGCCGGAGGCCTGGCACTTCGGGGGAGCGGCGTACCTCGCGCTGATCGTGCTGCTCGTCCCGCTCGTGCTCTCGACCGACCGCGGCCTCGCCGACCGCATCGCCCGCACCAAGGTCGTGCTGGGCAGCGGCGACCGCGCGGTGACGACGGAGACGCGCAGCCGGTGGCTGACGGTCATCGACGCGGTCGGAGTGATCGGCCTGCTGACCGTCGCGCTCACCTACATCGTGTTCTTCGCGCAGGTCTTGAGGTTCCCCGACCTGTTCTGACCGTCGCCACGACGTGCGACTCATCTCGACATCATGTATCTTGATATCAAGACATCTCCCGCAGCAGCTCCGCGGGCGCAGGTTAGGCGAGCCTGACCGTGCGTCGCGACGTTCTGCTGGGGAGGATGGATACCGACCGCGCGAAGGAGAATGACGATGGCCGTCGACAGCTTCAATTCCAAGGACTCCCTCACAGTCGGGGACGCCTCCTACGACTACTACCGCCTGGGTGCGGTGACCGGTGAGGGGCTCGACGTCTCGAGCCTCCCGTTCAGCCTCAAGGTGCTGCTCGAGTCGCTGCTGCGCACCGAGGACGGTGCCGACATCACCAAGACCGACATCGAGGCACTCGCCGGCTGGGACGCCGAGGCGGAGCCGAGCAAGGAGATCCAGTTCACGCCGGCGCGCGTGATCATGCAGGACTTCACGGGTGTGCCCTGCGTCGTCGACCTCGCCACGATGCGCGAGGCGATGGCCGACCTCGGTGGCGACGCCACCAAGATCAACCCCCTCGCGCCCGCCGAGATGGTCATCGACCACTCGGTCATCGCCGACGTCTTCGGCACGCCCGAGGCCTTCGAGCGCAACGTCGAGATCGAGTACGAGCGCAACAAGGAGCGCTACCAGTTCCTGCGCTGGGGCCAGGGCGCGTTCGACGACTTCAAGGTCGTCCCCCCGGGAACCGGCATCGTGCACCAGGTCAACATCGAGAAGCTCGCCCGCGTCGTGTTCGACAAGAACGGGACCGTCTACCCCGACTCCTGCGTCGGCACCGACTCGCACACGACCATGGTCAACGGCCTGGGCGTCGTCGGCTGGGGCGTCGGCGGCATCGAGGCCGAGGCGGCGATGCTCGGCCAGCCGATCAGCATGCTGATCCCGCGCGTCGTGGGCTTCAAGCTCTCCGGCGAGCTGCCCGAGGGCGCGACCGCGACCGACCTCGTGCTCGTCATCACCGAGCAGCTGCGCCAGCACGGCGTCGTCGGCAAGTTCGTGGAGTTCTACGGCTCCGGTGTCGGTGCCGTCCCCCTGGCCAACCGCGCCACGATCGGCAACATGAGCCCCGAGTACGGCTCGACCATCGCGGT
>JAOPWZ010000081.1 GCA_025965435.1 Aeromicrobium sp.
GCCGTCCACCAGGGCATCGCCGCCAAGCTCAACGCGTACGAGTACGCCAACCCGCAGGACCTCATGGATCTCGCGGCCGAGCGTGACGAGCCGGCGCTGATCCTGGTGCTCGACGGCATCACCGATCCGCGCAACCTCGGCGCGATCATCCGGTCCGCCTCGGGCTTCGGCGCGCACGGCGTCGTCATCCCCGAGCGTCGGGCCGCACAGATCACGGCCGCCGCCTGGAAGACGTCCGCCGGTGCGGCTGCCCGGGTGCCCGTCGCCCGGGTCACCAACATCACCCGCACGCTCAAGCAGTTCCAGGAAGACGGCTGCATGGTCATCGGCCTGGCGGCCGACGGCACGGTCGACGTGGCCGACTCGGAGATGATCGACGGCCCGCTGGTCGTCGTGATCGGCAGCGAGGGCAAGGGCCTGTCGCGCCTCGTGGGCGAGACCTGCGACGAGATCGTGTCGATCCCGATGTCGACCGGCCTGGAGTCGTTGAACGCCGGTGTCGCCGCGGGCATCGCGCTCTACGCGATCTCGCAGAAGCGCGGCTAGCCGAGCTCGGACGGGACCTCGCGTCCCGTCCGGCATGTGGGAGAGGTCATGGCCCGGCCGCCGATCGACGTAGCGTCGGCGGCATGACACACGACCCCGCGCTCGATCCTGCGGTGCTGCAGAAGTCGTTCCGTGCCGCGATGGGCAACCTCGCCGCCGCGGTGTCGGTCGTCACGACCATCCACGACGGCGGGCCGCACGGCACGACCGTGAGTGCGTTCTCGTCGCTGTCGATGGATCCACCCATGATGGTGGTCTCGCTGGACAACACCTCGAACCTGCTCGCCAAGATCGACGTCGGGTCGCGGATCGGGGTGAACGTCCTGGCCGCCCACCAGGACCAGATCGCGGTGCGATTCGCTGGCAAGGGCGACGACAAGTTCCTCGACGTCCCTTGGCAGCTCGAGGACGGCGCCCCGGCGCTGCGCGACCGTCATGCCTGGATCGGCCTCACGGTCGATCGGCTCGTCACCGCCGGCGACCACACGCTCGTCCTCGGTGCGGTCGAGTCGGCGGACTCCTCCGAGGTGGCGCCGCTGACGTACTGGCAGCGCACGTTCGGCACGCACCAGGCCTTCTAGGACGCGCCCCGCGTCACGCGAGCAGGCCGCGCCGACGAAGGATCGGCTTGACGCCCTCGGCGAACCAGTACGCCTCCTCGACGTGCGGGTAGCCCGACAGGATGAACTCGTCGATGCCCAGCGCGGCGTACTCCTCGACCAGGTCGGCGACCTCAGCGTGGCTCCCGACCAGCGCCGTGCCGGCACCACCGCGCACGAGTCCCACTCCGGCCCAGAGCCCGGGGTGGATCTCGAGGTCGTGGGCGTCGGTCGCCGCACGGGTGGTCGCGTGCAGCGCGCGCATGCGCTGCTGGCCGACCGACTCGGAGGCGGCGAGGGCCTCCTGTGCCTTCGCGACGTCGGCAGGATCGAGTCCGTCGAGCAGGGACTGGGCCTGTGCCCAGGCCGCCTCGGTGGTGTCGCGGGTCAGCACGTGCAGGCGGATGCCGAAGCGCACCTCGCGTCCTTCGTGCTTGGCGAGGCCCCGGATCCAGTCGAGCTTCTCGGCGACCTGGGCCGGTGGCTCGCCCCACGTCAGGTAGACGTCGGCGTGGCGCGCCGCCACCGGGCCTGCCGCCTCGGAAGATCCGCCGAAGTAGATCCGCGGCAGCGGATCGGGGGTCTCGCGCGTGCGGGCGTCCGTGACGTCGTAGTGCTCGCCGTGGAAGTCGAAGCCACCCTTCCACGCGCCGCGGATGACGTTGAGGAACTCGTCCGTCCGGGCGTACCGGTCGGTGTGGCTCGCGTGGTCGCCGAACCGGGCCTGCTCGGTCGGCTCACCGCCGGTCACCACGTTCAGCAGCAGCCGGCCGCGGGAGATGCGCTGGTACGTCGCCGCCATCTGCGCCGCCAGGGTCGGGCTGATGACGCCGGGCCGGAAGGCCACGAGGAACTTGAGCCGCTCGGTCTCGCGGATGAGGGCCGCGGTCGTGAGCCAGGCGTCCTCGCACCACGTGCCCGTGGGGGTCAGCACCCCCTCGTAGCCGAGGTGCTCGGCGGTTCGCGCCACCTGGGCGAGGTAGTCGATGTCGGGTTCACGGAACTGCGCGGCCGTGCCCTGGTCGCCGGACGGCAGCCCGACTCCCTGAGGGACGCTGTGGCCGCCGCCGACGAGGCCCCGGCTGTCGCCCGTGGTGGGCAGGAACCAGTGGAACGTCGTGCTCATGAGGCCTCCTTCGCCGCTGCCAGCGAGACCGAATCGAAGGTGTCGACGAAGAACGATGCGAGATCGACCTTCGCGGTGAGCTGCTTCTGCTCGACGAACGCATCCCACATGACCTGCTCCGACTCGACCGCCGAGCCGACCGGGATCGGCTCGAAGTTGCGTCGTTCAATGGCCTTGGCCGTCACTGCCGGATCCAGACCCGTCTCGGCCGCCCAGGTGGTGGCCCATTCCGACTTGTGGTTGTTCGTCCAGATCTGGGCCCGCGACAGTCGCTGCAGGTAGTCCTTGATCGCCGCCTCGGTGGCCTCGTCGCCCAGCGCCTCGTCCGACGAGAGCTGGAACACCAGGCCGTTGACCAGCTCCTTGCCGGTCGCCAGCACGCGGGCGTCGGCGAGGTGCTCGGCCTGTGAGGTGAACGGGTCCCAGATGGCCCAGGCGTCGATGTGCCCGCCCTTGAACGCGGCCAGGGCCTCGGTGGGTTGCAGGTAGACGGGTTCGATGTCGGCGAACGACAGCCCGGCCTGGTCGAGCTGGGCGAGCAGGTTGTAGTTGGCCGAGCTGCCCTTGGCGACAGCGACCTTCTTGCCCTTCAGCGCGGCGACCGACTCCAGCGGGGAGTCGCCGGGCACGACGATCGCATCGCCCTCCGCGCTCTGCTTGGCGGCGTGGATGACCTTGACCTTCTTGCCCTGGTCGATCGCGAACAGCGGAGGCGTGTTGCCGACGCCGCCGATGTCGACGGCTCCGCTGCCCACCGCGTCGAGCAGTGGCGGGCCGGAGGTGAACGGCTTCCACGAGATGTCGTACGGGACGTCGTCGAGCTCGCCGGCTGCCTTCAGCAGGGCCTGCGAGCCGCCCTTCTGGTCGCCGACCACGAGCGAGACCTTCGACAGGTCGACCGAGCCGTCGGCCCCGACCGCATCGGCATTGGACGGCCCTCCGCAGGCGGTCAGGGTCGTGAGGAGGCCGGCGGCGGTGAGGGCCACGAGTGACCGGCTCAGGAAGGTGGGTGTCTTCATGCGGATTCCTTCTGTGCGGGGTGGGATGACTCGGGCTCGGCCACGCCGAGGTGACCGAGCAGCTCGATCCGGCGATGCGCGATCGCCTCGTCGTGCAGTGCGCGTGGGCGCGGGTTCGTGACGCGGGACTCGTGCACGATGCGCCCCGCCGAGAGGACGATGACGCGGTCGGCCAGGCGGAGCGCCTCGTCGACGTCGTGCGTGACGAGCAGCACCGACGGCCGGTGCTCGTTCCACACCTTGAGGACCAGGGCGTGCATCTCGATGCGCGTCAGGGCGTCCAGGGCGCTGAAGGGTTCGTCGAGGAGCAGCAGCTCGGGGTCGTTGACGAGGGCGCGGGCCAACGACGCGCGCTGGGCCTGGCCGCCCGAGAGGGTCACCGGCCAGGCATCCGTCTTGTCGGTGAGGCCGACCTCACCGAGCACCTCGGCCGCCCTGGCCCGGCGGTCGGCACGGCTGCGGCGGCGCAGCCCGAGGCCGACGTTGTCGGCGACACGTCGCCACGGCAGCAGCCGGGGCTCCTGGAACGCGACCGAGGCGGCGCCGACGACCTCCGTGCTCCCGGCCTGGGGCAGGTCGAGACCGGCGAGGATCCGCAGGAGCGTCGACTTGCCCGAGCCGCTGCGGCCCAGGAGAGCGACGAACTCACCCGGGGCGATGTCGAGGTCGAGATCGTCGAGCACGACGTTCGACCCGAACGTGCGCCGCAGCCCGCGGATGCGGACGGCCGGCGAGGTGACTGCCTGGGGAGGGGCTTCGATCAACCGACGCGCCATGCGAGGGCCTTCCTTTCGATGAGACGGACGAACGAGTCGGTCAGGAGGCCGAGCAGGCTGTAGACGAGCAGCCCGCCGACGACCTCGTCGGTGCGGCTGAAGGCGGCGGCGTCGGACACCAGGAAGCCGATGCCGGCGGTCGTGTTGATCTGCTCGGCGACGATCAACGTCAGCCACGCGACGCCGAGGCTCAACCGCAGGCCCACGAGGGCCGAGGGCAGCGCACCCGGCAGGATCACGTGGCGGATCCGCTCCGACCAGGACAGGCCCAGCGCGCGCCCGGCATCGATGAGCTTCGGGTCGACGCCGCGGATGCCGGCGAACGTGTTGACGTACAGCGGGAACGCGACGCCGAGCGCGATGAGAGTCACCTTGGGCGTCTCGTCGATGCCGAACCACAGGATGAACAGCGGCAGCAGGCCGAAGTGCGGCAACGTCCTCAACATCTGCATCGGCGGGTCGATCGCCTCCTCGCCGGTGCGCGACAGGCCGGCGACGAGGGCGAGGCCGACCCCGGCTGTCGCCCCGAGGGCGAAGCCGATGAGGACTCGCTGCACCGAGATGCCGACCGCGTCCTGCAGCGCGCCGGCCTGCCACAGGTCGATGAGCGCCGTGACGACGTCACTGGGCGGCGAGAGCTTGTCGGCGGGCAGGACGCCGGTCGTCGACGCGATCTGCCACAGCGCCAACAGCGCGAGCGGGCTGATCGCTCGGCGGAGGCCGGCGGTGCGGCGCTGCCTCTTGGCAGGCGCCGTGGCGAGGGTGGTCATGCCGACCAGCCTCGCGACTTCGGGGCCCGGCATGGGTGCCTCTCACGACGTGAGAGCCCCCAGGGGGTCCGTTCGGATCGTGGTATCCCCGCGCGCGAACCACATGAGTGTGACAATCATTCTCAGTAGGTGAGCTGATCTCGCCATGAGACATCACCTGACACGCACCGCCTGTCGCGCGCTGACGGCCGGACCGTCGCTCTTGGCACGGACGGTGCGCTGCACGTCATCGACGAGGCGACGGGCAAGGTCGCGGAGACCTTCGGCGTCGTCGAACCGTGGACGATGACGGACGAGTACAGCGATCCGAAGCCGCAGGTCGCGGTCGGCGGTGGATTCGCGTGATGTCGCCGACCCGCGTGACAAGTCCGTCGCCCAGTTCGAGCTCGGTACCGGCAAGGAGCGGGCACGATCGACGCTGCGGGACGTCCCGACGTCCCTGGTCGTGGTGAACGCCCCCCACCACGACTGAGTCCGTCGTCCTGGGCTGACCGCTCAGCCCAGGACACGGTCCAGGTACGCGTTGCTGAACGTCCGCCCGGGGTCGAGCTCGTCGCGGATCGCGACGAAGTCGCCGAACCGGGCGTACGTGCCGGCGAAGTAGCTCGCGTCGAGCGTGTGCATCTTGCCCCAGTGGGGACGGCCACCGTGGGCCGTGAAGATGTCCTGGGCGGCGGCGAAGTAGGCGGTGGGGTCGCTGCGCCAGTACTGGTGCACCGCGACGTAGCAGTTGTCCCGCTCGTGCCCCGTCGACATCCACACGTCGTCGGCGGCGGTGAACCGCACCTCGATCGGGAACGAGATGTTCTCGTGCCCGGCCCCGAACCAGGCCGCGAGCTCGTCCAGGACGACGGGCAGCGCCTCGCGGGGCATCGCGAACTCGGACTCCCGGAACCGGACCGTGCGAGGGGAGACGAAGACGTTGTAGGAGTCGTCGACGTACTCCCTGGCGCTCAGGGTCGACGCCGCGACGCCATTCACGCGCGGGATCCACGACCGCCGGCCTGCGACGACCCGGTTGATGCCCTCGAACGCGGTGTTGCTGAGGAACTGGTCGTCGAGCCAGGACCGGAAGCGGCCGACCGGCTGTCGTGGGGTGCCCGGGGGGACACGGTTGTTGCGCTTGGTCGACGTCTTCTCGGTGTGGGGGAACCAGTAGAACTCGAAGTGGTCGTTGTCGGCGACGAGCTGGTCGAGCTGCTCCATCACCGCCGGCAGCGCCATGGGCTCCTCGCGGGCGTGCAGCAGGAACGCCGGCACGCACTGCAGGGTCACCTCGGTGATGATGCCGAGCGCGCCCAGGGTGACACGGCCGGCACCGAACCACGGATGCTGCTCGTCGATCTCGAGCACGTCACCGGTCGCGGTGACGATCTGCACGCCGACGACGGCCTGGGAGATGCCGAAGAGCTTGTCGCCGGTGCCGTGGGTGCCGGTCGACACCGCGCCGGCCACCGACTGCGGGTCGACATCACCCAGGTTCGGCAGGGCCAGGCCGCGGGCCTTCAGCTGCGGGTTGAGCGCGTGCAGCGAGGCGCCGGCCTGGACGCGGACGCGTCCGGTCGCCGTGTCGGTCGCGAGGATCGCGCTCATCCGGTCGAGCCGCAGCAGCACACCGTCGGTCGCGGCGATCGCGGTGAACGAGTGGCCGGCGCCGACCGCCTTGACCGTGTGCCCCGCCGCGACGGCGTCCCGCACCACCGCGGCCACTTCCGCGGTCGACCCCGGACGGGCGATCCGCGCGGGATGCGCCTGGACGTTGCGGCCCCAGTTCTGCCACACCGGCCGGGCGTCGGGACGGGTCATCCGAAGTTCTTCCCCTCGCCCCGGTACGTCGACGCGAGCTCGACGCCGCCGTGCTCGTCGACGATGACGACCTGGTCGAAGCGCTCGCACATCTCGCCGGCCTTGGCGTACCGCATCACGACCCGGTCGCCGATCGACAGCGATCGTGCGGCCTTGCCCTTCAAGGGGGTCTGGACCTCACCCGCGCCCTCGGTGCCGACCGGGCGGAGGCCCTCGGGCCAGACGGGGAGCGGCTGCCGGTTCTTGTTGGTCGGGCCGGACGCGATGTAGCCGCCGGCGAACAACGTCACCATGTCCTTCGCAGGCTTGCGGACCACCGAGAGCGCGAAGTACGCGGCCGGACGCGACGAGAACGCGTCGTAGCCGTCGAACAGCACGGGGGAGAACAGCCCCGACCCGGCCGTCAGCTCGGTGATCACCGGGTCCAGGCCGGTGACCTCGAGGCTCCCGGTGCCGCCGGCGTTGACGATCTCGAGCCGTGCGTGCTGCTCGACGGCGGACACGACCTTCGACCGGCGCTCCAACAGCTCGGCCGCGGAGCGCTTCTTGACCATCCGCACGGCGCGGGACGAGTCGGGCAACCCGGCGATCTGGGCGTCGTAGAACATCACGCCGACGAGGTCGAAGCCGCGGCGCTGCTCGATCGCCGCCGCCAGGTTCTTGGCCTGGCGGGCCGAGTGGACGGGGGAGCGGCGGACGCCCAGGTGCACGGGCCCCAGCTTGAGTGACGCGTCGACGTCGATGCAGACCCGGATCGGCGGGTGGTCGGTCCCGAGGACTGCGTCGATGTGGTCGAGCGACTCGGTGCCGTCGACCATGACCGTGATGGCCGCGAGGCGGCGCTCGTCGGAGACGAGGTGGCGCAGGGCCTGGCGGCTCGCGGTGGGATAGGCCAGCAGGATGTCGTCGAAACCGTGATCGACGAGCCAGTTGGACTCCGCGAGCGAGTAGGACATGACGCCGGCGAACCCGTCGCGCCGCAGGGTGCCCTCGATGATGGAGCGCACGCGCACCGACTTGCTCGCCACCCGGATCGGGACGCCCCCGGCGCGACGCACCAGATCGTCCGCATTGGCCCAGAGGGCCTGCGCGTCGACCAGGGCGAGGGGGGCGTCGATCGATGCGGTCGCGTGGAGGAGCCGGTCGAAAGGAGGTGGCACGTCGTCAGTATGTCGCACCGCGGTTCCACCCGTGGGTCGCTGATACTGGGACGATGCGCAGACTCGTGGGAGCACTGGCGGCCGTCCTGCTCCTGTCCGCGGGATGCACCGCGGGCTCCGATCCGAAGCCCGAGTCCGAGCCGTCGCCGTCGGCATCGCCCGGCATCAGCCTGACGTCTCTCGACCTCGACTGGCCGAGGGTCGATGGAAAGCTCGAGGTCTCGAAGCCGCCCTCGGCGCCGGGCGGGCTCGTCGGCGACGACGTGGTCGAACGCATGGGCGGCGTCCTGGTGGACTGGGCGACCGCGTCGACGGTCGACGCCGACGTGTGGCACAGCGAGACGCCGGTCGACCAGGTCGTCGACGTGCTCCCGGCGTCCGTGGCCGCCAACCTGCGCAAGGGCACCCAGGGTGTCGTGTCGAGGAATCTCGCGTTCGCCAACGTCTTTGCCGACGAGGTCACGGTCGTGGGGTCACCGATCGTCTCGACGGCCTGGAAGATCTCCACCGAGGCGAACGACGAGGGCCGGCAGTACGTCCTGCTCGAGCTCCAGACGCGTGCTGCGTACGAGGTGCGCCTGGGTGACGACGGACCGACCACGGTCATCGCGATGTTGCGCGTGCACGGGGTCACCGCCTACCCCGACACGACGGGCGAGGACTTCGGCGTGAGCGCCGCCTGGCGTGAGTTCGGCGCGCGAGGCTGCTCCCTGGTGCTCGACGACAGCCTGGTGCCGGCCGGCAACCTCGACGACACGACGGAAGACCTCGAGCAGTTCGTGGAGGTCAGTGATGCCGAGGAGCTGGTGATGCCTCCCCTCGAGGAGGACCAGGAGGTCGACAGCGGGTACGCCGACCGCTGCCGCGACAGTGCGACCTGACGCTCGCTACGATGGGTGACCGGGCCTCGGCCCGTACGCCTCTGTAGCTCAGTTGGTAGAGCGCCATACTTGTAATATGGATGTCGCGGGTTCGAATCCTGTCGGAGGCTCCGTGTGGCGTCCCAGGAGATCCTGATCCCGTCGTGAACCTCGGCGGTCAGTCGATGCGGGACACCATCGCTGCGGGTCCGGAGGCGGCGACCACCCGGTCGGCGGTCAGCCCCGGGGCGACCTCACGCAGCAGGAACCGGCCGTCGTCGACGTCGACGACACCGAGGTTGGTGATGACGCGGTGGACGACACCGCGTCCGGTCAGGGGTAGCGAGCAGGCGTCCACGAGCTTCGAGGCGCCGGAACGATCGGTGTGCTCCATGAGCACGATGACCTTGCGGGCGCCGTGCACGAGGTCCATCGCGCCACCCATGCCCTTGACCATCTTGCCGGGGACCATCCAGTTGGCCAGGTCGCCGTGCGCCGACACCTCCATCCCGCCGAGGACAGCGGTGTCGATGTGGCCACCGCGGATCATGCCGAACGACAGGGCGGAGTCGAAGAAGGCGGCGCCCGGCCGGACCGTGACGGTCTCCTTGCCGGCGTTGATCAGGTCGGCATCGACGTCTGCCTCGTCCGGGTACGGGCCGGTGCCGAGGATGCCGTTCTCGGAGTGCAGCGTGACCCGCACCCCCTCGGGCAGGTAGTCGGGGATCAGCGTCGGCAGGCCGATGCCGAGATTCACGTACTCCCCGTCGGCGAGCTCGAGTGCTGCGCGTGCGGCCATCTCGCGACGGCTCCATCCTGCGGTGACGATCGTGCTGGTCATGCCTGGACCTCTCGAACGGTTCGCTTCTCGATGCGCTTGGTCTGCGGGCCGGTCTGCACGATGCGCTGCACGAAGATGCCCGGCAGGTGGACCGACCCCGGGTCGATCGAGCCGGCCTCGACGAGCCGCTCGACCTGGACGATGGTCGTCGCGCCGGCCATCGCCGCGAGGCTGTTGAAGTTCAGCGCGGCCTTGTTGAACACCAGGTTGCCGTCGGTGTCGCCGAGTGCGGCATGGACGAGGGCGAAGTCGGGCCTGATGGCCCGCTCCAGGACGTACTCGACGCCGTCGAACTCCCGCGTCTCCTTGGGCGGGGAGGCGACCGCGATGGTTCCGTCAGGGGCGTAGCGCCACGGCAGGCCGCCCTCGCTGACGGGTGTCCCGACACCGGCGGGCGTGTAGAACCCCGGGATGCCGACACCGCCGGCGCGCAGCCGCTCGGCCAGCGTGCCCTGCGGC
The DNA here is from genome assembly GCA_025965435.1 of Aeromicrobium sp. GTDB lineage: Bacteria > Actinomycetota > Actinomycetes > Propionibacteriales > Nocardioidaceae > Aeromicrobium. The sequence continues at coordinate 9,963 of JAOPWZ010000081.1, forward strand.
GTGAGCTCGACCTCGAGCTCGCCCGAGAGGTACTGGCGGGCGAACTCCTTGTTCTCCCCGACGTACGAGGCCGTCACGCGCCGGATGCGTCCGGCGCCGAGCAGGATCCCGAGACCGAAGTCGTCGACACCGCAGTTGTTGGAGAACACCTCGAGGTCCGTCACGCCACGCTCCTCGAGGGCGGCGATCAGCTGGTCGGGGATCCCGCAGAGGCCGAAGCCCCCGACGGCCAGACTGGCTCCGTCGCCGATGTCGGCGATGGCCTCGCCGACGCTCTCGTGGACCTTGCGGCTCATGACGTCTCCCTCACTCGCTCGTCGCGGGGTCGGCGACGGCTGCGTCTCCGCGTCAGTCAACGTTCGCCGTCCCGGCGGGTCAAGACCCTCGTGTCCTCCGCGGCGCGGTTGGCCGCCGATCGGACGACCGGAGCCAGAACGTCCACCCAGTGGACGCTAGGGTGGGACGGTGTCGACAGGCGACGAACGGCCCGGGGTGGCGCGCAGGATCGGGCTGATCCTGCGGGCGCTGGGCACGTTCGAGCCCGCCGGGGCGTCCACGACCGACATGGCACGGCACGTCGGCCTGGCCCGGGCGACCACCCACCGGTTGCTCTCGTCGCTCCAGGACGAGGGATTCGTCGACCGCGACCGGCAGTCCGGCCGATGGCACCTCGGACCTGAGCTGTACCTGCTGGGAGCCGCCGCCGCCTCGCGGTACGACATCAGCGACCACGCGAGGCTGGTGGTGCGCCGGCTCGCAGAGGCCACGGGCGAGAGCGCCTTCCTCTCGGCGGTGCGCGGGGACGAGACCGTCTGCCTGCTGCGCGAGGACGGCAGCTTCCCGCTGCGCTCGCACGTCCTGCACGAGGGACTCAGGCTCCCGCTCGGCGTGGCATCGGCCGGCCTCGCGGCACTGGCACTGATGCCCGATCGCGAGATCGACGACTACCTCGGACGCACCGACCTGGTGGCCTCCTGGGGTGAGCAGCACGCAGCACCCGCCGTCCGTGACCGGATCGCTGCCACGCGCCACGACGGTTTCGCGACCAATCCCGGGCTGCTGGTCGAGGGCAGCTGGGGCCTGGGGGCAGCCGTCCTCGACGGCCGTGGGCGTCCCGTGTGGGCGCTCAGCCTGACCGGCGTCGAGACCCGGTTCTCCGCCGGCCGGCGTCCCCAGCTCGGCCAGCTGCTGCTCAAGGCCGCGCACGAGCTGTCGACCGGCCTGCCGAGCGGGCGGCCATCGGCTCGATGACACCGCGGCTCAGGCGTCGGCGAGGGAGGTGATCTGGACGGTGACGGGGGTGCCGTGGGCGATGCCGAGCGAGACGAGTCGCTGGGCGAGCACGCCCGCGCTGAGCTGGTCGTCGAGCCCGACCGACACGACCACGGTGCTGCCGTCGACGGCCACCTGGTGCCGGGGGAAGCCCAACCCTGCCAGGGCGAGGTCGACTATCCCGTCGACCGTGGCGGTGGGGTCGGTGGGGAGGCCGCGGACGGGCCCGTCGCCGAGGATCGCCGCGACGGCCGCCTCGCGGGCGCCGAGGCCGAACATGTCGCTCGCCTCGTCCCGGATCAGCGCCCGGGCGCCGGGACCGTCGTCCTCTGTCAGCCACGCCGGATCGGCGCCGCGCACGATCACGACCGGTCGGCCGCCGAACTTGCCGGAGGCCAGCTCGGCCCCGCCCGCGAGCTCGTCGGCGACGGCCGGCGCCGTGACGGCGAGTGGGTTGCCGTACGGATCGATGCGCCCCTCGTAGGACTCCGACGGCAGCAGGCCGGCGCAGCCGATGGCGATGTCGGTCTGGCCGGTCCGCCACGCCCGGCCGGCGGTGTCGCTGACGATGACGGCGACGGTCAGGCCGGTCAGCTCGCGGAGGCGCGCGCGGATCGCCCCGGCCGAGCCGTCGGGGTCGGGAGGCAGCGGGATGAGGGTGCCGGGCGCGGTGTTGCTGTTGTCGATGCCGGCGGCCGCCATCGTGAGCCCGTGATGGGTCCGCACGATGCTCGTCGGGCCGCGTCGGGCCACGACCCGGTCGGTCTCGACGGCGAGCAGCTCGTCCTTGTCGCGCGTGGTGGCGAGACCCGCCGCCTTGCTGACGATCTTGCTCGTGACGACGACGACGTCCCCGTTCGCGAGCGTCGCGCGGTCGGCGACCAGCGTGGCGATGTCGTCGCCGGGGGACACCTCGCCGATGCCGTCGACGGGCTCGAAGACGAGCGTCATCCGCGGCGCCCGATCGAGAGGGCCAGCTCGACGGTGTCACGGGCCAGCTGATCGGTCGTGGCGTCGTCCGTCATCCAGAGCGGCACCGCGCGCCCGGCCATGCCGAGGGCCTGGAGGCCGGGCACCTGGCCGGCGTCGGTCGTGTCGACGAGCCACCCGTCGAGCAGCCCGCCGGACGCGCGGGCGCCGTGGTGACCCGCGACGCCGGTCGCGCTGAGATCGACGCCGAGGCCGGTCAGCAGCTGGTCGGCCATGCCGCGGACGGCCCCGCCGCCGATGATCGGCGAGACGCCGACGACCGGTGCGGCCGTGCGCTCGATGGCCTCGCGGATGCCGGCGACCGCGGCGATCGGACCGATCGACACCACGGGGTTCGACGGCGGGAGCAGGACCACGTCGGCTCCGGTGATGGCCTCGACGACGCCGGGCGCGGGCCGGGCGTCGTCGATGCCCTGGATGACGACCTCCTCGACGGGCACCTGGGCGCGCAGCCTGATCCAGTACTCCTGGAAGTGGATCAGCTCGCGGTGTCCGTCGCGGTCGATGCCGATGTGGGTCTCCACCCGGTCGTCGCTCATCGGGAGCAGGCGGACGCCTGGCCGCCACCGCTCGCACAGCTCGGCCGTGACCTCGCTCAGGGTGCGGCCCTCCTGCAGGCGCATCGTGCGTACGAGGTGCGTCGCGATGTCGCGGTCGCCGAGCCCGAACCAGGCCTGCTCGATGCCGTACGCACCGAGCTCCTCCTTGGCGTTCCAGCTCTCGTCGGTGCGGCCCCACCCGCGCTCGCGGTCGATGCCGTCACCCAGGGTGTACATGACGGTGTCCAGGTCGGGGCTGATGTGCAGCCCGAACAGGCGGATGTCATCGGCCGTGTTGGCGATGACCGTCACGTCGTCGCCGGGACCCTTCGTCCGCAGCAGGCCCTCGATGAACCGGGAGCCGCCGACTCCTCCTGACAGCACGGTGATCTTCACGCCTCATTGTCTCCACCGGCTCGCGGCGCCGCAGAAGGTGGGTGGACGCGCTCCCGTGGGACGGCGGTGGACATCGGCCGTGGAGTCGGTAATCTGAGCCCGGCCGCAACCCGGCCGGCACGTCCGCCCCGCGACTCCCTGGACGCGGGGCGGACGTGGTTCATGGGTGGGGGACGACGACCCGGTGCTCGCCGGCGTAGGCGTTGAACGCGCCCGCCCGGCTGAAGCCGATGAGGGTCAGTCCTGCCGAAGCGGCGTGCTCGACCGCGAGCGATGACGGGGCGGAGACCGCGGCCAGCACGGGGATGCCGGCCATGTGTGCCTTCTGCACGAGCTCGAACGAGGCGCGGCCGGAGACCTGCAGGCACGTGCCGCGCAGCGGAAGGCGTCCTTCGCGCAGCGCCCACCCGACGACCTTGTCGACCGCGTTGTGCCGGCCGACGTCCTCGCGAAGGCACAGCAGCTCACCCTCGGCGGAGAACAGGCCTGCCGCGTGCACGCCGCCGGTCCGGTCGAACACCTTCTGGTGCTCACGCAGCCGGTCGGGCAGTGACCCGATGAGCTCGGCGCTCCACGTCGTGTCGTCGTCCAGCTGCCCGAAGTGCGTGGCCTTGTGCACGGCGTCGATCGAGGCGGTGCCGCAGATGCCGCACGAGCTCGAGGTGTAGACGTGTCGCTCGAGACCCGGGTCGGGCGGCGGCGTGCCCGGGCTGAGCTCGGCATCGATGACGTTGAACGTCTGCAGTCCCTGGTCGTCGGTGCCGGCGCAGAACCGCATGGAGCTCAGCTGGTCGGCCGACCAGATGACGCCCTCCGACACCAGGAATCCCGCGACCAGGTCGAAGTCGTCACCCGGAGAGCGCATCGTGACCGAGAACGAGCTGCCGCCGACGCGGATCTCCAGCGGCTCCTCGACGGCCAACGCCTCCTCGCGCTGCACCGGCTCGCCGGAGGAAAAACGGGTGACACGCGTGCGTCGGACCAAGCGGCCTGCCATGGTTCATCTCCTCGGGTTCTCATCGATCCTCGCACGGGACGACAAGGCTGTCCTGTCGTCGGGAGGCGGCTCGGCCCACGCCGTGCCATGGTCGGGGGATGCTCCCTGAAGGACGTACCGCCCTCGTCACCGGCGCGACCGGCTACATCGGCTCGCACCTCGTCGCCCGCCTGCTCGAACAGGGGTGGCGCGTGCGCGTCCTCACCCGCGACGCGGCGGGGCTGAGCGCCCACTCGTGGTCCGGGGACGTCGAGGCGGTCGAGGGCGATGCGCAGGACGCCGAGGTGCTCGCCCGTGCGGCGGCCGGTGTCGACGTCGCGTGGTTCCTGATCCACTCCATGACGGCGACGTACGAGTACGCCAGCCGTGACCGCACGATCGCGACCCGGTTCGGCGAGGCCTGTCGCGGGGCGGGGGTCTCGCGCATCGTCTACCTGGGCGGGCTGTACCCGACCGACGAGGCACTCTCGGTCCACCTGGAGTCGCGCCGTGAGGTCGGCCAGATCCTGCTGGAGTCGGGTGTGCCCACTGCCGTGCTGCAGGCCGGCATCGTCGTCGGTGCGGGGTCGGTCTCCTACGAGATGCTGCGCACGGCCACCGAGCGGATGCCCGTCGTGGTTGCTCCCGACTGGCTGGACCACCGGATCCAGCCGATCGCCCTGGACGACGCGCTGCACTACCTGGTCGCGGTCGCCGACCTGCCGGCCGACGTCAGCCGGGCCTTCGACATCGGCGGCGCCGACTCGCTGCGGTACCGCGAGCTGATCGGCGTCTACGCGGAGGTCGCGGGTCTGCGTCCCCGTCCGGTGCTCACCGTGCCGGTGCTGCTGCCACGGACGACCGCGCTGTGGGCCGGCATCCTCGCGCCGGTGAAGACGAGTCTGGCCAGCTCACTGGTCGCGAGCCTCATGGTCGACATGGTGTGCCGTGAGAACGACCTCGACGCCCTCGTGCCGGCGCCGCCCGGCGGCGTCGCGACGTTCCGCGAGGCCGTCGAGGCGGCCCGGGCCGCGAGGGTCTAGCTGTCCTTGTCGTCCTTGCCGTTGCCGTTGCCGTCGTTGTCGCCGGCCAGGGCGGCCGCCGAGCGGGCGTCCTCCTTGGGGGCGAGCACCGAGACGGAGTCGTCGATGCGCTCGTTGGCGTAGCGAAGGATCTCCGCGACGCTGGCCGCGACCGGCACGGCGAGGAACGCGCCGGTTATGCCGAACATCGAGCTGCCGGCCGTGACGCTCATCAGCACGACCGCTGGGTGCAGGTTCAGGTTCTTGCCCTGCAGCATCGGCGAGAGCACGTTGCCCTCGAGCTGCTGCACCGCGACGACGATGGCCAGCGCGATCAGCGCGTCCTTGGGATCGTTGGTCACGAGCGTCACCAGCACCGCGAGGGCGCCGCTGACGAAGGCGCCGATGATCGGGATGTACGCCGCGAAGAACGTCACGACCGCCAGGGGCACGGCGAGCGGCGAGCCGAGGATCGCCAGGCCGATGCCGATGATGACGGCGTCGATCAGCGCGACCAGCGTCTGGGTGCGGATGAACCCGCCCAACGTGCTCCAGACCCGTCCCAGCACCTCGGTGAGGTGATCGCCGGAACGGCGTCCGCCGATCGTGTTGACCCACGGGAGGAACTTGTGACCGTCCTTGACGAAGAAGAACGTCAGCATCAGGACCAGCACGATGTTGACGATGATCGAGCTGGCGGTGCTGATGGTGCTGAAGACGCCCGAGCTGATGGCGCTGGCACTGGACTGCAGCCGGTCCTGCATGGCCTCGATGGCCCGGGTGATCTGGCCCTCCGAGAGGTTGAGCGGCTCGCCGGTGATCCAGTCGCGGATCTTCTGCAGGCCGTCGGAGGCGCCCGCCGCGACCTCGCCGGACTTGTCGGCGACCAGAGGCGTCAGGATCGCGATGACGCCCACGAGGGCAGCGATGAACCCGACCACGACGACCGAGGCAGCGAGGGCCGAGGGCCACCCCTTCGACCTCAGCCAGCTGACGGGCGGACCGAGCACGGTCGCGACGATCATGGCCAGCGAGACCGGGAACAGCACCATCCAGACGTGGCCGATGCCCCAGCCGATGACGTAGGCGGCGGCCGCGATCACGACGATCCGCAGACCCCATCGCTGCAGGCCGCCGAAGGCGTCATCGATGACGACGCCGCGGTCTCTGATTCTGTTGTTCTCAGGCACCCGGTAAGCCTAGTGGCCGCGCCATCCCGCCGCTCTTCGCTAGTGGTCGAGACGCCAGTCGACGGGCTCCGCGCCCTGTGCGGCCAGCAGCTCGTTGGCGCGGCTGAACGGCCGGGAACCGAAGAAGCCGCGCGACGCCGAGAGTGGGCTGGGGTGCACCGACTCGATGGCCGGCACGTCGCCGAGCAGCGGTCGCAGGCTCTGCGCGTCGCGTCCCCACAGGATCGCGACGAGCGGACGATCGCGCGCCACCAGCGCGCGGATGGCCTGCTCGGTGATCGCCTCCCACCCCTTGCGGCGGTGGCTGGCCGAATCACCGGGGGCGACGGTCAGCACCCGGTTGAGCAGCAGCACGCCCCGGCCGGACCACGGGGTCAGGTCGCCCGAGGGTGCCGGTGGGATGCCGAGATCGGACTGCAGCTCGGTGAAGATGTTGACCAGGCTGCGTGGCAGCGGACGGACGTCGGGGGCCACGGAGAACGACAGGCCCACGGGGTGTCCTGGCGTCGGGTACGGATCCTGCCCGGTGATGAGCACCTTGACGTCCGCGAGCGGCTCGGCGAACGCCCGCAGCACGAGATCGCCGGCGGGCAGGTAGCTGCGCCCGGCCGCGATCTCGGCCCGCAGGAACCGACCCATCTCGGCAATCTGGTCCGCGACGGGTTCGAGGGCCTCGGCCCAGTCGGGGGCCATGAGGTCTGTCAGCGGTGTCGTCATCGGACGGGCTCCTTGGGGGCCAGTGCCCGAGGCGCGAGCAGCCCCGCGGCGAGGCAGCCGGCGATCGGCAGTGCGAACGCCGTCGTCAGCGGCACCCAGTGCGTCAGCAGGCCGATGACCGAGGGCCCGGCCAGCAGCCCCACGTAGCCCATGCTCGTCACCCGGGCCAGGTACGTGCCGGACGCCGCGGGATCGACGTTGCCGGCCGCGGAGAAGAACTGCGGCACGCAGCCGGCCAACCCGATGCCGAACACCCCCCAGGACACGATCGCGACGGTGGCGTTGGGGGCGAGGGCGGCCCCGAGCAGGCCCAGAGCGCCCACGAGCGCGGCGCGGCTGACGTACACCGCCGGTCCCCAGGCCGCGACGACCCGGTCGGCGACCAGCCGGACGATCGTCATCATGATCGAGAACGCCCCGTAGGCGACGGCTGCGACGGACTCGCTCGAGCCGAGGGAGTCGCGCAGGTGGATCGTGCTCCAGTCGTAGGCGACGCCCTCGCCGAGCAGCAGGGCGAAGGCGAGCAGCCCCAGCAGCAGCACCCGGGACGTCCAGGGTGCGCGGCCGGACGGCAGGGCGTCCGGCTCGGGTGCGGGCGCCGCGATGAGCGAGGAGCGCAGGGCCAGGGCGAGGGCGACGCCGAGGACCGCGGCCACGCCCAGCGTGGCCCGCACGTCGACGTCGAGCGCGATCAGCGAGCCGCCCAGCACCGAGGCGGTCAGGCCGCCGAGGGAGAAGAAGGCGTGGAACGCCGACATGATGGGACGGCCGTACGCGCGCTCGACCACGACGGCCTGGGCGTTCTGGGCCACGTCGACGATGCCGTTGAAGAATCCGACGACCGCGAGCGCGAGCCCCAGCTGCAGGCCGTTGGTGGCGAGGGCGGGTGCGGGGAGCGTGAGGGCCAGCACGACGGCCGCGGCGGTCACGACGGGCCGGCTCCCCAGCCGGTCGATCACCGGGCCGGCGAGCTGCATGCCGACCCAGGCCGCCGCGCCGAGCACCAGCAGGAGGAGACCGAGCTCGGCCTGGTCGACCCCCGTCCGGTCCTTGATCGTCGGGATGTTGACGACCCACATGCCGAGCAGGAAACCGTTGAGGGCGAAGACGCCGAAGGTCGCGATCCGCGCTCTGGTGGGGGGCACCCGTCGAGCGTATCCGCCGCCCGGCCACGGCGCGGCCGACGGTAGGCTGGTGCGGTTGTGTCAGCCATCGCCGCGTACCGCTCGCTCCTGCGGATCACCGGGCCCGCGTACATCGTCGTGGCCTTCCTCGGGCGGATCCCGCTTGCCATGAGCCAGCTCGGCGTCCTGGTGCTCGTCAGCGAGACGACGGGTCGCTACGGCGTCGGCGGAGCGGCGGCCGGCATCCTCGCGATCTCGAACGCGGTCGGGTCCCCGATCTTCGGGTCGCTGACCGACCGCCTCGGCCAGCGGTCGGTCGTGCTGGTGCAGTCGCTGCTCGGAGCCGCGGGTCTGGCCGGCATCGTCGCGGTCACGGATCCGGGGGCGTCCGAGGGCCTGATCTTCGCGATCGCGGGCCTGACCGGATTCGTGATGCCGCAGGTCGGTCCGCTCGCCCGCGTCCGGTGGCGGCCCATCACCCGCGACGCGGGCGACCAGCGACGACTGGTCGATGCGGCGTTCTCCTACGAGGGTGCTGCCGACGAGGCCTCGTTCGTCCTGGGCCCGGCCACGATCGGCCTGCTCGCGATCGTCGCCGAGCCGGCCGGCGCGCTCCTGGCGGCGGCGGTCCTGCTCGCGATCTTCGGGTCGTGGTTCGCGATCCACCCCACGTCCGCGTTGGTCGCCCGCCGCACGGTCGCCGCCGGGCCCGGCAGCGAGCCGCTGTGGACCGGGGTCTTCGCGGTGCTCGTGCTCGCGCAGCTGTGCGTCGGCATGATCTTCGGCAGCATCCAGACCGGCACCACGGTGCTCGCGACGGCCGAGGGGCAGGCGGGACTCGCGGGCCTGATCCACGCCGTGCTCGGCATCGGCAGCGTCATCGCCGGGCTCGCGATCACGGCCCTGCCCGAGCGGGTGCTCTACGCCTCGCGGATGGCGGTCGCCTCGGTCGGCCTGCTGATCCTCGCGGCCCCGTTGCTGCTCGTCGACTCGCTGCCCGCGCTGATCGGCGTCATCGCGCTGCTGGGCTTCGCCGTGGCGCCCTACATGATCAGCAACTTCGCCCTGGCCGGCATCCTCGTGCCGGTGCACCGGGTCAGCACCGCCATGACGCTGCTCGCCGGAGCGACCGGCATCGGCTACGCCCTCGGCGCCGCGCTGGGTGGCCGGCTCGCGGACGTCAACGGCCACACCGCCGCGTTCGCCGTGACGGTCGCTGCGGCGGGACTCGCCGTCATCATCGCTTTCACGTCGAACCGCGCCCTGCGCGAAGCCGTCCCCGTCGACCAGGACTACTAGGCCACTCCTCCGCAGGTTGAGGTGCGAGCGAGCCTCGAAACCTAGCGTCGCAGGTTGAGGTGCGAGCGAGCTCTGCGAGTGAGCCTCGAAACCTGGTGAGCTTCAAGGCTCGGCTGGTTTCGAGGCTCCGGCCCTTCGAGACGCTCGCTGCGCTCGCTCCTCAGGAACCGCCCCGGGACGCCTCCGCACCTCACCCAGCGGAGCTCAGACGGCGGTGACCTCGATGCCGAGGGCCTCGCCGACGGGACCGTTGACGAGGTGGCCCTCGTGCGTGCTGAGCCCGCCGGCGAGCGCGGCGTCGTCGTCGACGGCCCGGCGCCAGCCCTTGTTCGCGAGCGCGACGGCGTAGGGCAGCGTGACGTTGGTCAGCGCGTACGTCGAGGTGCGCGGCACCGAACCGGGCATGTTCGCGACGCAGTAGAAGATCGACTCGTGCACCGTGAACGTCGGGTCGTCGTGTGTCGTGGCCCGCGAGCTCTCGAAGCAGCCGCCCTGGTCGATCGCGATGTCGACCAGCACCGATCCGGGACGCATCGTCGCCACGAGGTCGTCGCTGACCAGGGTCGGGGCCTTCGCCCCGGGCACCAGGACGGCGCCGATGACCAGATCGGCCTCACGGACGGCCTTCTCGATCGCGAACGAGCTCGAGGCGACGGTCGTGATCATGCCTTGGAAACGGGCGTCGACGGCGCGCAGCTTGGCGACGTCGAGATCGAGGATCTCGACCCGTGCGCCCATGCCACGGGCGACCTCGGCGGCGTTGACCCCCGAGACACCGGCACCGATCACGACGACATCGGCCGGGTAGACCCCGGGCACCCCACCGGGCAGGACTCCGCGGCCGCCGTTGCTGGCCATGAGGTGCTGGAAGCCGACTTGGGGGGCCAGCCGTCCCGCGACCTCGGACATCGGGGCGAGCAGCGGCAGCGACCGGTCGGCCAGCTGGACGGTCTCGTACGCGATGGACGTCGTCCCGGCCTCGAGGAGGGCTTCGGTGCAGGGCCGGCTCGCGGCGAGGTGGAGGTAGGTGAACAGCGTCTGCCCGCGGCGCAGCCGGTGGTACTCCTCGGCGATGGGCTCCTTGACCTTGAGCACGAGCTCTGCGGCGGCCCAGACGTCGTCGGCGGTGTCGAGGATCTTGGCCCCGGCGGCCACGTACTCAGCATCGGTGATCGAGGAGCCGGCGCCGGCGTCCTTCTCGATGACGACGTCGTGGCCGTGGCGAGTCAGCTCGTGGACGCCGGCGGGGGTGATCGCGACGCGGTACTCGTGGTTCTTGATCTCACGGGGGACACCGACCAGCATGACTGCTCCTTCTCGCAATGGTTGCCTCCATCGTGAAGGAAGTGCGGATCAAGCGGCAACAGTGCGAAGAAGATTCTGTAAACTCTGGCTCAGCGGTCTCTTCTGCCGCCGGAAGCCTGTGAGGAGACGCTGTGGCGAAGGATGTTCGACAGCTCGACGAGATCGACGAGCGGATCGTGGCGGCGCTGCGGCGTCAAGGACGTCTGGCCAACAACGCCCTCGCGTCGTCCGTGGGCATCGCGGAGTCGACCTGCCTGTCGCGGGTGCGCAGCCTGGTCGACCGCGGGGTCATCGCCGGCTTCCACGCCGAGGTCGACCCGGCCTGGCTCGGACGGCCCATCCAGGCCATGATCGCGGTCCGGCTCAAGGGCGATGCGCGCGACGCCATCAACGAGTTCTCCGACCGGCTGGCCGCGATGCCCGAGGTGCTCAACGTGTTCTTCCTCGCGGGCGCGGACGACTTCCACGTCCACGTCGCGGCGCGCGACCCCGATGACCTGCGGTCGTTCGTGGTCGATCACCTGAGCTCGGCGTCGGAGGTCGCGCTGACCGAGACCAACCTGATTTTCGAGCACAAGCGCGGCCGACTGGCCGAGTAGGAGCACCATGGTGTGATGACGATCCACGCCACGTTCCGCACCATCCCGGGCACGCAGGCCGCCGAGGGAGTCATCGACGACCACGCCGTCGTGGTCGACCGTCCCGCCGGCGTCGCGGGCGGTGCCGGCATGGGCCTGAACGGTGGGCAGCTGCTCGCGCTGTCGATCGGAGGGTGCCTCGCCAACGACGTGCGCTACGTCGCGGCCGAGCAGGGCGTCGAGGTCGACGACGTGGTCGTGGACGTCGACCTCGACATCGCGGACGGCCGAGTGGTCGGTGCGGTGGTGCGGGTGGAGGTGGCGGCCTCCGACGGCGTCGACACGGCGGACCTGGTGGCTCGGGCTGAGGACGTGTCGACGATCCTCGCGGCCGTGCGGTCGGGCTTTCCCGCGACCGTCAATCCGTGACGTCGATGTCCTTGAACCAGGAGTCGGTCGCGTAGTCCGTCTTCCAGCCCAGCGCGAGGTACAGCTGATCGGCCTTGGTGGGGGAGTCGTCGTCGACCTCCAGCCCGACCCGGTCACGTCCGCGCCGAGCCGCGTCCGCGATGACGACGGCGAGCAGCGACTTGGCGACGCCCCGGCCGCGGGCCACACGGTTCACGCCGATGTACTCGACGTACGAGCCCTCGGCGCCGCCGTGGGGTGCCGACAGCACCGAGCAGACGACGGTACCCGCGGCGACCGGCTCCCCGCCCTCCTCGGGCTCGACGTACGCCAGCCACCAGTGGTCCCAGCTGTGGCCGGGATCCTCACGGAGCCGCTGGACGAACTCCGGGAAGCTCTCCCGGTAGGAGTTGAAGTGGTCCTCGAACGACTCCTCGAGCATCTGATGGACGATCTGGAGGTCGGCCGCGACGGGGAAGCCGTTCTCGTGCCGCTCGACGCCGCGCACCAGCACTCCGGCACGCGGCTCGAGGTCCGCGTCCTCGGGGGAGACGGGCCGTTCCATGTGCAGCCACGTGCGCTGCTTGGTGTAGCCCGCGAGCGCGAGCCAGCCGGCCTGCCGGGTGTCGCTGGCGAACGGGCTCTCGTCGAGGCGGGTCCGGTCGACCCCGCGAAGGCGGGCCATCGAGACAGCGGTCTCCTCGGCCCACCGGTAGAACGTGTGGGCGATCGAGTCGATCTCGGCGACGTCACGATCGAAGTAGCCCCAGATGAGCGCGCGGCCCGCGGCCCGGTCGTGCACCGTGATCCAGGCCCGGGGGACGTCGTCGGCGCCGACCGCGACCAGCTGGCGACGCGTCCACGAGGCCTGGCCGGCGACCTCGGACTCGATGCCCGCCGGGTCGATGTGCGCTCCGCCGGTGCCCTGGAGCTCGTCGAGACGCCGCAGCTCGACCAGAGCGTCGATGTCGTCGTAGACCGGGACGCGGGCGCGCCACGATCCGGGAAGCTCTGGCAGGTCCTGACTGGGGCCACTCACGGTGTCGGTCATCAGAGCCCATTGTGGCCGACCCGGGCCGGGGTTGTCGTCAGTGGGCGAGGCGAGCGCGCAGCGCCCGACGTGCTTCAGGCCATTCGTCATCGAGCATCGAGAACAGTGCCGTGTCGCGCCAGGTGCCGTCGGGACGCAGCTTGTGCCGGCGCATCGTGCCCTCTCGGTGGGCACCGAGGCGCGCGATCGCGTCCTTCGACCGCCGGTTCAGGTCGTCGGTGTGCCACACGACCCGCACGCAGTCGAGCTCGTCGAAGGCGCGGGTCAGCAGCAGGAGCTTCGCCTCGGCGTTGAGGCCGGTGCGCCAGTGGGCCGAGGCCAGCCACGTGTGGCCGATCGCGACGCTGCGCATGACCGGATCGATGTCGTAGAACGCCGTGAGGCCGGCGACCCGCCCCGAGGCGACGTCGATCTGCGCCCAGGCCGAGAGGGCGGGGTTGGCCAGGTAGCGATCGACCAGCGCACGGGCTGCCGCGAGGTCGGCCGGGCGCCGGAACGCCAGCCAGGTGAAGACCTCGTCGGAGTCGGCCGCAGCGAGCACGCCCTCGGCGTGCTCCGGGGTCAGGGACTCCAGGTGGACGCGCCGCCCGGTCAGGGTCGGGGTCGCGTGGAAGTCGTGCACGCCGCCAACCTATCTCCGGAGGGCGGCGGACCGGCCCGACGCCGTGTGTCGGTCCCATGGCGCCTCGCCTACGATCGCGGGATGAGTGCCACCCTGGTCGCCAAGGGCCTGTCCGGGGGACATGCCCACCGCACCCTCTTCGAGGGCCTCGACCTGACGGTCGCCCCCGGCGACGTGGTCGGGGTCGTGGGCGCCAACGGCGCGGGCAAGTCGACGCTGCTGCAGATCCTCGCCGGGCAGACGGCCCCGCTCGCGGGGACGGTCTCCACGGCGCCGACGGACGCCTTCGTCGGCTGGCTCCCCCAGGAGCACGAGCGGTGGCCGGGCGAGACGATCGCGGCCCACCTCGCTCGGCGGACCGGCGCGACCGTGGCGGCCCAGACGATGGAGGACGCCGCCGAGGCGCTCGGCTCGGGTGCGCCCGGCGTCGACGATGCCTACGCCGTGGCTCTGGACCACTGGCTCGCTTCGGGCGCCCCCGACCTCGAGGACCGCATCCCGGCGGTGCTGGGCGACCTGCGGCTCGGTCTTGACGGTGATGCGCTGATGACGTCGCTGTCGGGAGGGCAGGCGGCCCGCGTGGGTCTGGCCGCCTTGCTGCTCAGCCGGTTCGACATCGCCCTGCTGGACGAGCCGACCAACGACCTGGACCTCGACGGCCTGGACCGGCTGGAGAAGATGGTCACCGGGATGCGCGCTGGGATCGTGCTGGTATCGCACGACCGCGAGTTCCTGGCCCGCAGCGTCACCCGGGTGGTGGAGCTCGACCTCGCCCAGCAGCAGGTACGGGTCTACGACGGCGGCTACGACGCCTTCCTGGAGGAGCGCGCGGTCCTCCGGCGGCACGCCCGGGAGGCGTACGAGCAGTTCGCGGACACCAAGGCCGATCTGGTCTCGCGGGCGCGGACGCAGCGGGAGTGGAGCTCCCAGGGCGTGCGCAACGCGATGAAGAAGAGCCCGGACAACGACAAGATCAGGCGCCGCGCCCAGACCGAGTCGTCGGAGAAGCAGGGTCAGAAGGTGCGGCAGATGGAGTCGCGGATCGCGCGGCTCGACGAGGTCGAGGAGCCGCGCAAGGAGTGGGAGCTGCGCTTCGACATCGCCGCGGCCCCACGATCGAGCGGGGTCGTGGCGACGTTGGACGGCGCGGTCCTGCGACGCGGCGACTTCGTCCTCGGCCCCGTCTCGGTGCAGGTCGCCGCCGGCGACCGGATCGGGATCACCGGACCCAACGGTGCCGGCAAGACGACCTTGCTCAACCTGCTGCTGGGCCACGCGGTGCCCGACAGCGGCCGGGCCTCCCAGGGCGCGTCGTTGGCCGTCGGCGAGATCGACCAGGCCCGAGGGGTGCTGTCCGAGGACGCGACCCTGGGCGACGCCTTCGAGGAGGCGACCCCCGACCTGTCACCGGCGGACGCCCGCACCCTGCTGGCCAAGTTCGGGCTCAAGGCCGACCAGGTCGCCAGCCTCGTCGGACGCCTTTCGCCCGGTGAGCGGACCCGGGCCGCGATGGCGCTGCTGCAGGCCAGGGCCGTCAACGTGCTGGTGCTCGACGAGCCCACCAACCACCTCGACCTGCCGGCGATCGAGCAGCTCGAGCAGGCACTGGACGCGTACGAGGGCGCTCTGCTGCTGGTGTCCCATGACCGGCGGCTCCTCGACAACGTCAGCCTCGACCAGCGGTGGCACGTCGACGGCGGTCAGGTCGACCTCGGCTGACCGCCCCCTTGAGCCTGTCGGTTTTCCATGAGGCCTCCTGCTCTTGTCACGCACCACGCGTTGCAACACGCGGTGCGTGACAAACTCGCTGGGCCTCATGGGAAACCGCCACCGCGAGAGGTCAGACCGGGCGGGGGTTCTTCTCGTGCAGCTCGCGGTCGGCGGTGAGCTCCTCCAGGAAGTTGCTCGCCCACAGCTCGATGTCGTTCTCCATGACCTGCTTGCGCATCGCCTTCATCCGGCGGCCGTTCTCGCGCGGGCTGGCGTTGATCGCCGCCAGCATCATGCTCTTCATGCCGTTGATGTCGTGCGGGTTGACCTGGTAGGAGCTCTTGAGCTCGGAGGCCGCCCCCGCGAACTCGCTGAGCACCAGCGCGCCGCGATCGTCGTAGCGGCAGGCGACGTACTCCTTGGCGACGAGGTTCATGCCGTCACGCAGGGGAGTCACGACCATGACGTCGGCGGCCCGGTAGAGCGCCGCCATCTCGTTGCGCGGGTACGACGCGTGCAGGTACGTGACGGGCTGCTGACCGATGCGACCGACATCGCCGTTGATGCGTCCGACCAGGCGGTTGATGTCGTCGCGGAGCAGCTTGTACTGCTGCACGCGTTCGCGTGACGGGGTCGCGACCTGCACGAACACGGCGTCGTCGACGTGGAGCGAGCCGTCGGAGATCAGCTCGCCGAAGGCGCGCAGTCGCTGGCGCAGCCCCTTGGTGTAGTCGAGCCGGTCGATGCCGAGCAGGATCGTCTTGGGGTTGCCGAGGCTCTCGCGGATCTCGGCGGCCCGGGCGATGACGTCGGGCGTGCGGGCGAGCTCCTCGAAGCCGGCCGCGTCGATCGAGATCGGGTAGGCCTTGGCCAGCACCGTGCGCCCGTCGGGCAGGTAGATCATGTCGCGATGGGTCTTGTGCCCGACGCGCTGCCGGACGAGCCGCACGAAGTTCTGGGCCGCACCGGGCATCTGGAAGCCGACGAGATCGGCACCCAGCAGGCCCTCGAGGATCTCGCGGCGCCACGGCAGCTGCTGGAACAGCTCCGTGGGAGGGAACGGGATGTGCAGGAAGAAGCCGATGCGCAGGTCCGGGCGCAGCTCGCGCAGCATCGTCGGGACGAGCTGCAGCTGATAGTCCTGCACCCACACGACGGCACCCTCGCGGGCGACCTTCGCGGCCTTCTCGGCGAAGCGTCGGTTGACCCGCACGTAGGAGTCCCACCACTCGCGGTGGAACTCCGGGGGAGCCACGACGTCGTGGTACAGCGGCCACAGGGTCGCGTTGGAGAAGCCCTCGTAGTACTCCTCGACCTCGTCCTCGGACAACGGGACGGGGACGAGGTGCATGCCGTTGTGGTCGAAGGGCTTGACCTTCTCGTCGGCCGCACCGTGCCAGCCGATCCACGCCCCGCCGTTGCGGAGCATGACGGGTTCGAGCGCGGTCACGAGCCCGCCCGGCGACGTCCGCCACTGGATCTCCCCGTCCGGGGCCGTGATGCGATCAACGGGCAGACGGTTCGCGATCACCACGAAGTCAGCGGTGCCGGTAGCCATGGCCTCACCCTAGCGGGGAACCGGCGACCTCACCGGGCTGCGACGCCGAGCTGCGACAGGATCTCGTCCATCTGCTGCTGGATCGACACCGTCTCGTCGAGCGGGAGCAGCGCCGACTCGGTGCGTCCGGCCCGCAGGCAGGCCCCGACCTCCTCGATCTCGTGGGCGTAGCCGCGGCCCGTCAGCGGCAGCTCGGTCGTCTCCGCACGATCACCCTGAACCAGGGTGAAGCCGGACGCCTCGTGGAACCGCGGCAGCACCTCGAGGCGTCCGTCGGGTCCGGCGACCACGGCGCGGCTGTCGCCCTGCGCGACCTGGGTCCACGCAATGGTCGCAACGGCCCCGGAGGCGTAGGTCAGCGTCGCGCCGCCGCTGACGTCGATGCCGCGGTCGGACAGGACGCCCGCTGCCGCGATCGTGGTGGGCTCGCCGAGCAGCAGGTGCGCGAACGTCAGCGGGTAGATGCCGACGTCGAGCAGCGCGCTGGCCCCGAGCGCGGGGTCCCAGAGACGGGCGCTCGCGGTGCGTCCGGCGAATCCCAGCTCGGCGCGCACCTGCAGCACCTCGCCGCACGCGCCCTCGGCCGCGAGCAGGGCCAGCTCGCGAATGTTGGGGTTGGAGCGCATCCACATGGCCTCGCCGAAGAAGAGTCCATGCTCGCCGGCCTCGCCCACGAGGTAC
>JAOPWZ010000083.1 GCA_025965435.1 Aeromicrobium sp.
CGCCTCCGGGGCGCCGTACACCTCCGACACGATGGAGCCCTCGGCGAGCTTCGCGTTGTAGAGGCCGAGGCGCATCGTGCCGCCCATGTCGCCGGAGGCGAGGATCTCGACCTGCTCGGCCATGGTCGCGATCACGGGGAACTCGGTGTCCGGGTCGAACTCGGAGGAGGAGGCGCCGGTGAGCCCCGCCTCGTTGCGCGCGTACTCGATCACCATGCACTGCAGCCCGAGGCACAGGCCGAGCGTCGGGATGCCCTGCTCCCGGGCGAACCGCAGCGCGCCGAGCTTGCCCTCGATGCCGCGGATGCCGAAGCCGCCGGGCACGCAGATGCCGTCGACGTCGCCGAGGTGCTGGGCCGCGCCTGCCTCGGTCTCGCAGTCGTCGGAGCCGACCCAGCGCAGCTTGATGCGCGCGTCGTGGGCGAACGCACCGGCGCGCAACGCCTCCGCGACCGACAGGTAGGCGTCCGGCAGATCGATGTACTTGCCGACCAGGGCGATCGTGAGCTCCTCGGCCGGGTGGTGGACCCGCCGCAGCAGCTGGTCCCACTGCGTCCAGTCGACGTCGCGGAACGGCAGGTCGAGGCGACGCACGACGTAGGCGTCGAGCCCCTGGCGGTGCAGCACCTTGGGGATGTCGTAGATCGACGGCGCATCGGGGCAGGTGATGACGGCCTCGTCGTCGACGTCGCACATCAGGGAGATCTTGCGCTTCATGCTGTCCGGGATCTCCCGGTCGGCACGGCACACGATCGCGTCGGGCTGGATGCCGATCGAGCGCAGGGCCGCGACGGAGTGCTGCGTCGGCTTGGTCTTGAGCTCGCCGGAGGGGCCGATGTACGGCACCAGCGACACGTGCAGGAAGAACACGTTGCCGCGACCGACGTCGTGGCGCACCTGACGGGCGGCCTCGAGGAAGGGCAGGGACTCGATGTCACCGACGGTGCCACCGATCTCGGTGATGACGACGTCGACGTCCGGACCGGCCATCGCGCGGATGCGCGACTTGATCTCGTTGGTGATGTGCGGGATGACCTGCACGGTGTCACCGAGGTAGTCGCCGCGGCGCTCCTTGGCGATGACCTCGGAGTAGACCTGACCGGTCGTGACGTTGGCCTTGCCCGACAGGTCGACGTCGAGGAAGCGCTCGTAGTGGCCGATGTCGAGGTCGGTCTCGGCGCCGTCCTCGGTGACGAAGACCTCACCGTGCTGGAACGGGTTCATCGTCCCGGGATCGACGTTGAGGTACGGGTCGAGCTTCTGCATCGTGACCCGCAGGCCGCGTGACTTGAGCAGGCGTCCCAAGGAGGATGCGGTCAGACCTTTGCCCAGTGAGGATGCAACCCCGCCGGTGACGAATACGTGCTTGGTAACCGCGCTACCTGCCAAGGTGACTCCCGTGGTCGAATGCCGATGTCGAGCGCTCAATGATGCCGAATGGCATCAGGCCTCCACGGGGTTCCAGCCTACCAACGAATCGGTCGCGACGGCCAATGCCACTCGTGTCGGGCTTCACACATCGCCGTCACTGCGGCAGCGCGCCACCGGTGCTGCGCGAGGTGCCCCATGCGCCCGGTTCGCCACCGACGTGCGAGGCCGCGGCGAGCACCGTCGCGATGCGGCCCGACGCGGTGTCGGTCACGTCGACGGTCGAGACCGAGGTCGAGAAGGCCCCGTCACGAATGGCCTTGATCGCGCCACCCTCGGTGCTGGACGACGCCGGGCCGGCGACGACCACACCCTTGCCGGTCTCGTTCAGCGCCCCGGCGAGGGCCGCGATGACGGTGCTCCGATCATCGGTGCCGGCGCGCTCGGGCCCGGTGACGAGCACCGCGAGGGTCGCGAGATTCGCCGGCGGCGTCGTCAACGAGATCAGGTCGCCCTCGCTGAACGCCGACCGGATCGTCGACGCCGTGGGGTCGGCCTCCGCGGTCTCGTCGGCGAGCAGCGCACGAGCCAGCGCGGCGCCGATGCGTCCGTAGCTGTCGGCCGCTTCGCTGACCCCCGGCACATCGGCCGCGGACTGCTGGGCGACGCCCTCGGCGAACTGCCGGCCGGCGGAATCGAGCATCTTGCTCGTGAGCTCGACCTCGCCCGTGACCTCGGCCCCGGCGAGCTGCAGATCGCCCACGATTCCCTTGACCTCACCCTGGCTGGCGCCGGGCACCGTCAGCACGACGACGGACTGGCCCTTGAGCCGGTCCTTCAGCAGACCGCTCCCGGTCCGCTCGGCGAAGCCGTCCTCGAACGAGACCAGTCCCGGATCGGCGGTGTTGCTGCTGGATGTTCCCAGCAGCGTGTCGCGGGCGTCGTCGAGCGGGCCGGAGCCCAACGCGATGCCGGCCGCCAAGGCGATGAGGATCGCGGCGACGGAGACGAGGTGGTAGCGGAAGGTGATCACGTGAAAAGTCCTTTGATCCAGGAACCGAGGTCGGTGAGCTGCTCACCGATGGAGTCGAACCAGTCCTGACCGACCGGGGTGATGCTCACGGCGACGGCGACGGCGGCGATGCCTGCGAGCAGGAGCAGCAGGACGGGCCAGATGGAATGCCGTTGGGACGAGAAGTGGTGCACCGACTTCGCGTCGACGATCTTGGCGCCGGCCCGCAGCCGGGCCACGAACATGGGGGCCGCCTCTGCCGGCGGACGCTCCAGCAGCTGGGGCAGCGAGCTCGGTGCGCCGACGTGCACGATGACGGCGGCCTCGTTGGTGTCGGCGAGCAGGATCGCCAGGTCGTCGTCGGATCCGGTGGCGACGAAGGTGACGATCTCCATGCCGTGGCGTTCGAGCCGCTCGGGGCGGTCGACCATGCCCGAGGCGGTCGTGACGACCACCTCGCCGGCCTTCTTGATCGCGGCGTCGGAGATGTGGTCGAGGGCGCCGACGACGATGCCGGGCGCGAATCCGGCCTTGATGAGGACGTCGGCGCCGGGGCCCGCGCCGATGAGCACCGGATCGTGCTCGCGGATGTAGCGCCGCAGCTTCTTGAGGTCTGCCGCGTCGTCGTAGGCGCGGGACACCACGACGACGGCGCGACCGCGCACCTTGGTGCGCAGACGCGGCACCTGGGCGCCCGACATCAGCATCGCGTGCTCACGGTGGATGTGGTCGGTCGCGTTGGCCGCGAGTGAGTCGAGCCTGGTCGCGAGCCCGTCACGCGCCGCCTTGAGGTCGACGCCGACACGCTGCTCGTCGAGCTCGATGCCGCTGGCGACCAGCACCTCGTCGCGGTACACGTGGCCGCCCTCGATGCGGACGAGGTCGCCGTCCTTGAGGCGGGTCCAGATGTCCTCGCTCGTGACGTCGATCAGCAGGATCCCGGCCTTGGCCAGCATCTGCGGTCCGGTGTTGGGCGTGCGTCCCGTGCTGGATCGTGCCGCGTTGAGCACGGCACCGACCCGCCGGTCGATGAGCGCCTGGGCCTGTCGTGAGTCGAGGTCGGGGTGTCCGACCACCACGATCTCGCCCTGGGACAGATCGGCGACGTCGTCGTCCTGCCGGGCGAGCCTCAGGGTTCCGACGACTCCCTTGGCA
Organism: Aeromicrobium sp.; assembly: GCA_025965435.1. GTDB lineage: Bacteria > Actinomycetota > Actinomycetes > Propionibacteriales > Nocardioidaceae > Aeromicrobium. Next base: position 3,536 of record JAOPWZ010000083.1, read on the forward strand.
TCAGGTGGCAGAGACTTCTTGCGTTTGCGAGTGAGCATCAACAACCATGGTTCCCGCTGGGCGCGACGCATCTGGGAGCGGCGTCGGCGTGTCGCCGGAAAGCGCCGATTCTGCCGGACGGCTCAGCGGCCCGCCCGCTCAGCGGCCGTCGCGGGCCAGGTCGAGCAGCTCGCGGGCGTGGGCCTGCGCAGCCGCGGACTCCTCCTGGCCGGCCAGCATGCGGGCGAGCTCGTCGACGCGGCCGGTCTCCTCCACACGGGTCACCGAGCTGCTGGTGACCGTGCCGTCATCGTCCTTGGACACCACGAAGTGGTGATCGGCGAAGGCCGCGACCTGGGGCAGGTGGGTCACGGCGATGACCTGGGCGTGCTCGGCCAGCCGCGACAGCCGCCGCCCGACCTCGACCGCGGCCTTGCCGCCGATGCCGGCGTCGACCTCGTCGAAGACCAGCGTCGGCACCGTCGTGCGGTCGGCGAGCACGACCTCCAGCGCCAGCATGAGGCGGGACAGCTCACCACCGCTGGCGCCCTTGTGGAGCGGGCGCATGCCCGCGCCGCTGTTGGCGGCGAACAGCAGCTCGACGTCGTCGAGCCCGTGCGGCCCCGGCGTGGCGTCGTCGGACGTCGTGACGGCGACCTCCAGGTGGGCCGAGGGCATCGAGAGCTGCGCGAGCTCGACGTCGACCAGCTCGGCCAGTCGCCCTGCTGCTTCGGATCGCAGCCGCGACATCACACCGGCCAGTCGCCGGACCTCCGGGACCAGCGTCGCCTGCTCCGCGACGAGGGCGGCGACCGCCTCGTCGTCGTTGCCGAGCTCGCCGAGCCGGGCCGCGCTCTTCTCCGCCCAGGCCAGGACGTCGTCGAGCGTCGGACCGTACTTGCGCTGCAGGGTCGACAGCGCAGCGCGGCGCTCTTGCAGCGTCGCGAGCCGTTCGGGGTCGAGCTCGACACCACCTGCGTAGGCGCCGAGCTCGGCACCCACCTCGTCGACCAGGATGCCGATCTCCAGCACCCGCTCGGTCAGGGCGTCGAGCGCCGGGTCGTGTCCGGAGACGTCCTGGAGGAACGCCGAGGCCTCGGCGACCTGCGTGCGGGCCGCCGCCAGGTCGGCATCACCGACCAGCACACGGTGCGCCTCGTCCGCAGCGCGGGCGAGCGACTCGGCGTGGGCCAGCACGCCCTCCTCGGCCTTCAACGCCTCGTCCTCGCCGGCCCGGGGCTCGACGGCCGCGACCTCGTCGAGACCGAACCGCAGGACGTCGAGCTCGCGGGCGCGCTCCTGCGCGTGGGTGCGCAGCTCGTCGAGCGATCGCTCGACGGTGCGCCACCTCGCGTACACGGGCGCATAGGACGCCACGGCGGCCGCGAACTCCTCGCCGGCGAAGCGGTCGAGGGCCGCCCGCTGCTCGGCCGCCCGCAGCAGCCGGTGCTGATCGGACTGGCCATGCACCGCGACCAGCTCGTCGGTGACCTCGGCGAGCAGCGCCGCGGGGACCGTGGCGCCGCCGGCAACGGCTCGTGACCGTCCCTGCGCCGAGAGGATGCGACCCAGGATCACGACCTCGTCGTCGATACGACCGCCGGCCTCCTCGACCGTGGCGATGGCCGCATCGCTCGGGCGGACCCCGATGCTCGCCTCGACGCGCGCCTGGTCGGCGCCTCGTCGCACCAGGCCCGGATCGGCCCGGTCGCCGCGAAGCAGCCCCAGGGCCGTGACGACCATGGTCTTGCCGGCCCCGGTCTCACCGGTGATGACCGTGAAGCCCGCCGACAGCTCGAGCTCTGCGGAGTCGATCACGCCCAGGGAGGACAGTCTCAGGTGCTGCCACATCAGGCGTGGTCCTCCCAGCGGCGCTCGGCCGCTCCCCGCCAGCCGGCCACCGGGAGGTCGAACTTGCGGACCAGCCGGTCGGCGAACGAGGCCGGGTGCAGGCGGGCCAGCCGCACCGTCTCGCGCCCCTTCACGACCTCCACGCGAGAACCCAGCGGCAGATCGGCCGCCCGGCGTCCGTCGCACCAGAGCACACCCGTGGAGTGCTCCCCCACGACCTCGATCGCGAGCGTCGAGTCGGGCGAGACGACCAGCGGGCGGGCGAACAGGGCGTGCGCGCTGATCGGGACCATCAGGAGCGCCGACACCTCGGGCCAGACGATCGGCCCGCCGGCGCTGAAGTTGTAGGCGGTCGACCCGGTGGGCGTGGCGCACACGACACCGTCGCAGCCCCAGCGCGAGACCGGGCGGTCGTCGATCTCGACCACGATCTCGAGCATGCGCTCGCGCGACGCCTTCTCGACCGTCGCCTCGTTGAGGGCCCAGTTGGTGGCGACGACCTCGCCGGCCACCGTGACCGAGACGTCGACGGTGAGCCGCTCCTCGACGGTGTAGCTGCCGTCGGCCACGACCCGAACGACGTCCTGCATGTCGGCGACGTCGGCCTCGGCCAGGAAGCCCACGTGCCCGAGGTTGACGCCCAGCACGGGTGTCTCGGTGCCGCGGCAGAGCTCGGCCGCTCGCAGGATCGTGCCGTCGCCGCCGAAGACCACGGTGAGCTCGCAGCCCGCTGCAGCGCCGGGTCCACCCGTCACGACCTGGGCGTCCTCGATGCCCGCGGCGCGTAGCGCGTCGGCCTCGGTGTCGATCACGCACACGCCGATGCCCACGGATCGCAGCTCGGCGGCGAACGCCGCTGCGACCTTCGGCGCCTCCTCGCGTCCCTCGTGCACCAACAGCAGGATGCGCCTCATGAGGCGACCCCCGAGGTGTCGAGCGGACCCGCCAGCACGACGTCGTGCGCAGCCTGCTCGCTCGGCGCCTCGGCGTCGGAGCGCAGCCAGCAGAAGTACTCGACATTGCCGGCCGGCCCGGGCAGCGGGCTCGGGGCCAGTGCGCGCGTGCCCCACCCCAGCTCGTGCGCCGACAGGCAGACGCGGTGGACGGCGTCGGCGTGCAGGGCGGGGTCGCGGACCACCCCGTTCTTGCCGAGGTTGCTCTTGCCCACCTCGAACTGCGGCTTGATCATCAGCACGATGTCGCCTTCCGGGCTCGGCTCGCAGACCCTGGTGAGTGCCGGCATGACCACGGTAAGGGAGATGAACGACAGATCCGACACCACCAGCTGCACCGGGCCGCCGATGTCGGTGGCCTCGAGGTGACGGATGTTGGTGCGGTCGTAGACGTGGACGCGCTCGTCGGACTGCAGGGCCCAGACCAGCTGGCCGTACCCCACGTCGACGGCGCAGACCTCGCGGGCGCCCTTGCGCAGCAGGACATCGGTGAACCCCCCGGTCGACGCCCCCGCATCGAGACAGCGCCGGCCCGCGACCGTCAGGCCCAGCGGCTCGAACACCGACAGGGCGCCGAGCAGCTTGTGGGCCCCCCGCGACGCGTACGTCGGCTCGTTGCCCGCCCGCACGACGATGGCCTGGTCGGTCGTGACGCCGGTCGCGGCCTTCGTGGCCACGGACCCGCCGACCCGCACGAGACCGTCACCGATCAGCGTGCTCGCATGCTCGCGGGACCGCGCGAGCCCGCGGCGCACCAGCTCGGCGTCGAGCCGAAGCCGCCGCGTCATGCAGAATCCAGGTCGGTCCCGTCGCGACCGGCGTTGGCGAGGGACTCGCGCAGCACGCCATGGATCGCGTCGAACTCCTCGGGGTGCTGGGAGAGGTCGAGCTCGTCGACGCGCTGCAGTCGCTCGAGCGCCGTGTCGATCGCGCCATGACCCGTCGGCACCACCTCGGGGCCCGGGACGTGCGCGGTCTGCGACTCGTCGTGCGTCTGACTCATGCCTCCAGTGTCCCATCCAGCGTGACCTGGGTGTCGGACCTGTCCGCGACGCTCCAGGCGAGCTGCACGACGGCCCGCAGCGTCGACGTCGATGACGGCTCGCCGCTCTCGATCGTGACGACACCGTCGATGACCACGGCCGACGACGATCCGCACCGGGCGCGGTCGTCGTCGATCACGACCTCGGAGTGCTCCTCGTCCAGCCCTCGCAGGTCGGCGGACACGTAGGTGGGCCGGTGGCCCGGACCGGCAGAGACGATCTCGTGGAGGCTGCTGACGCCGGTCAGTACCGCGAGGCTGTCGATCCCGGCGTTGATGGCGCCGTCGATGTCGGTGTCCAACCGATCCCCCACCATCAACGGGTGGGTGCCACCGACCCGTGCGATCGTCTCGTCGAGCAGCGCCCGCTCCGGCTTGCCGGCCACGATCGGCTCGGCACCCGTGGCGGTGCGCACGGCCTGCACCAGAGAGCCGTTGCCGGGCGCGATCCCCCGCGCCGTGGGCACGGTCAGGTCGGTGTTGCTGGCGTACCACGGCAGGCCGGCCTGGATCGCGTACGACGCCTCCGCCAGGTCGTGCCACCCGATGTCGGCGTGGAACCCCTGCACGACGGCGATGGGCGAGTCGTCGAGCGACGAGACGCACCGCAGGCCACGTGCCTCCAGCGCCGCACGGAGACCCTCGCCGCCCACCAGGAGAACCGCCGACCCGGCCGGCAGCGCGTCGGCCATCAGGTGCGCAACGGCCTGGGCCGATGTCACGACGTCCTCGTCGGTCACCTCGGGCATGCCCATCGACTGGAGCTTCTCGGCCACCGTCTCGGCCGTGCGGGAGGCGTTGTTGGTGATGTAGGCCAGGCGCATCCCCTTGGAGCGCGCGAGGGTCAGTGCGTCTGCCACGCCGGGGATCGGCTCCGCCCCCAGGTAGACCACCCCGTCGAGGTCCAGCATCGCCAGGTCGTACATCGTGCTGAGCGATTGCGTCGTGGAGCCCAAGGTCATGCGTCCGAGGCTACCGCCGCTGCCATGACCCGGCGGCACGAGTCGACCTCGACACTGACCCAGCTGGCGACGCCGGCGCCGCCGCTGGTGAACCGTCGGCGCAGCTCGCCCGTGACGGTGACCTCGGTGCCCGCCTCCATGCGGGCCACGGAACGCCGAAGTCCCGCACGCCACACGGTGCACTCGATCGTGTCGACCACCTGTTTGGAGCGTCTGCGGGCCGCGGCGCTGCGGCGCACGACGAGCCGGAACGACACGAGCTCGTCGCCGCTGGGGAGGATGCGGGACTCGGGCGCAGCCGAGATCCTGCCGGTCAGGTGCACGGTGTTGTTCTCGTCGGTCATGAAACGACGATGCCCCTCACCGGAGTGAGGGGCATCGGGGTCGTCATCGTCTGTGGACGACGGGTACGACGGTCAGGCCTGTGGACGCTTGTCGAGCTCGGCCAGTCGTTCCTCGGCATCGGTCGTCTTGTTGCCGTCGACCGCGACCGTGCGGTGGAACCACTCGATCGCCTCGTCGCGACGCCCGGCCGCCAGCAGCGAGTCGGCATACGCGTAACGCAACCGCGGCACCCACTCCCCTCGACCCTTCGTGTGCAGGGGCTCGGTCTCCAGCAGCCGGATGGCTGCGTCGTACTGGCCCTGGTCGCGACGGGCTCCGGCGACGACGATCGAGAGCTCGATCTGGCCGGCGTCGTCGAGCTGCGAGCGGATCTCGGTGGTGTCGTACGCGATCGCCTTGTCCGGGCGCTTCAGGGCGCGCTCGCAGTCGGCCATCATCGGCGCGTAGATGTAGCCGCCGGTCATGCGACGTGCGGCCCTGAACTCCGACAGCGCCTCGGCCCACTTGCCACTGGCGTACGCCGTCTCGCCGCAGGCCTCGCGGACGAGTCCGGTGCGGGTGGCACGGGCGCGCGCCGCGAGGGCGTGCTGGTGCGCCGTCTCGGGGTCCTCGGCGATGAGCAGTCCCGCCATCACGAGGTGACGTGCGACCTTGTCGGCGAGCTTCTCCGGGAGGCTCTGCAGGGCCTGGCGGGCGTGCTTGTCCAGATCCTTGGCGCTCACGTCATCGGGGATCGGCGGCCCGTCGTAGATCTTCTGGGCGGCCGTGCGGTCGCCCTCTTCCTGACGCCGATCGCGGCGTGCCTCGTAGGGCTTGCCGTCGCGACGGGGTGTGGTCGGCTTGCCGTCGCGGCGTGCGGCCGGCGGGCCGTCACGACGATCGGTCGGCTTTCCGTCGCGGCGCGGTTCACCGCTGCCCCGCTTGTCGCGGCCACCCTGACCCGCGGGCTTGCCCCCACGGCCGCCTGCGGCACCTCGGCCTGCAGGCTTCCCGCCGTCACGGCGGGGACTTCTCGACTCTGCCATGAGTCGTTCCTTCCATCGGTCTTGCACAATGTCTCGATCATGCCAAACTACGAGACTGCCTGAAATGCAGCGAGGCCGCTCCCGAAGGAGCGGCCTCGCGCTAATGATTGTCCGGCGACGTCCTACTCTCCCACACCATCTCCGGTGCAGTACCATCGGCGCTGAGAGGCTTGACTTCCGGGTTCGGAA
>JAOPWZ010000146.1 GCA_025965435.1 Aeromicrobium sp.
GCGTCATCTCGATCGTCGCCCGCGGAGCCGCCGAGGCGAAGGGACAGCCGTACGACGAGGAGGGCGACCGGGCGATGCGAGCCATGATCGAGGAGCAGATCGAGAAGGAGTCGATCGCCTACTTCACCTCCGGGATGCTCTACGACGACGGCGTGATCGACCCGCGAGACACCAGGACGATCCTGGGCATCTGCCTGAGCGCCATCAACACGCGTCCTGTCCAGGGCACCGAGGGATATGGGGTGTTCCGCCTGTGAGGCGCGCGGCTCCTTCGTCGCCGCACCAGCGGCTCGTACCTCGCCGCTGCCGTGCTTCGCACGGGCGCCAGCCTTCGCTCGCTGAGCTCGCTCGGCCCATGGTTGCGTCCTTCCCCCACTCCGAGGAGCCCCTTTCGTGATCACCTGTGTACTTGTCGCGAACCGGGGGGAGATCGCCCGGCGGGTGTTCCGGACGTGCCGCGAGCTCGGCATCTCGACGGTGGCGGTGTTCTCGGACGCCGATGCGTCTGCGCCGTTCGTCGCGGAGGCCGACGTCGCCGTCCGGCTCCCCGGCAGCGCGCCGTCGGAGACCTATCTGCGCGGCGATCTCGTCATCGCAGCGGCCCTCAGGGCCGGCGCGGATGCCGTCCATCCCGGCTACGGATTCTTGTCGGAGAGCGCGCAGTTCGCCCGCGACGTCGAGGCCGCTGGGCTCACCTGGATCGGGCCGACTCCGGACGCGATCGAGGCGATGGGTGACAAGATCCGCGCCAAGGAGCTCATGGCCGACGCCGGCGTGCCGCAGCTCGGCCGGCTGGAGCCGGCGGCGACCACCGCGGCGGACCTGCCCGTGCTGGTCAAGGCCTCGGCCGGCGGCGGTGGCCGCGGCATGCGGATCGTCCGGCGCCTCGACGACCTCGAGGCGACGATCCAGCAGGCCTCGGCCGAGGCCGCGTCCGCGTTCGGCGACCCGACGGTGTTCGTCGAGCGCTACCTCGAGGACGCGCGTCACGTCGAGGTGCAGGTGCGGGCCGACACGCACGGCACCGTGTGGATCGTCGGCGACCGTGACTGCTCGATCCAGTGACGCCACCAGAAGGTCGTCGAGGAGGCTCCCGCGCCGGGCCTGTCGGACGGGGTCCGCGCGGCCCTGCACGACGCTGCGCAGGCGGCCGCGAAGGCCGTCGACTACGTCGGCGCCGGGACGGTCGAGTTCATGGTGGCAGACGACCGGGCCTTCTTCCTGGAGATGAACACCCGCCTGCAGGTGGAGCACCCGGTCACCGAGGAGGTGTTCGGTCTGGATCTCGTCGCCCGGCAGATCGCCGTCGCCGAAGGTGCCGCGCTCGTCGGCGACGTGCCGGCACCGTCCGGCCACGCCGTCGAGGTGCGCCTCTACGCCGAGAACCCGGCCGATGACTGGCAGCCACAGACCGGCACCGTCCGGACGTTCGACGTCCCGCTCGGCCCCGGCGTGCGGGTCGACTCGGGAGTCGAGGCGGGCTCGGTCGTCGGCATCCGCTACGACGCCATGATCGCCAAGATCGTCGCCCACGGCCCGGACCGCACGACCGCGATCCGGCGGCTCCGCGACGTCCTGCGGCGCACCCGCGTCCACGGACTGTCGACCAACCTCGACTTCCTCCGGGCGATCCTCGCGGACGACGACTTCGCCGCCGCCCGGCTGCGCACGACGCTGCTCGACGACCGGCTGGAGGCGTGGACCGCTCCGCACCTCGACGAACCGGCACGCCGCCGGCTCGCCCTGGCGGCCGCGCTGGCCGAGGCGACGACCGCGAGCACCGGCGCGAAGGTGCTGAGCCGCATCCCGACCGCCTATCGCAACGTCCCGAGCCAGCCGCGCACGCGGACCTACCTCTCGACCGGCTCGACGGCCGAGGACCTGACGGTGTCGTACTCCGCCGGGTTGGTGCAGCACGACCTCGATGACGTCGCCGTCGTCGACGTGAGCCCGAGGCGGGTCGTGCTCGACGTCGGCGGCGTCACGGAGACGTACGACGTCGCCGTGGGAATCGGCTGGGTCGACGTCGACGGGCCCCACGGCTCGATCGACCTGACCCCGGCGCCGGTCTTCGTCGACCCCGCCGACGTCGTCGCCGAGGGCTCGCTGCTCGCCCCGATGCCGGCCGCGGTCGTCAGCGTGGCGGTCACGGACGGCCAGCAGGTCGGCAAGGGCGACGTCATCGTCGTCCTCGAGGCCATGAAGATGCAGCACACCATCACGGCGCCGACCGACGGCGTCGTCACCGGGCTGTCGGTCACCGCCGGCACCCAGGTCGAGTCGGGCGCCGTGCTCGCACGCATCGACATCTCGACAGGCTCAATGACCGAGGAGACAGCATGACCATCGCATTCACCGAGTCGGACGAGCGCATCTCGCTGCGAGCGTCAGTCGCCGCCCTGGGGGCGAAGTACGGTCGCGACTACTTCGAGCAGGCCGCCCGAGACGGCAAGAAGACCACCGAGCTGTGGGCCGAGGCCGGCCGCAACGGCTTCCTGGGCGTCGCGATCCCCGAGCAGTACGGCGGGGGCGGCGGTGACATCGGCGACCTGGCCGCGGTGTGCGAGGAGCTGGCGGCCGCGGGCAGCCCGCTGCTGCTGATGGTCGTCTCGCCCGCGATCGTGGGCACGATCATCGCCCAGTACGGCAGCGACGAGCAGAAGCAGGCCCTGCTGCCGGGGCTGGCCGACGGCACGTCGACGTTCGCGTTCTCGATCACCGAGCCCGACGCGGGATCCAACTCGCACAACATCATCACGACGGCCTACCGCGAGGCGGACGGCTGGCGCCTGACCGGCACCAAGACCTATATCTCGGGCGTCGACGAGGCCAGCCACGTGCTGGTCGTGGCGCGCACCGAGGACGCCCGCAGCGGAAAGCTCAAGCCCGCGCTGTTCCTCGTGCCCACCGACTCCGAGGGGTTCACCTTCCAGGAGATCGACATGGGCATCGTGTCGCCGGAGAAGCAGTTCACGCTGTTCTTCGACGACGTACGGGTACCGGCCGATGCGCTCATCGGTGGGGAGGGAGCGGGCATCGAGCAGCTCTTCGCGGGCCTCAACCCCGAGCGCATCATGGCGTCGTCGTTCGCCCTCGGCACCGCGCGGCTCGCGCTCGCGAAGGCAGCCGAGTACGCCAAGGACCGCAAGGTCTGGGACGCGCCGATCGGTGCCCACCAGGCGATCGCGCACCCGCTGGCGCAGTCGTACATCGAGATCGAGATGGCGCGGCTCATGACCCAGAAGGCCGCCGCGCTGTACGCCGCGGGCGACGTCATGCGGGCCGCGGAGGCGGCGAACATGGCGAAGTACGCGGCCGGCGAGGCTGTGTGCAACGCGGTCGACCGGGCGATCCAGACGCATGGTGGCAACGGCCTGGCCAACGAGTACGGTCTGGTGCAGATGCTGGCCGGATCGCGGCTGTCGCGCATCGCCCCCGTCAGCCGCGAGATGGCGCTCAACTTCGTGGCCCAGTTCAGCCTCGGACTGCCGAAGTCCTACTAGCCGCTCGCGCCCGCGGTCACCCTCAACGCCCAGGAGACCCCCATGACAGAGCTCGTCCACCTCGAGGTCGTCGACGACGTCGCGACCATCACCCTCGACAGCGACCACAACCGCAACGCCCTCAGCCGCCAGCTGGTGTCCGAGCTCGCGGAGCGCCTCGACGCCGCCGACGCGGACGGTGCGGCGCGCGTCGTGCTGGTTCGGTCGGCCGGTCGGGTGTTCTGCTCGGGAGCCGATCTGTCCGAGGCCGCAGAGGGCGGGATGGTCGAGGGTGCGAAGGCGCTGATCGCGCTGCAGCGGCAGATCGCGACCCTGTCGAAGCCGGTCGTCGTCGAGCTCGGTGGGCCCGTGCGGGCCGGCGGCCTCGGCATCGTGGGTGCCGCCGACATCGTGCTGGCGGCCGAGTCGGTGACCTTCGCGCTGACCGAGGTGCGCCTGGCACTGGCACCTGCCGTCATCTCGGCGTCGCTGCTGCCCCGGCTCGACCCGCGCGTGGCAGCCGACCTGTTCCTCACCGCGCGGACGTTCGACGCGGCCGAGGCGGTCGCGGCGGGCCTCGTCACGCGAGCGGTGCCGGACGTCGAGCTGCCGGCCGAGGTCGCCCGTTCGCTCGGCGACCTTCTCAAGGGACGTCCGCAGGGCCTGCGAGAGACCAAGCAGCTGCTCAACCACGACCTCGTCGCGCGCATCGACGCGCTCGGCGACCAGCTCGCCACCCTGTCGGGCGAGCTGTTCGGCAGCGACGAGGCGCGCGAGGCGATGACGGCGTTCCTGCAACGCAAGGGGTAGCGCGACTCGATCGATGGTTGCCGATGTGATGGGTCGACCTAGTCATTCGGGATGGTCTTCGGGCGTTCGGGGACCAAGGTCCCGTGACTGGCGTTGACTGGCTGTTCGTCATCCATCACCGGGAGTCCTGCATGTCGTCATCACCGTCCATCGTCGAGCCGAGGCGACCTCTCGCCCCACGCCTCGTCGTCGCGCTTCTCGCGGCCTTCGCCCTCGTCCTCGGACCGCTGGCCTTCGTGCCGGCCTCCGCCGCTCCCGGCGATGACGCGGCCATCAGCGTAAGCATCGGGCTGAGCGGCAACGAAGAGCTGCTGAACATACCGGTCACGCTGGAGACTCTCGGCGGCTCGGACGAGTTCCCGAGGTGGGAGTACGCCGAGACCGGCTACACGGACGAGGCCGGGGAGTACGTGTTCGGGAACATGTCCCCCGGCACGTATCGGGTCAAGTCCGGCGGCCCCAGCACCGGGGAGACGGGTGTGACCCCGTACGCCATCCGCGAGTCAGATGTCATCGACCTCGACGGCACGGACGTCACCGTTCCGCTCGACCTGGTGCTCGGCGGTTCCATCAGCGGTACGACGACGCTCGACAACGGCGACGCGCTCGGAGGCGTCCGCGTCATCGCCTCGCGTCTGGAGGACGATCTGTACGACCTCGAGCGCGAGTGGAACTCCGACGAGGACGGTCTGTACACCGTCAGCGGGCTGCGCGACGGCACCTACCAGCTCGACTTCAGCAAGGACGACTTCCTTTCCGAGTACTACGACGACATCCCGTTCGACCGGGAGAACAACACGGGCGCGACCACCGTCACCATCGTGAACGGCAACGCCGTCACCGGCAAGGACGCCGACCTGACGCCGGCGGCGATCGTGTCGGGCGTGGTCACCGCTGGCGGCGACCCCCTCGCCGGCATCGCCGTCTCCGCCTACCACAAGGTCGTCAGCGGCGGCGTCACCAGCTGGGAGTCCTCCCAGAGCTACGCGTTCACGGCCGAGGACGGCAGCTACCGCATCAACACCCTGCCGGCCGGGTCGTACCGCATCGGCTTCGATGACCAGGACGGCATGCACGCGTCCGAGTACTTCGACGACCAGCCGTCCGTCTACTCCGAGGACGTCACGACGTTCGCCGTGGAGCCGGGCGACACCATGACCGCCAACGCCGAGCTCGCGCTGGGCGGCAGCATCAGCGGGACGATCACGGGTCCGGACGACGAGCCCGTGCCCGCCTGCGTCGACGCCTACGGCACGGTCGACGGCACGTTCGATGAGGTCAAGGCCAACCCGGAGAACATCATCGCCGAGCAGGACGGCACCTACGTCCTGAAGGGACTGGCGGCCGGCGACTACAAGCTGAAGTTCTTCGACTGCAACGGCGACCTCGCTTCCGAGTACTGGGAGAACCAGAAGACCTTCGCCGACGCCGACCTGGTGACCGTCGCCGCAGAGGCGACCACCGAGAACATCAACGCGCAGCTCGCCGCGAAGCCGACGTCGGCTCTCATCGAGGGTGTCGTCACGGACACGACGTCCAACGGCGCCAAGCTGAGCGGTGTCGAGGTCTCGGTCCAGCAGAAGTTCACCGACGGCGACGACGTCCAGTGGTTCGGCGCCGGGAGCGACACGACGGACGCCGACGGCGCCTACGACGTGCAGGTCGAGGACGAGGGCACGTACCGCGTGAAGTTCCAGGACCGGAGCGGCCTGCACTTCACGGCGTTCTACGGCGGTTCCACCACCGAGGAGGAAGCACTGCCCGTCACCGTGGAGCTGGGTGACGTCAAGACCGCCGATGCCGCGCTGGCACCCGCCTCGGTCATCACCGGGACGCTCTCGGGAGCGGTCGAGGAGGCATGCCCCACGGCGTACGCAGTCACCGACGAGGCCCAGGCCAACCCGTACTGGGAGGACCTGGACCCCGCGCCGGGCACGTACCGCATCGGTTACCTGCCGGCGGGTGAGTACAAGCTCCGCCTCGACTGCGGACCGCAGTTCGGGGGTGCCGCGTTCACACGTGTCGCCGGCGTGGCCGCCGCCGCTGCGGTGACCCAGAACTGGTACCTCAACAAGACCTCGTTCGCCGCTGCCACCACCATCGAGCGGTCGGTAGGAGAGGCCACGCCGCTCCAGCCGGTCACGATCGTGTCCACCGTCCCGCCGGTGGTGAACCCGCCGGTGGCCGGCCCTCCGGCCCCGCCCGCGGTGGTCAAGGTCAAGCCGTCGATCAAGGTGTCGGCCAAGGCCGGCAAGAAGTCGGCGACCCTGAAGATCACGGTCAAGGCCTCGGGCGTGACCCCGACGGGCAAGGTCACGATCAAGCTGGGCGGCAAGAAGCTCAAGACCGTGACGCTCAAGCGGGGCAAGGCCACGGTCAAGCTCAAGAAGCTGAAGAAGGGCAAGCGGGTCTTCACGATCGTCTACGCGGGTGACTCACGGGTCCTCGCCAGGACGGTCAAGACCAAGAGGCTCTCCATCAAGTAGGTCGACGTACCGCAGGGCCCACGACCGTCCCGGTCGTGGGCCCTCGTCGTGCCGGGCGTGACCGACATACGGCTTGACTCGCTTTCAGAAATCCTGTCGCTATCTCGATATTTGTCTGAGATCTGCCGTACACGCAGTTACTGTGGTTTCGCGTTCCAACCACTTTCAGACCAGGAGTATCGATGACAGTGACTTCCCTGCGAAGGACCGGCGCCCTCGTGGCCACCTTGGCCCTCGCCTCCAGCGCGCTCGCCGTGACCGCCACCTCCGCGACCGCAGCCGCCCCTCGCGGGATCCTGGTCGGCACGGTGACCCAGCCCGGTGGTGGGGTCGTGCCCGGAGCCTTCGTCCGCGTGTTCCAGGAGAACAACCCGGCCATCGAAACCGACGACTACATCAACGTTGTGGAGACCCAGCCGAACGGCACGTACAAGCTGGCGGCGCCCGCCGGCACCTACGACCTGTCGGTCGTCGACCCGTGTGACGTCTACGAGGACCTCCCCGCCTCCGCGATCGCGGTCACGGCCAACGTGGAGACTGTCGTGAACGCCGCCTTCACCACGGCGG
>JAOPWZ010000148.1 GCA_025965435.1 Aeromicrobium sp.
CCGAAGAGGTATCTGTCCGTGGCACAGCGCAAGACGACGACCGCATGAGCACGACCTTCCGGGTCGCTCTCCTGGGCGACGGCATCGGTGAGTCCCTCACCCCCGCGATGCACATGCTCGAGGGCGAGCGGCTGGGCCTCTCGTACGTCTACGAGCTCTTCGACATCCCGGCCGACACGTTCCAGACCGAGGGCCTCGTGTCGTTCCTGGTCGGCCTGCGGGCCGCGGGATTCGACGGGTTGAACGTCACCCACCCCTACAAGCAGCGCGTCCTGGGGCTGGTCGACGACCTGAGTGCCGACGCCGAGCGCATCGGCGCGGTCAACCTCATCACCTTCGACGGCGAGCGGGTGGCGGGCCACAACACCGACTGGACCGGCTTTCGGGCATCCCTCGCGAGCCAGCTCGACGCCCCGTTGTCGGGGACCGTCCTCCAGATCGGATCGGGCGGCGCGGGTGCCGCCACGGTCTACGCGCTGCTGACGATGGGCGCCGATCACGTCGTCATCCACGACGTCGACCCGTCGCGGGCCCGGGCGCTGGCCGATCGCTACCGTCCACTGTTCCCGCAGCAGCAGATCACCGCGACCGACGGCGCGGTCGGCGACCTGTGGTCGCAGGTCACGGGCGTCGTGCACGCCACACCCGTGGGCATGGACAAGCATCCCGGCCGGCCGTTCGACCCGGCACTGCTGTCCGCCGGCGCCTGGGTCGCGGAGGTCGTCTACCGGCCCGTCGAGACCCAGCTGGTCGTGTCCGCACGCGCCGCGGGCCACCAGGTCATCGACGGCTCGATGATGGCCGTCGGCCAGGCGATCGACAGCCTGCGCATCCTGACCGGGCTCGAGCCGGACGCCGATCGCGTCCGTGCCGATCTGCTCTCGCTCCTGGCCGCCGAGGACATGCACGCAGCCTCCCCCCACTAGCTCGGGCGCACCGGCCATGGCTGGTGCGACATTCCTCCGGGGCTCCCGTCCCGGAGGGCACCACACTGAGAAGATCAGGCGCCAGACGCCGCAACGTTGAAGGACTACCACCATGATCCGCCAGAAGACATCGACCGATCGCTCCGACCGTCGGCCGGCACGCACGTGGAAGCTTGCCGCGCTGCTGTCCTCCGCCGCGCTGGCCACCGCCCTTTCGGGCTGCGCCTCGACCTCCGACGGTGCCAGCGCAGGAGGTGGAGGCGACGAGGTGGTCGTCGGCTACTCCGGCTACACGCTCGCCAACCCGTACTTCGCCGGACTCATCAAGGGTCTGAAGGACGGCGCCAAGTCGCACGGCTTCAAGCTGCTGCAGACCAACTCCAACGGTGACAACAACACCCAGGTCAACGACATCCAGAACCTCGTGACCAAGGGCGCCGACTACATCGTCATCAGCCCCGCGGACGCATCGGCGATCGTCCCGGCGGTCAAGGCCGCCAAGGCCAGCGGTGCCACCGTCATCGCGATCTCGGACACCATCAAGTCCGACGACATCCAGTTCACGGTCGCGATGAACCACGTCACGATCGGCGAGCAGAGCGCGCAGGGCATCGTCGACTTCCTGACCGAGAAGAACGGCTCGCCGTCGGGCAAGGTCATCGACATCCAGGGCATCGCAGGAAGCTCCGCCGCGACCGATCGCGAGAAGGGCTTCGACAACATCATCAGCAAGTACCCCGACATCGACGTCGTGGCGCGCCAGGACGGCGGGTTCGACACCGACAAGACGTACAAGGTCATGACCGACCTGCTGCAGGCGCACAAGGACGTCGAGGCGGTCTTCACCTCCAACGACAGCGAGGCGCAGGGCGCGACCAAGGCGATCGAGGCCGCCGGCCTGCTCAAGAAGGTCGGCGAGCCCGGTCACATCTTCGTCACTGGAAACGACGCGCCGGCACCGGCGATCGCCGATATCCGTGCGGCTCGCCAGGACATGACGGTCAGCTCCAACCCGATCAAGCTCTCCGAGCAGGTCATGGACAAGATCGCCGAGCTGGAAGCCGGCAAGAAGGTCACCGGCTTCATCGAGTGGCCCGGCATGGTCATCACGCCGGCCAACATCGACTCGGCCGAGGTCAAGGAGTACGGGATCTGGGCTGATCAGGTTGGCTGACATGCCCATCGTCTCGGTCGAGGGAGTCTCGAAGCGGTACGGACCGGTCGAGGTGCTCGACGGCGTGGACTTCTCGTTCCGCGCCGGCGAGATCACCGGACTGGTCGGCGAGAACGGCGCCGGCAAGTCGACGCTGATCAAGATCCTCGCCGGGGCCGAGACCCCATCGTCCGGATCCGTCGAGCTGGGTGGCGCTCCGCTGCCCGGCACGACGGGGGCCGTCATCGACGCCGGCCTCAGCGTCATCTACCAAGAGCTCACCGACGTGCCCGACATGTCGCTGCTCGACAACGTCCTGCTGGGCAACCTGTCGAGCAGCCGGGGGGTGACCCGCCGGGCGGACAACCGCCGCCGCGCGCAGGCGGGTCTGCAGCGCGTCGGCCTCGGCCACCTCGATCTCCGCACGCCCATCCGCGAGCTCACGATCTCCCAGCGCCAGCTGGCCGAGATCGCCCGTTGCCTGGTGCGTGACACCACGGTCCTGATCCTGGACGAGCCGACATCGGCCCTGCCCGAGCGCGATGTCGAGACGCTGCTGGCGGTCGTCCGCACGCTGCGCGACGAGGGCATCGCGATCCTGTACGTGACGCACCACCTGGACGAGCTGTTCGACATCGCCGATCGCGTCGTCGTGCTGCGCGACGGCAACCTGGTCGGTGACCAGCCGATCGCCCAGTGGGACGAGGCGTCGCTGGTCCGGGCCATGCTGGCCAAGGAGCTCGGGCAGGCCTATCCATGGCGCGCCCGCGCCGTCGGCGCACCCGTCCTCGTCACCACCGACGTCGTGGCGCGCGGCGTGCGGGGATCGTCCGTCCACGTCGACGCCGGCGAGGTCGTCGGCCTGGTCGGCCTGGCGGGCTCGGGCCGCACCGAGCTCATGAAGGCCATCGCCGGTGTCGAGTCCGGCGTGTCCGGCACGGTCGTGGTCGACGGCCAGGACGTGCGCACGGGCAGCATCGCCGCCGCGCGGGCGGCCGGCGTCATCTACGTGCCCGAGGACCGCAAGGGCGAGGGACTCGTCCTCGACGCCTCGGTCCGGTCGAACATCGCGATGGGCGACTACGGCCCGGTGTCGCGTCGCGGCGTGCTGCGCGGCGCCGCCATGACCCGTCGCGCCCAGGACATCGCGACGAAGTACGACGTCAAGCTCGGCTCGGTGCACCAGGACATCGGCAAGCTCTCCGGCGGCAACCAGCAGAAGGTCATCGTCGGCCGGGTCAGCGAGATGGCCCCGCGCGTGGTGCTGTTCGACGACCCCACCCGCGGTGTCGACGTCGGCGCCAAGTCCGGCATCTACGACCACGTGTTCACCCTCGCCGAGTCAGGTTCGGCGGTCGTGGTCTGCAGCTCCGACACCGACGAGGTGCTGGCGGTCGCCGATCGCGTGTACGTCCTCGCGACGGGCCGGATCGTCGGGGAGTTCACCCGGAGCCAGTTCGATCGCGAGAAGATCCTGCATCTCGCTGCCGGCGGCTCAGCGGCGAGCGAGCGATCCGCATGACCCACCCATCCCCGTCATCCCCACGCACCCAGGAGCATCCCGTGTCCACCGCCACCACCGCCTCGCCCTGGCGCTACCAGGTCGAGCGCGCCTTCAGCAGCAACATCGCGCCGATCGTGGCCGCGCTGCTCATCGTGTCCGTCGCCCTGTCGTTCATGTCCGACGTGTTCCTGACGAGCAGCAACATCACGAACATCGTCACCCAGAGCGCCGTCGTCGGCATCGCGGCCGTCGGCGCCACGTTCGTCATCATCACCAGCGGCATCGACCTCTCGGTCGGGTCCAACATCGCCCTGGCCGGCTTCCTCGGCGCCCTGTGGGCGCACCACTCCGACAGCGGCCTGCTCGGCATCGCCGGGGTCATGGGCATCGCGATCGTGGTGGGTGCGTTCAACGGCTTCTCGGTCGCCTGGCTGGGACTCGCGCCGTTCATCGTCACGCTCGCGGTCATGGGCATGGCACGCGGCCTGACACTGCAGTTCAGCCAGGGCGAGTCGGTCTACGAGCTGCCGTCGACCCTCAACTGGCTGGGCAGCGCGAACTTCGCGGGACTCAAGGTCTCCGCGATCGTGACGATCGTGCTGTTCGTGCTGGGGCACCTGCTGCTGTCGCGCACGACGTTCGGTCACCGGGTCTACGCGGTGGGCGGCAACGCCGACGCGGCCCGCCTCGCCGGCATCAACGTCAAGCGCGTCGTCTTCTCGACGTACGTCATCGCCGCGGTGTGCGCCGGCATCGCGGCCATCGTGCTCGTCGGACGTCTGGACTCCGCCACTCCCAATGCCGCCACCGGCACGGAGCTGCAGGTCATCGCGGCCGTCGTCATCGGCGGCACGAGCCTGTTCGGCGGCAAGGGCAGCATGATCGGCACCCTGGTGGGCGTGCTCTTGATCGGCGTCATCAACAACGGCCTGACGCTGCTGAACGTGTCGTCGTTCTGGGTGCAGTTCGTGCAGGGCGCGCTGATCTTCCTGGCGGTGCTGCTCGACTCGTTCAACACCGGCCGGCTCAAGCGGGCCGCGACGTCATGACCGGCGAGGAGGGCTTCCGCGCGTGGGGTGAACGGGTCTCCAACTGGGGACGCTGGGGCGCCGACGACCACCGCGGGACCCTCAACTGGATCACCCCGGACCGGGTCGTCGCGGGTGCCGCCCTCGTCGAGACCGGTCAGGTGGTGACGCTCGGGCTGCCCCTCGACGAGCACGGACCGCAGCCGCCCGACGGCGTGCGGCCCAATCCGGTGCACACCATGACGCGGACGCCGGACGCCGCCCCCGAGCCGGGCGGTTTCCACTGGATGGACGACATGATCACGATGTCCCCACAGAGCGCGACGCAGCTCGACGCCCTGTCGCACGTCGCCTACGACGGGTTCCTGTACAACGGCGCCGCCGTCGACTCCGTCACGGCCGCGGGGGCCGCTCAGCACGGGGTCGAGACCTTGCGCGACGGCATCCACGGCCGCGGCGTGCTGGTCGACCTGCCGCGGCACCTCGGCGTCGACCGGCTGGACGCCGATCACGTCGTCACCCCCGACGAGATCGACGCGTGCCTGGTTGCCCAGGGCGTCGAGGTGGCCCGCGGCGACATCGTCCTGCTGCGCACGGGATGGATCCGTACCTTGCGCGACGAGGGTCCGGCCGCCTACGTGGGCCGTGAGCCCGGCGTGTCGCTGCCGTTCACCGCATGGCTGTTCGAGCGACGGGTCGCCTTCGTCGCCTCCGACAACTGGGGCCTGGAGGTGTTCCCGCCGCCCGGCGACGAGAACATGCCGGTGCACTGCGTGCTGGTGCGCGACATGGGCATGGCGATCGGCGAGATGTTCGATCTCGAGGCGCTCGCCGAGGCGTGCGCGCGTCACGGGCGCTGGGAGTTCTTCTTCAGCGCGTCACCCCTGCAGATCACGGGTGGCACCGGCTCGCCCCTCGAGCCGAAGGCGATCTTCTGATGACCCGACTGCTGCTGGTCAACGGCCCCAATCTGAACCTGCTCGGTGTGCGGGAGCCCGAGACGTACGGCACCGCGACGCTCGATGACGTCGTCGAGCTGGTCCGGGTGACGGCATCGCGGTGGGACCTCGAGGTCGAGGCGGTGCAGAGCAACCACGAGGGCGTCCTGATCGACGCGATCCATGCCGCCCGCCTGACGTGCGCCGGCATTGTCATCAACCCGGGAGCGCTCACCCACACGTCCGTCGCGCTGCGCGACGCGCTGACCGGCGTGGCGCTCCCGGTTGCCGAGGTCCACATGAGCAACGTCCACCGGCGCGAGCCGTTCCGCCACCACTCGTACGTCTCGGACATCGCCGAGATCGTCGTCGTGGGCGCCGGCGTGCAGGGCTACGCATTCGCCGTCGAGCGGCTGGCAGGTCTCGTGACCGGCGCGGCTACGCCGTGAGCCACGCGGCGACGACGTCGCCGATCATGGCGCGATGGTGCTGGCGCAGCGACTCGTCGTCCAGGTCGCGACCGAACAGGTGGCCGAACGTGTGCTGGTTGGCCACCTGGAAGACGCAGTACGAGCTGATCACCAGGTGCACGTCGATCTGGTCGACGTCGTCGCGGATCGTGCCGTCGGACCGGCCACGGACCAGGATGTCGGCGATCAGGCTCGCGGCGGGATTGGCGAGCTCGCGCAACGCGTCGATGCGGCGGATGAACTCGCCGCGCATGATGTTCTCGCTCGCGACCAGACGGATGAACTCCGGGTGCGCGACGTGGTAGTCGTACGTGAGCTCCGCGAGCCGGCGGATCGCCGCGACGGGATCGAGGCCGCTGACGTCGAGATGCCGCTCGGCCGACCGGATGCCCAGGTACGACTTCTCGAGCACCGCGAGGTACAGCTGCTCCTTGCTGCCGAAGTAGTAGTAGATCATCCGCTTCGTGGTGCTGGTGCGCTCGGCGATCTCGTCGACCCGGGCCCCGGAGTAGCCGTCCTGGGCGAACACCTCGGTGGCCACGCGGATCAGCTCGGCCTTCGTGCGCTCGGCATCGCGCTGACGTGCCTTGCCGGTTCCCACGGGCGTCACGCGGCGAGCGTATCGCGTCGGAACGCTCTCGCGCAGGCCCCCCTCATGACCAACCATGCAGTACATACCAAGGAGACAGCTCATGCGTCGTTCCATTGCCACCGTCTGCCTCAGCGGCAGCCTGGTCGCGAAGATGCACGCGGCGGCGGCCGCCGGATTCGACGGCATCGAGGTGTTCGAGCCCGATCTCGTGGCGTCGGAGCTGTCGCCTGAGGAGATCCGCGCCCTGGCCGCGCGGCTCGGCCTGTCGCTGGATCTCTACCAGCCGTTCCGCGACATCGAGGGCGTCACGGACGAGCTCTTCCGCGACGGTCTGCGTCGGGCCCAGGCCAAGTTCGTCGTTATGAACCGGCTGGGCGTCGACACGATGCTGGTGTGCAGCAACGTGGGGACGGCCACGATCGACTCCGACGAGGTCTCGGCGGCTCAGCTGCGCGAGATGGGCGACCTGGCCGCGCAGTACGGGGTGCGCCTGGCGTTCGAGGCGCTCGCGTGGGGCCGATACGTCGACGACTACCGGCGCTCGTGGAACATCGTCGAGCTGGCCGACCACCCGCACGTCGGGCTGTGCCTCGACTCGTTCCACATCCTGTCGCGCGGGCACGATCCGGCCGCGATCGAGCAGATCCCGGCCGAGAAGATCTTCTTCCTGCAGCTCGCGGACGCGCCGGCCCTGTCGATTGACGTCCTGTCGTGGAGCCGGCACCACCGGCTGTTCCCCGGCGAGGGGTCGTTCGACCTGCCGGCCTTCCTCGCGCACGTCCTCCGCGCGGGCTACACCGGGCCGCTGTCGCTGGAGGTCTTCAACGACACCTTCCGGCAGACCGATGTCGGCCGGACCGCGGTGCACGCCCTGCGGTCGCTGCTGTGGCTCGAGGACCAGGCGCGGCGCGCGATGGGTGACGCGAGCGGCCTGCTGACCGACATCGAGCCGCCCACGGGGTTCGACTTCGTCGAGGTCAAGGCCGAGGACACGGGCCCGGTCGAGGTCGTTCTCGGCCAGCTCGGCTTCGCGTTCCGTGGGCGTCACCGGTCGAAGCCGGTCAATCTCTGGACGTCCGGCGACGCGCGGATCGTCCTCAACGAGCAGCAGGCGCGCGATGCGTTGCCGCACTTGAGCGCGGTGGGCCTGCGCGTCGACGACGACGCCGCCGCCGCACGGCGGGGGGCCGAGCTGATGGCACCCGCGGTGCACCGCCGCACGTATGCGTCCGAGGTCCCGCTCGAGGCGGTCGAGGCGCCCGACGGCACCGAGATCTTCTTCGGCGGCGGATCGACGTCCGGGTGGGTCGAGGAGTTCCGGGGTGGCTCGGGCGCCAGCGGGGGGCTCGTGCTGGGCGTCGACCACGTCAACCTGGCGCAGCCGTGGCAGTACTTCGACGAGGCCGTCCTCTTCTACACGAGTGTGCTGGCGCTCGACGCGCAGACCGGGGTCGAGGTCGCCGGGCCGCGGGGCCTGGTCCGCAGCCGGGTCATGAGCTCGCCGGGCAGCGCGGTGCGGCTCCCCCTGAACGTCGTGCCGCCGGTCGACGAGCACGGTCCGGCGTCGCAGCACATCGCGCTGGTGTGCTCCGACGTCAGGCAGGTCGTGCGCGAGGCGCGCGCCCGCGGTCTCACGGTGCTCCCGGTGCCCACCAACTACTACGACGACCTCCAGGCGCGGCTCGGGATCGCCGCGGAGCTGCGGCGTGAGCTCGAGGAGCTCGACATCCTGTACGACCGCGACGTCGACGGCGAGTACTTCAATGCGTACACGCAGACGATCGGCCACGTCTTCTTCGAGATCGTCGAGCGGCGCGGAGGCTACGGGGGCTACGGTGCCACCAACGCGCCGGTCCGGATGGCTGCGCAGCAGCGATGACGAGCGGTGCGGCCCGACCTGGTTCCCAGATGCGTTAGTTTCGACTCGTGCTCCTCTCAGACCGCGACATCCTCGCCGAGATCGACGCCGGCCGCGTCGGGCTCGATCCCTTCGACGCCGGGATGATCCAGCCGTCGAGCATCGACGTCCGGCTCGACAAGTTCTTCCGGGTGTTCGACAACCACAAGTACCCGCACATCGACCCGGCTGCCGACCAGTCCGACCTGACGCGCGAGATCGAGGTCGAGGGCGACGACGCGTTCATCCTGCACCCCGGCGAGTTCGTGCTCGGCTCGACCTACGAGCTGGTGTCGCTCCCCGATGACATCGCGGCCCGGCTCGAGGGCAAGTCGTCCCTCGGTCGCCTGGGACTCATGACCCACTCCACCGCGGGCTTCATCGACCCGGGGTTCTCCGGTCACGTGACCCTCGAGCTGGCCAATGTCGCGACACTGCCGATCAAGCTCTACCCCGGCATGAAGATCGGCCAGGTCTGCTACTTCCGGCTGACCTCGCCGGCCGACAACCCGTACGGTTCGGCCAAGTACGGCTCCCGCTACCAGGGCCAGCGTGGCCCGACCGCCTCGCGCTCGCACGCGAACTTCCATCGCACCGAGATCTGACCGCCGCGAGTGGTGCAAACCCCACCGCGAGTGGTGCAATTTCGGGATGGTGAGACGGCGAGTCTCCCCAAAATGCACCACTCGCGGTGAAGGGGCGGGGTGAGCCAAGCGGTCGCTAGGCTCGCGGGGTGACTCTTCCGCTCGACATCTCGCCCGCCGTCCAGTCCGCGCTCGACGAGGGGTGGCCGGTGGTCGCCCTCGAGTCGACGATCATCTCGCACGGGCTCCCGCGGCCCGACAACCTGCACGCGGCTCGTCGCTTCGAGTCGACCCTGACCGACATGGGTGTCGTCCCGGCGACGATCGCGGTGCTCGACGGCAGGCTCAAGGCCGGCCTCACCGACGAGGAGCTCGTGCGGGTCGCCGGCGAGGACATCCCCAAGCTCAGCGTCCGCGACCTGCCGATCGCGCTGGCCCGCGGGGGCAGCGGCGCGACGACCGTGGCCGCGACGTCGTACATCGCCGACCTCGCGGGGATCCGCGTCTTCGCGACCGGCGGTCTGGGTGGCGTGCACCGCGGAGCGGCCGAGACGTTCGACGAGTCGGCCGACCTCAAGGTGCTGTCCGAGGTGCCCATCACGGTGATCTCGGCCGGCGTGAAGTCGATCCTCGACATCCCGGCGACCCTCGAGCGCCTCGAGTCGCTGGGCGTCATCGTGCTCGGCTACGGCACCGACAAGTTCCCGAGCTTCTGGCTCACCGACTCCGGCTTCCAGCTCGACTGGTCGGTGCCGGACGCGGCGGCCGTCGCGGACGTCATGGCGTCCCGTGACGTCCTGGGCCAGCCCGCCGCGATCTTGGTGGCCAACCCGCTCCCGGTCACCGAGCAGCTCGACCCGGCCGTGCACGACCGCGCGCTGACCGACGCGTTGCGCATGGCGGACGAGAAGGGACTCTCCGGCAAGAAGGTCACGCCGTTCCTCCTGCAGACGATCGTCGGCCTGACCGGCGGCGACAGCCTGGCGGTCAACCTCAAGATCGCCGAGAACAACATCCGCGTCGCGGGCGAGATCGCGCTGTCCTGGTCCGGCCGGTGACGGTGGCCCCGGCGGTGATCCTGGTCGTCGGCGACCTGGTCGACGACATCGGCGTCCGTCCGCTCGGCATCGTCAACGCCGCCAGCGACACCGTCTCGGAGATCCGCATGACGGCCGGCGGCTCTGCGGCGAACGTCGCATCGTGGCTCGGTCACCTGGGCGCACCCGTCCGGTTCGTCGGCCGGTGTGGTGCCGACGCGGTCGAGCGGCACACGGCCGCCCTGGTGGCTCACGGGGTGGACGCCCGCATCACCGGTGACCCCGAGCTCCCGACCGCGACGATCGTCCTGACGCTCGATGACGCGGCAGACCGCACGATGTACGTCGATCGGGCGGCCAATGCGACCCTCACCGACGTGCACGTGCCCGCCGACGTCTGGGACGACGTCACCTGGCTGCACCTGACGGGCTACTCGTTCTTCGACGACGCCGTGCGTCCGGTGGCGCTGGGGCTGGTCGCCGAGGCGAGGCGCCGCGGCGTGGGCGTCAGCATCGATCCCAGCTCGCTGGGCTTCCTCCAGGCGGCCGGGATCGAGGCCGTGACGGCATGGCTGGCCGGGGCCGATCTGGTGTTCCCCAATGACGACGAGCAGGGCTTCCTGCAGCTCGCGGGCGACGGGGTCGTCCTGACCCGGGGCCGCGACGGGGCGACGTTCGCGGGGGAGGCCGTCGCAGCGCTCGAGGCGGAGGTGGTCGACACCGTCGGCGCGGGTGACGCGTTCTGCGCCGGCTTCCTCAGCCGGTGGGTCGGGAGCCGCGACCCGGTGGCGTCGTTGCGGGCCGGCGCCGAGGCTGCGGCCGCCTGCGTCTCCGTCCGCGGGGCGCGTCCGGCCTAGTCCGGTCCGACGGTCAGGGCGTCAGCTCGGCCGTGCGCGGCGGATCGGCGCCCGGCCGCGAGCAGGTGATGGCCGCGGCGCTGGAGGCGTACAGCGCGAGATCGGTCAGCTCGGTGGCGTCGAGCTCGCCGGCGCCCGGCCAGTCGTAGGTCGCGCACCAGGCCAGCATCGCGGCCATGAACGAGTCGCCGGCACCGATCGTGTCGACGACCCGGACGTCGGCAGGCGGGACGGACGCGAACGCCGTCCCAGCGGCGATGACGGCGCCCTCGGACCCGCAGGTGATGGCCACGATGCCGTGGTCGGCGGCGAGGCGGCGGGCGAGATCGGCCGGTGGCTCGGCCGGGAACAGCGTCGCGGCGTCCTCGTCACTCATCTTGATGATCGAGGCGTGCGGGGCGATCGCCTCGAAGACCCGGCGCCACACCGCGGGATCGGGCTCCACCGCGAGCCGGACGTTCGGGTCGTACGACACGGGCACGCCTTGCGCGTCGGCCCCGAGGACGAAGTCGGCCACGAGGGTCGCGCCCGGTTCGAGCGCGGTGCCGAGCGAGCCCACGTGCACGGCCTCGAAGGCGCCGGGATCCGGGAGCTGGGCGGGGTCCCAGGTCAGGTCGAACGCGTAGGTGGCGCTGCCGTCCTCGGCGAGGGTGGCGTTCGCGGTGGACGTCTGCTCCGGGGTGGGCGCGAGTGCGGCGAGGGTGACCGCGGAGTCGTCGAGCTCCCAGCGCAGCCCGTCGCCGTACCGGTCGGTCCCCACCTGCGCCGCGAGGACCGTCGGGACGTCGAGCCGGGCCAGACCGATGGCGACGTTGAACGGTGAGCCGCCGGCATGCGGCTCCGGAGGCTCACCGGGGCGGCGCACGACGTCGACCAACGCCTCGCCGACGACGAGGACTGTCACGCTTGAGCCTCGGTCACTCCGCTGCCTGCCTGGCCACCCTGGAGCGTCAGGGCTGCGCTCGGTGCCAGGGGCAGATCGGGCAGGGTCAGGGCGTTGAACGCGTGATACGCGTCGGGCTTGCCGCGCCACGTCCTGGACGACGGCGTCAGGGCCGGCGTGAACTCGTGGTGCCATGATCCCGCGTCCCGGTCGATGAAGTGCTCGTCGATCTCGGACCACCAGCGACTCGCGAGGCCTGCGTAGAGCGCACTGCCGTTGTGGGCGTGCAGCGCCTCGGCGGCCAGCACCGCCTCGGCCATGACCCAGTGGAACCGTTCCTTCACGACCGGGATGCCGTGCCAGTCGGTCGTGTAGGCGAGTCCGGGCCAGTCGTGCTCGACGGTGTCGTCGACCGCCTGGGTGAACAGCGCCTCGGCCGCCTCCGGGATCCACGGGCGGGGCTCCTCCAGGCTCGCCGACAGCTGCAGCAGCAGCCGCGACCACTCGAAGGCATGCCCCGGGGTGGCGCCGTAGGGCCGGAACGCGTCGGCCGGCGACTCCACGTTGTAGTCGGGCACCGGCGTCCAGTCCTGGTCGTAGTGCTCGGGGATCCGCCAGTCGTGGGAGCGCGCATGGATGCCGATGATCCGCTCGCAGATCGACAGCGCCCGCTCGTGCCAGACGGGGTCACCCGTGACGTCGCCTGCGACGAGGTAGGCCTCCACGGTGTGCATGTTGCTGTTGGCGCCGCGGTACGGGTCGACCGTGGTCCAGTCCTGGCTGAAGATCTCGACGCACCGGCCCGAGACGTGGTCCCAGAAGTGCTGGGTCTGGAGCCGGGTGGCCTCGTCGAGCAACGCCTGGGCGCCCGTGATGCCTGCGGCGGACGCGGTCGCGGCGGCCAGCAGCACGTGGGAGTGCCCGTAGCAGCGCTTGTCGGTGTCGGTGGGCGTGCCATCGGCGTCGACCTCGTCGAACCAGCCCTCGTTGGCGTCGTCGTGGAACAGGGTCGAGAGGGCGGTGACCCCGTGCTCGGCCAGACGCTCCGCGTCGTCGGCACCCGTGAGGTGCGCCAGCGCGAAGACGTACGTCATCCGGGCGTTGATCCACAGCTCGAGGTGCTTGTCGGGGTCGGGCTCGCCGGCCTGGTCGAGCCAGACGAAGCCGCCCTCAGGACGCTCTGACCTGCGGGCGAAGTTGAGCAGGTCGGCGCGCTCGGCGTGCCGCCAGGCCCGACTGCCGGGGGAGTCCTCGGTGCTTGACATGCGTCCACCGTACCCATGGATCGAGGAGGGGCCGCGGAGCGCGCCGGTCCTGCCCGCCGTCAGGCGCGAAGGCGCTGCAGGGTCCGCATCGCGTGGTAGACCACGACCGCGGCGATCGTGCCCAGCGCGATACCGGTGAACGTCATGTCGCCGGCCGAGAGCGTCAGGTCGCCGATGCCGATGACCAGCGCGATCGCGGCGGGGTACTGGTTGACCGGCTGGGTGAAGTCGACGTGGTTGTCCATCCAGATCTTGACGCCGATCAGGCCGATCAGGCCGTACAGCGCGACGGTCACACCGCCGAGGACGCCGCTGGGGATCGTGTTGAGCAGCGCGCCGAACTTCGGCGACAGGCCCAGCACGATCGCCACGACCGCAGCGACCCAGTAGGCCGCGGTGGAGAAGACGCGGGTCGCGGTCATGACGCCGATGTTCTCGCCGTACGTGGTGGTCGCCGATCCTCCGCCGAGGCCAGCGATCGTCGTCGCGAGGCCGTCGGCCAGCAGCGCGGGACCGGTCTTCTGGTTCAGCGAGGGGTCGTCGGTCAGGTGCGCGACGCTGCGGACGTGACCGACGTTCTCCGCGATGAGCACCAGCACGACCGGCAGGAACATCGGCACGACGGACCACGTCACGTCGGGAGACGTGAACTCCGGCCACCCGATCCATGCGGCGTCCCCCACCTGGGTGAAGTCGAGCTCGCCGCCGATCGCCGCGGCGAGGTAGCCGACGGCGACGCCGATCAGGATCGAGAGCCGGGCGACGAGTCCCCGGAAGGCGACCGCGACCACGACGATCGTGGCCAGGGTGATGGTGGCGATCCACGGCGCCTTCGCGTAGTTCGACGTGGCGACACCCGAGAGGTTGAGGCCGATCAGCGCGACGATGGCACCGGTGACGACCGGCGGCATGAGGGCCTCGATCCAGCCTGTTCCGGTCACCGTCACGAGCAGTCCCACGGCTGCCAGCAGCAGCCCGGTGACGACCAGGCCGAACAGAGCGGCCCCCATGTCGTCGGACTGCATGGAGGCCTGGATCGGCGCGATGAACGCGAACGACGAGCCGAGGTAGCTGGGCAGGCGGTTGCCCGTCAGCACCAGGAACAGGATCGTGCCGACACCGGAGAAGAACAGCGTCGTCGTGGGCGGGAAGCCGGTGAGCAGGGGCACCAGGAACGTCGCGCCGAACATCGCCACGACGTGCTGCCCACCGAAGCCGATCGTGCGTGGCCAGGACAGGCGTTCACCCGGTCGGACGAAGTCCCCTTCGGCGATCGTCTTGCCGTCTCCGTGCAGTGTCCAGCTCATGGTGCGTCCTCTCGTCCGGCCCGGCGCCGGTCACATCGTAGATGTCGCTGCGCGGGGCGCCCTCCAGCAGGGACAATTCCGGTGTGGACAGACGATGGCGGGACGCGGCGCTCCTGGTCGAGCCGCGCCGACGACGTCGGGTGGCCCGGCTGCTGCGGAAGATGGATCGGCTGGAGGCCAGGTCGGTCCGGCGACGTCCCGCCGGCGGGCACGGGCGCGCAGCGACGGCGGTCGCCGTGCTCGTGCTGATGCTCGGAGGTCTCTTCGTGACGACGCTGCTGGGAGAGGACCGCTCGGCGTCGGCAAGTGCGTATCCGGATCGGCCCCCGGACGCCGAGGCGGCCCCCATCGGGACGCCACCCGATGTCAGGAAACCCAGCAACGAGTTCGCCTTCATGAGGACGCAGGACGGCAGCTCCGACCCCGTCACCTACGATCCGTGCGTGCCGATCCACATCCTGGTGGACCCGCGGACCAGCGTCGACGACGGGATGCGACTGCTGGAGGAGGCACTCGACGAGATGCAGGACGCCACGGGTCTGGCGTTCGTCGTCGACGGCCTGACGGACGATCCTCGGCCGAGCGAGGGCACCATTGCCGCCGCCGACGGCGGGCCGCTGCCCGCCAGGGTGGCGTGGAGTGATCCCGGGACGGACGAGAGCCTGGAGGGTGGCGTCGCGGGCACCGGCGGGAGCGTGTCGGTGAAGCGTGACGGTCACTGGTGGTTCATCACCGGCACGATCCTCCTGGACGGGCCGCAGCTCGCCGAGATCCTGACCGGTCCCCGTGGCTGGCAGGCGGCGCGCGCCGTCGTCATGCACGAGCTGGGCCACCTCGTGGGACTGAACCACGTGGAGACGCCCGGGCAGCTGATGCAGCCTGAGGGAGACGAGTCCCTCACGACCTGGGGTGACGGCGACCTGACCGGCCTCGCGGCCTTGGGCCGCGGCAAGTGCGTCAACTACTAGTCACCGCGTCCCGTCGAGGTACTGCCAGCGCCCGTCCTGGCGGGTGAACCGGCTGACCTCGTGCTGGCTGCCTGCGCCGGTCGGCGAGCGGTAGAACGCCGTGAACTCGACGACACCCGTGGTGTCGAACGGGCCGCCGGCGGAGGTGGCGAGGACGTCGAGGCGGTACCAGCGCAGGTCGGCGTCGAGCTTGAGCGTCGCCGGACGGGTCGTGCGGTCCCACGTCTCGAGGAGGTAGTCGGGACGGCTCACGGCGAAGGCGCTGAAGCGCGACCGCATGAGCTGTTCGGCGGTCTGCGCCGTCGCCGTGCCGGTGTGGAGCCGTCCGCAGCAGGCGTCATAGGTGAGCCCGCTCAGGCAGGGACAGCGTGTGGGCGACATTCTTCATTCTCTCCCGTCACCTTCTCGGATCGGTGTCGTTGATCCCTGCGAACCGGGACACACTCCCTCCCGACCCGGTTGATGCTGGTCCTCGCGACCAGCACGAGGTCCGACCCACGGCTCCGGCCCGGTCGGACTCTCGCATCTCGGGGGCGCTCGGCTCGACCGAACGCAGAAGGGGCGCACCGTCAGGTGCGCCCCTTCCCCGATGTGCGGCTGCCTACGCCTTCGGCTTGTCCTCGTCGTCGTTGCCGCCGAGGTCGAGGCTGAGCTGCGTCGCGGTCTGGCTGAGGTCCTTGCCGCTCGGGTTGGCGTCGCTGAGCTCCACGACGTCCTCCGAGACCGGGTCGGCGGTGGTTTCGCCGTCCTCGACAGCGATGACCTCGTCGGGCGCCACGACCTTCGAGGTCGGGGCGCTCGGCTCGGCGTCGTCGGTGACGGTGTCGGCTTCTTCCTCGCGGGCGTCGTCCTCGACGGGCTCGGTCTCCTCGGTGGGGGCCGGTGCGGGGGCAGGCTCCTCCTTGGTGGGCTCGGCCTTGGCAGGCTCGGGCTCCGAGGGCGTCAGATCGGTATTCACGGCTCCGACGTTGGCCCAGGCGGCGTCTTCCTTCTCGCTCGCCGGGTCGTCGTTCACCTCGGCAGGCGCCTCTTCGTCGGCGGCGGCGGCCGCCGGCTGCTCGGTCGTCGCGGCGTCGGACGTCTGCACGTCGCGGGCATCGGCGTTGCGGGGCTCGGTCGGCGCGGCCGACTCGTCGGCGTGACCGCCGCCCCTCTCGTCGAGCTTGACGTTGCTGTCGGCGGCGATGTCCTGGTCGGCCTCGGCGCTCTTCTCCGACGGCTCCTGCAGGGCGTCGGCCACATCTTCGGCGTCTCCTGAGCCGGTCGCCGGGTCCTTGTCGCCGGGATCGCCGTCCTGGTGCGCCTTGGCCCCCGCGCCGACCTCCTCCGTCTCGGAGATGGAGTCGGGATCGGCCTTGTCCTCGGCGTCCGGCTCGGCCTCGGTGGCCTTGGCCACGTCGTCGTCGGACGGCCCGTCGCCACCGGTGGCGGCAGCAGCCGTCGCGGCCTCGGCCTCGGCGACGACGGCGTCGTCATCGTCCTTGGTCGGCTCGGGGGCGCGCTTGACGCCGGCGAGCAACAGCTGGGCGACGTCGAGCACCTCGACCTCTTCGCGGGCCTTGCCCTCGGACTGCTTGAGGGTCAGACCGTCCGACAGCATGACGCGGCAGAACGGGCAGCCGACTGCGATCTGGTCGGCGCCGGTGGCGATAGCCTCTTCGGTGCGGTTGACGTTGATGCGGCTGCCGATGGTCTCTTCCATCCACATACGAGCACCGCCAGCGCCACAGCAGAACGACTTCTCGGAGTTGCGAGGCATCTCCTTGAACGTCGCGCCGGGGATCGCGCCAAGCAGCTCGCGCGGGGGCTCGTAGACCTGGTTGTGGCGGCCCAGGAAGCAGGGGTCGTGGTAGGTGATCGTCTTGCCTGCGGCCGATCCCGAGGCGGGTGCGACCGGGGTCAGCTTCTTCTCCCGTACGAGGCGGTTGAGCAGCTGCGTGTGGTGGACGACTTCGAGGTCGAGGCCGAACTCCTTGTACTCGTTCTTTAGTGTGTTGAAGCAGTGCGCGCAGGTCGAGACGACCTTCTTGGCCTTCATCTCGGTGAGGACCTCGGCGTTCTGCATACCGAGCTGCTTGAACAGGATCTCGTTGCCCGCACGACGTGCGGCGTCGCCCGTGCACGTCTCGCCGTCACCCAGCACAGCGAACGAGACGCCCGCGGTGTTGAGCAGCTCGGCGACCGCAGCGGTGGTCTTCTTGGCGCGGTCCTCGAACGCTCCGGCACAGCCGACCCAGAACAGCCACTCGACCTCGTCGAGATCTTCGATGTCCGTGCCGAGCTGCTTGACTTCAAAGTCGAGGTTCTTGGCCCAATCCATCCGGACCTTGTTGTCCATGTTCCAGGGATTGCCCTTGCGTTCGAGGCCCTTGAAGATGTTGTTGAGCTCGGACGGGAAGTTGGACTCGACGATCACCTGGTAGCGGCGCATGTCGAGGATATGGTCGACGTGCTCAATGTCGACGGGGCACTGCTGGACGCATGCGCCACAGTTGGTGCAGGACCAGAGCACGTCCGGATCGATGACGCCGAACATCGACTCGTCGCCGATCAGTGGGCGCTCAAGCTCGGCCTGCTGCGCCTCGGTGAGCGTCTCGGCATCCTTGTCGAGGAGCGGGATCTTTGCGTATGCGTGATCGCGCAGCCCCATCATGAGGAGCTTGGGTGACAGCGGCTTCTCGGTGTTCCACGCGGGGCACTGGCTCTGGCAGCGACCGCACTCGGTGCAGGTCGTGAAGTCGAGGAGGCCCTTCCAGGTGAAGTCCTCGACCTTGCCGACGCCAAGGAGGGCAAAGTCTTCTTCCTCGAGGTCGTCCATCTTCTCAAGGTCGAGCGGTTCGCCGTTGACGTAGAGGGGCTTGAGCGCGCCCAGCGCCGTGCTGCCGTCGGACTCGCGCTTGAACCAGATGTTGAACCAAGCCGTGAAGCGGTGCCAGGCGACGCCCATGGTGATGTTGCGAGCGATCACGATGAGCCACGTCATGGAGATGACGATCTTGATCATGGCGATCACGTAGACGAGGGTCTCGAGGCTCGAGAGGGAGAGGCCGCCCCAGGCGTTGCCCAAGAAGAACGTCAATGGGTAGTGCGCGACGAGGCCGCCGGAGCCGTGCTCCTCCTTCTCCAGCGCGTACTCCAAGGTGCGGAGCAGGAAGCCGCAGAGCACGACGCCGAAGATGACCGCTTCGACGAAGTAGGCCTGCCAGAAGGTCGAG
>JAOPWZ010000017.1 GCA_025965435.1 Aeromicrobium sp.
TCCGACCCGAGCGCCTCCAGCGCGCGGCTCGTCGACTCGTTGCGGGTCTGCCCGCCCTCGACGATCTGCGTGACCTTGTCGTAGCCGCCGCTCTGCACGATGGCCCGGACAGGATCGAGGTGACCCGGCGTCATCAAGATGATGATCTCGTCGACCAGCGGCGACGCCTCGAAGGCGGCGATGGTGTGCTCGATGATCGTCTTGCCGGCGATCTTGATGAGCTGTTTGGGGATCGACAGACCGACCCTGGTCCCGGTGCCACCCGCGAGGATGACGGCCACGTTGCGCAGTTCAGTCACCCGACGAGGTTACCCGTCACACGTCCTCAGGGGGCGCCCGGTCGCATGACGGCCTCGGTCTGCTCGGACTTCCAGACCCGGAAGCCCTCCTCCGTCGTGCCCCGACGCCAGTAGGCGGAGACCGAGATGTCGGCCCGGGTCACGCCGCGCTCGGCCATCACGAACGGGCGGACGCTCTTGAGCAGCGCCGACTCGCCGTGCACGAAGGCCTGCACGCGGCCCTGGGGCCAGTCGAACGCCCGCACGGCGTCGTCGAGCAGCGTCGTCGTGCCGGCCGGGGCCTCGCCGCGGTGCAACCAGCGGAGGTCGAGGTCGGCTGCGGTCGTCAGGGCGATCTCGTCGGCCGGACCGTCGATCTCGATGAAGGCGAAGGCCCTCGACCCGGACGGGAGCGCCTCGAGGGAGGTGGCGATGGCCGGCAGGCCCGCCTCGTCGCCGACGAACAGGTGCCAGTCGGCCGTCGGGTCGGGCAGGTAGCCCCCGTTGGGACCGCGCACGTGGATGACGTCGCCGGGCTGCGCACGGGCGGCCCACGGCCCGGCCACGCCGCTGTCGCCGTGCACGACGAAGTCGATCGCCAGCTCCTGCGTCTGCACGTCGACCCACCGCACCGTGTAGGTCCGCAGCACCGGCCGGGCCTCCCGCGGCATCGTGGCGTTGACGATCCCCAGGTCCAGCGGGTCGGGGTAGTCGAACCCGTCGGCGAGGAAGACCAGCTTGACGTAGGTGTCGGTGTACCGCTGCCGCATCGCGGCATCGTTCTCGAGGAACGCCGCGAAGCCGTCCCCGCCCAGCACGACTCTCACCATCGTGGGAGTGACCGGCTCGGTCCGGACGACGGTCAGACGCACGGGCAGGTTCTTGCTCATATGGCTAGCCTCACCTGTGTAGCCTAACGGCGTGACCTTCGGCATCGACATGACCCAGTTCGACCCCGCCACCCGAGTCCAGGACGACCTGTTCCGGCACGTCAACGGGCCCTGGCTCGAGACCGCCGAGATCAAGCCCGACCGGGCCACCGCAGGCTCCTTCGTGACCCTCGTCGACGAGGCCGAGGCCAAGGTCCGCGCGATCATCGAGACGGCCAGCGAGTCGCCCCAGGACGACGAGCAGCGCAAGATCGGCGACCTCTACGCCAGCTTCATGGCCGAGGAGCGCATCGAGGAGCTCGGCGCCCGTCCGCTCGCCGACGAGCTGGCCCAGGTCGACGCGATCACCGACGTCCCCGGCTTCGTCAGGACGCTGGGTGTGCTCGACCGGCAGGGTGTCGGCAGCGTCTTCGGCATGTACATCGCCCCCGATCGCGGCAACCCCGACCGCTACATCGCCCACCTCGGGCAGGGCGGCATCGGCCTGCCCGACGAGTCGTACTACCGCGACGACGAGTCCGCCGCGATCCGTGAGGCCTACGTCGCCCACGTGACGACGGTGCTCGAGCTGGCCGGTCTCGACGACGCAGCCGGCCGCGCCGCCCGCATCATGGACCTCGAGACGCGCCTCGCCGCGTTCCACTGGGACCGGGTCGCGTGCCGCGATGCGCAGAAGACCTACAACCTGGTGGACGCCGAGGGCCTGCAGGCGCTCGCGCCGACGTTCGACTGGTCGTCGTGGTCCGACGGTGCTCAGATCGCGCCGCAGGTGCTCGCCGAGGTCGTCGTGTCACAGCCCTCCTTCGTCGAGGGACTGCAGACGCTGCTCACCGAGCAGCTGCTCGACGCCTGGAAGGACTGGCTGCGCTGGCAGGTCGTCCACAGTGCCGCGCCGTACCTGTCCTCGGGCTTCGTCGCAGCCAACTTCGAGTTCTACGGCCGGACGCTCAGCGGCACCGACGAGCTGCGCCCGCGCTGGAAGCGCGGCGTCGGCTTCGTCGAGGGAGCGATGGGCGAGGCCGTCGGCAGGATCTACGTCCGCACCGAGTTCCCGCCTGCCTCCAAGGAGCGGATGACCGAGCTGATCGACAACCTGCTCGAGGCCTACCGCCAGAGCATCACGGCGCTGCCGTGGATGAGCGCCGAGACCAAGAAGCGCGCGCACGACAAGCTCGACTCCTTCAACCCCAAGATCGGGCACCCCGAGCAGTTCAAGGACTACACGGCGCTCGAGACCGCGCCCGACGACCTGCTCGGCAACGTCCGGCGGGCCATCGCCGTCTCCACCGACCGCGAGCTCGCCAAGATCGGCTCGCCGATCGACCGCGACGAGTGGTACATGACCCCGCAGACGGTCAACGCCTACTACAACCCGACGATGAACGAGATCGTCTTCCCGGCCGCGATCCTGCAGCCACCGTTCTTCGGGGCGGACGCCGACGACGCGGTCAACTACGGCGCCATCGGTTCGGTGATCGGGCACGAGATCGGTCACGGCTTCGACGACCAGGGCTCGCACTACGACGGCACCGGCGCGCTGAGCAACTGGTGGACCGATGAGGACCGGGCCGCGTTCGAGAAGCTCACCGGCGCCTTGATCACGCAGT
>JAOPWZ010000058.1 GCA_025965435.1 Aeromicrobium sp.
TCGCTCGGCGAGCTCGAGCACGCCCTCGCCAGCCCCAACGGCGGGATCGAGGTCGCCGAGGTCGTCGTACGCCGCGACAACCGCCGCGACCTCGACGCCCGGATCCGCGCCCTCACCCCCTGACCGAGCGCCGGGACGTCATACGAGCCGGTTGCCCTGGCGACCACTTCGTATGACGTCCCGGGGGCCGTCACGGGGCACACTCGTCCGCATGAGTGAGCAGCCGCTGCCCGGTGTCATCCCGTACGTCGAGTTCCATCAGGGCCCCAGAAGGCTGCTGACCGTCAACCTGACCAGTGGCAACCAGGTCGTGGTCTCCAAGCACCGGCCGATCGTGAGCATCGACGGCCGGCAGTACCTCGTCATCTGGGGAGGGGTCATGTTCGAGATCCCCGCCGACCGCAACGTGCACGTCAGCGTCCACGTCGAGGCGGACTACGTGACGCAGGTGGCGTCGATCCTGCTGCCGCCCGGAGACCAGCCGAAGGTCTTCCGCTACGAGACCCACTACGGCTCGGGCGTCGGCTCCCTGACCGAGCAAGCCTGATCAAGGAAGGTCCGGACGTGGCCCCGAGGATGAGCACGTGACCACGTCAACCGACACCTTCGCGGAGTTCGTCGACCACCTCGCCGAGGCGCTCGACGACCCCCGCATCACCGAGGCGTCGGGCGAGGAGTGGGCCGCACGGCTGCACTTCTCGCGCTACCACTTCGACCGGATGATCAGGTCCGGCGCCGGGGAGCCGCCCAGCGCCCTGCGCCGGCGCATCCTGCTCGAGCGCGCGGCGTACCGCATGATCACGACGACCTCGCCGCTCCTCGACATCGCCGTGGAGGCGGGCTACGGCTCGCACGAGGCGTTCACGAGGGCCTTCGCCCGGGCGTACGGCGTGCCGCCCGCCAGCTGGCGCCGGAAGCCCGGCCACATCCAGATCGCGGCGCCCAGCGACGTGCACTTCCACCCACCCGGCAGCCTCCGGCTGCCCGCACGAGACAAGGTGACCTCCATGGACCTGCTCACGAAGATGGTCGAGCACCACGTCTGGCTCACCGGCGAGATGGTCCGTCTCGCGGAGCGGCTGAACGACGAGCAGCTCGACCAGCCGATCGAGCTCGACGTCGACGACGACCGCCAGACGATCCGCACCCTGCTGTCCCGCCTGATCGGCCAGATGGGGATGTGGAACGCCGCCCTCGCGACCCGCGACTACGACTGGTCGGTCGAGGAGCACGAGTCGCTGGGCTCGATGCGGCAGCGGCTCGCGACCGAGGGTCCGACGTACCTCACCCACGTCCGCGAGGTCGTCGCGGCGGACCGGCTCGACGACACCTTCGTCGACGCGCTCTGCGAGCCGGCCGAGGTCTTCACGTACGGCGGGATGATCGCGCACGTGCTGACCTTCGCGGCCCACCGGCGCACCCTGGTCGTCCTCGCCTTCGGGCGGCACGGCGTCGAGGAGCTCGGCTGGGGCGACCCGATGACCTGGGTCGCCCAGCCCGCCTGAGGCACCAGTCCCGCACAATGGGCGCGTGGACATCGCCGTCGTGCTCGTACTCATCGCCGTCGGCGTGCTGGCGTTCACCGCCCTCGCCGAACGTCTCGACGTCCCGGCGCCCCTGCTGCTGATCGCAGCGGGTGTCGCGGTGTCCTACGTCCCGGGTGTGCCCGAGATCCACCTCGAGGCCGACGTGGTGCTCATGGGGCTGTTGCCGCCCCTGCTCTACTCCACCGCGATCCAGAGCTCGCTGGTCGACTTCAACGCGAACCGGAGGGCGATCCTGCTGCTCTCGGTGGGCCTCGTCGCGTTCACGACGGTCGGGATCGGTGCGGTCGTGCACGCGATCCTGCCCGGCATCTCCTGGGCCGCCTCGTTCGCGATCGGCGCCGTGGTCGCACCGCCCGACGCGGTGGCGGCGACCGCGATCGGCCGCCGGATCGGGCTGCCCCGTCGGGTGGTCACGATCCTCGAGGGCGAGTCGCTGCTCAACGACGCCACGGCGCTGGTCGCCCTGCGAACCGCTGTGGCGGTGCTCGTGGTCGGGTCCGACGACGTGCAGATCTGGCGGGTCGGCCTCGACTTCGTGTGGGCCGCGGTGGGTGGCGTCCTGATCGGCGTCGTCTTCTTCGTCGCCGTCGCCTGGATGCGCACGCGGATCACCGACCCGGTGCTCGACACCGGCATCTCGTTCGTGATCCCGTTCGCGGCCTACCTCGCCGCGGAGGAGGTGCACGCCTCCGGAGTCATCGCGGTGGTCATCGCCGGACTGCTCCTCGGGCACCGGGCGCCGATCCTGCAGACCGCCCAGTCGCGGATCGCCGAGCGGATGAACTGGCGCACGATCGCCTACGTCCTCGAGAACACCGTCTTCCTGCTCATCGGGCTCCAGGCCCAGTGGCTCTTCGGGGACGTCGGCCACAGCGACCTCTCCGCCGCCCGGATCGTCGCGGTCTGCTCGGCGACCCTGGCCGGGATCGTGGCGCTGCGCATGGTGTGGATGTTCATCGCCCGCTACGCCCTGGTCCGGCCGGGGCCCGACCCCGACATCGGCTACACACCGCCCTGGACCTTCACCTTCGTCCTGGGCTGGGCCGGCATGCGCGGGGTCGTGACGCTCGCGGCCGCCTTCGTGATCCCCGTCGAGGCCGAGCACCGCGAGATCCTGCTGCTCATCGCCTTCACGGCCGTGGCCGGCACGCTGTTCATCCAGGGCCTGACGCTGGGCTGGGTGGCCCGTCGCCTCGAGGTGCCCCCGCCCGACCCGATGGACGACGCCCTGGCCCGGGCCACGATCCTCCAGCAGGCCTCGAAGGCGGGGTACGAGGCCCTGGACGCGATGGAGTTCGAGGACCCCCACGGGGTCGTCGAGCTGATCAAGCAGCAGACCGACCAGCGCAACTTCGCCGCCTGGGAGCGACTCGGCACGACCGCGGACCAGGAGACCCCCAGCGAGCTCTATTCGCGGATCCGTCGCGAGATGATCGACGCGGAGCGCCGCCGGGTGCTGGAGATCCGGAAGTCCGGCACCGTGGCCTCCGAGGTCATCAGCGAGGTCCTGTCGATGCTCGACGTCGAGGAGTCGATGCTCGAGATCGCCCACCAGGAGCACGACGAGCTCAAGGTGGTCAACGAGCGGCGCCGCCCCGGCGGCGAGGTCTGCGACGACCTCGAGAGGTACGACGCGGTCGAGACCGCGGACGACCCGGTGTGCCAGGCCTGCCTCGACGAGGGCATCACCTGGGTCGCGCTGCGGCAGTGCCTCGAGTGCGGCAACGTCGCCTGTTGCGACTCCTCGCCCCGGCAGCACGCCACCGCGCACTTCCGCGAGAGCGAGCACCCGGTCATGCAGTCCGCCGAGCCCGGCGAGGACTGGCGCTGGTGCTACGTCCACCACCTGACCGCCTGACCGGGCCGCGCCCGCGGGTCAGCCGGCGAGCGCCTCCTCGATCGTGCGCGCCGGGTGGCCGGTCAGTCGGCGTACGTCGTCGGTGACCTCGGCGCACGACCCGTCCGCGATGGCGGTGTAGGTGCTCACCCAGGCATCCAGCTGCCAGTCCTCGGCGCCGTACGCCGCCTTCCGCGAGGCGTAGGCCTCCTCGACGGTCTCGTCCTCGAAACGCAGCTCGCGCCCGAGGACCGCCCCCGCGCGGGCGGCCACCTCCGTGAGGGTCAACGCCTCCGGCCCCGTCAGCGTGTACGTCGATCCCGCGTGCGGCGCGGGGTCCCGGAGCACGGCCACGGCGGCGTCGGCCACGTCCGCGCGGGCGACCGCGGCCACCCGGCCGTCATCGGCGGGCCCGCGGATCACGCCGTTCTCGTCGGCGAAGTACGGCAGCAGGT
>JAOPWZ010000062.1 GCA_025965435.1 Aeromicrobium sp.
CTGGGGCTGATGGACACCCTGCCGTTCGCCCGTCGCGCGATCGCGGCCGCGGGCCTCGAGGAGTCCGTCGTCCTGATGGTCGGCCGCTCCTCGGCGATCTCCCGGTGGTGGCGGACGCCGGTCGACCTGGTGTTCGTCGACGGCGGCCACACAGACGAGCACGCCCAGAACGACTTCCACGGCTGGTCACCCTGGGTACGCCTCGGGGGTGCGCTGGTCATCCACGACGTCTTCCCCGATCCCGCGGACGGCGGCCAGGCGCCCTATCGGATCTATCGCCAGGCCCTCGACTCCGGGGAGTTCCTCGAGGTCTCGGTGACGGGGTCGCTCCGCGTCCTGCAACGAGTCGTCCTCTCCGCCCACCAGCACTGACCCGGTGCGCTGGGGCCCACCGTCGCCAGGGCGCACCCATCGGGTGGACGCCAGCGCACCGCTTCAGGCGTCGGGGGTCAGCCAGAGCACGCCGCTTGGCGGGAGCTGCAGGACCGCCGAGGCCGCGAAGCCGTGCATCGGCACGTCCTCGGCCTGGACCGAGCCGAGGTTGCCGACCCCGGAGCCGCCGTAGACCTTGGCATCGGTGTTGAGCGCCTCGCGCCACGTCCCTGCCGACGGCAGCCCGATCCGGTAGTTCCGGTGCGGCTCGCCCGAGAAGTTGGCGATGCACGCGACCTGTGAGCCGTCCGCGCCGATGCGCAGGAACGCGATGACGTTGCCGGCGGTGTCGCTGGCATCGATCCACCGGAATCCCTCGGCCCGGTCGTCGACCGTCCACAGCGCGGGTGACGCGCGGTAGAAGCTGTTGAGATCGGTGACGAGGTGCAGGATGCCCAGGTGCAGCGGATCGTCGAGCTGCTGCCACTGCAGCGACCCCGACTCGGCCCACTCCGACTCCTGGCCGAACTCTCCGCCCATGAACACCATCTGCTTGCCCGGATGGGCCCACATGAACGCCAGCAGTCCGCGGACCCC
The DNA here is from genome assembly GCA_025965435.1 of Aeromicrobium sp. Classification (GTDB taxonomy): domain Bacteria; phylum Actinomycetota; class Actinomycetes; order Propionibacteriales; family Nocardioidaceae; genus Aeromicrobium. Next base: position 970 of record JAOPWZ010000062.1, read on the forward strand.
GGCGGCCTTGTTCCAGGCGTCGCCGGGCATCCGCTCCCACAGCGATCCCTTGCCGTGCACGACCTCGTCGTGCGACAGCGGGAGCACGAAGTTCTCGCTGAACGCGTAGTCGATCGAGAACGTCATCTCGCCGTGGTGGTACGAGCGGTGGATCGGGTCGTTGCCCAGGTACGACAGCGTGTCGTGCATCCAGCCCATGTTCCACTTGAAGCCGAACCCGAGCCCGCCTTCGCTGGTCGGCCGGCTGACGCCCGGCCATGCGGTCGACTCCTCGGCGATCATCATGACGTCGGGGTGGTGCTTGTAGACCGTCGCGTTGAGCTCCTGCAACAGCTGGACGGCCTCGAGGTTCTCGCGTCCGCCGTGGATGTTGGGCTCCCACTCGCCGTCGTTGCGGGAGTAGTCGAGGTAGAGCATCGAGGCCACGGCGTCGACCCGCAGGCCGTCGAGGTGGAACTCCTCGAACCAGTAGAGCGCGTTGGCGACGAGGAAGTTGCGCACCTCGTTGCGGCCGAAGTCGAAGACGTGCGTGCCCCAGTCGGGCTGGTCGCCGCGGCGCGGGTCGGGATGCTCGTACAGCGCGGCGCCGTCGAACTTGGCCAGCGCCCACTCGTCCTTCGGGAAGTGCGCCGGCACCCAGTCGACGATGACGCCGATGCCGCGCTGGTGCAGCTGGTCCACGAACCACCGGAAGTCGTCCGGCGAGCCGAACCGTGAGGTCGGCGCGTAGTACGACGTGACCTGGTAGCCCCACGAGCCGCCGAAGGGGTGCTCGGCGACGGGCATGAGCTCGACGTGCGTGAAGCCGGTCTCGGTCAGGTAGTCGCCCAGCTCGTCGGCGAGCTCGCGGTAGTCCAGGCCCGGACGCCACGAGCCCAGGTGCACCTCGTAGATGCTCAGGGGTGCCTGCAGCGGCGGCACGGACGCTCGCGCCGCGATCCACGCGTCGTCCGACCACGTGTGCTCGGAGCGGGTGACGACCGATGCCGTGGCCGGCGGCACCTCGGTGCCGAAGGCCATGGGGTCGGCCTTCTCGCGCCAGACCCCGTCGGCGCCCAGGACGCGGAACTTGTAGGCGGTGCCAGTACCGACGAGGGGCACGAACAGGTCCCAGACGCCGGAGCCGATCGAGCGCATCGCGTGCTGGTCGCCGCCCCAGAAGTTGAAGTCACCGATGACCTGCACCTGCTGGGCGTTGGGAGCCCACACCGCGAAGGACGTGCCCTCGGTCGGGCCGTCCGGGCCGTCGTACGTGCGGACGTGCGCACCGAGCACGTCCCACAGGCGCTCGTGCCGGCCTTCGCCGATGAGATGCAGGTCGAGCTCGCCGATGGACGGCGGCCACTGGAATGTGTCGGTCATGATCAGCTGCCTTCGGTCATGATGCGTTCGATCGAGGCCAGGGGCACGGACAGCCAGGACGGCCGGTTCGCGTGCTCGTAGGAGACCTCGTAGACGGCCTTGTCGAGCTCGAGGGCACGCAGCAGCACGGAGCTGTCGCGCGGATCGGCCCCGGACACCTCGGTGTAGCCGTCGCAGAAGGCGTCGCGGTTACGGAGCGCCCAGCTCATCGCCAGCTCGGCCAGCAGCGGGTCCTCGGGCTGGCCGACCAGCAGCTGCTGCGCGGCGTAGTCGAACGAGCGCAGCATGCCGGCGACGTCGCGCAGCGCCGATCGCAGCGCGGAACGCTCGGCGACCGAGGCGGCGGGCTCACCCTCGAAGTCGAGCAGCAGCCACCCGGCGAGCGTCCGCAGCACCTGACCGAGGTGGAGGTCGCCGTGCACGTACTGCATTTCAACGGGCGTGGGGAGCTCACGGACGGCCTCGAAGGCCGCGCGCAGACCCGGCACGTGAGGGGCCAGCTCGGGGACGTCGGCGGCGACCCGGTCGAGTCGTTCCGTCATGGCGTCGACGGCGTCCGCGAGGTTGTCGCTGTCGGCGGGCTGGGTGCCCAGCGCCGTCCGCAGGTCGGCGTGGACCTCCGCGACGGCGCGGCCCAGTCGGGATGCCTCACCGGCGAAGTCGCCGCCGAGGTCGCCCGGGTCGATCGACGGGTCGGCCATCAGGTCACGGACGCTGGTGGTCGCCATGACCCAGCCGTCCGCGGCGTCGGGCATGAAGCGCTGGAGCATGCCGATCGTGGTCGGCTCCCCGTCGAGCGTCCCGGTGATCGCACCGAGGGGGTCGGCGATGTGCTGGCAGCCGACCTCCCGCAGGGCGCGGTGCAGCAGGAGGTCCTTGTTCTCACCGGGGCTGAGCTTGCGGAACAGCTTGAGGATGTAGTCGCGCCCGAACACGAGCGAGGTGTTGCTCTGCTCGGTCGTGATCGGGTGGGCGCGCAGGCCCGTCGTCAGCTCGGCGCCGGGCTCGCGCGCGAACGTCAGGTCGCCCACCGTGGCGTCGGTCGCGATGAGGTCGAGGAGCACCGCCGTGAGATCGGCGTCGCCGGACGCCTCGTAGCACGTCAGGCCGTTCTCGAGGCCGATCGCGGCAGAGCTCGACACGTCGGGCAGATCGGACTGCCGGCTGCCGACGAGCAGCTGGTACGGCTCGCGGCGGTCGTCCTGCTCGACCTCGATCACCAGGTGGATCAGCAACGGGTCGCCGTCGGTGATCGTGGTCCAGCTCAGCGGACGTACCGCCGTGACGGCCCGGTCCTTGCCTGCGAACCAGCGCTGCTTGGGCAGCCACTCGGGCAGCTCCGTCACGAGCTCGCGTACCAATGCGTCATGGGTGACTGTCATGCTCTGCTCCTTCGCTCGCCCTCGTCGCCGACCTCGGACAGCTGGAACCAGTAGAACCCGTGCCCCGGCAGGGTCAACAGGTACGGCAGCTCGCCGATCCGCGGGAAGCTCACGTTGCCGGTCAGCTCGACCGGGGTGAAGCCGTCGTACGTCCCGAGCTCGAGCTCGACGGGCTGCGGGAAACGGGAGAGGTTGTTGACGCACAGGACGAGGTCGAGCTGTCCGTCGGGCCGCTCCCACCGGCGCAGGTAGGCCAGCACGCTGGGGTTCGAGCCCCCGAGGTCGATGAACTCGCCCTCGGCGAACGCGTGGTGCTGCTTGCGCACCGCGATCATGCGCCGGGTCCAGTTCAGCAGCGACGCCGCATTGTCCTGCTGCGACTCGACGTTGATGGCCTCGTAGCCGTACGTCGGGTCCATGATCGGCGGCAGGTAGACGCGGCCGGGATCGGCGCGCGAGAAGCCGGCGTTGCGGTCGGGCGACCACTGCATCGGGGTGCGGACGGCATCGCGGTCGCCCAGCCAGATGTTGTCGCCCATGCCGATCTCGTCGCCGTAGTACAGCACCGGCGAGCCGGGCAGGCTCAGCAGCATCGCGGTGAACAGCTCGAGCTGGTTGCGGTCGTTGTCGAGCAGCGGGGCGAGCCGGCGGCGGATGCCGATGTTGGCCTTCATCCGCGGGTCCTTGGCGTACTCCTGGT
>JAOPWZ010000064.1 GCA_025965435.1 Aeromicrobium sp.
GAGCGGGTCCACTCCTCCTCGGGTGCTGGTCGGAACTCGAACGGTACACGGAGCACCATCCACCAGTTGAACGCGCTCAGCCACCGTCAACGTTCCCCAGATCAGTTCGCCGGGAGCGAACTGGCCGATGTCGACTGCTGCTTCCTGCGCGGTATCCGCGCCCGGCTGGCAAGGGATGGAAGGGAAGGCGCACCGTTCTTGTGCGTCGACCGACCAGAGCGCCGCCAGGCGGGATGCGGGGCCGCGTCAGGAGTAGACGTGGGGGGAGAGCGTGCCAATGCAGCGCAGGTTGCGGTAGCGCTCGTCGTAGTCGAGGCCGTAGCCGACGACGAACGCGTTGGGGATGTCGAAGCCGACGTACTTGACGTCGACGTCCATGCGCTGCGCCTCGGGCTTGCGCAGGAGCGTGGCGATCTCGACCGAGGCGGGGCCGCGGGAGCGCAGGTTGGTGATGAGCCACGAGAGCGTGAGCCCGGTGTCGATGATGTCCTCGACGATCAGGACGTGGCGCCCGCTGAGGTCGGTGTCGAGGTCCTTGAGGATGCGCACGACGCCGGACGACTGCGTGCCGGAGCCGTACGACGAGACGGCCATCCAGTCCATCTCGACGTGCCGGTCGAGGCTGCGGGCGAGATCGGCCATGACCATGACGGCGCCCTTGAGCACACCGACGAGCAGCAGGTCCTTGCCCTCGTAGTCGGATTCGATCTGCGTCGCCATCTCCTTGAGACGCGTGACGATCTCCGCCTCGGAGTAGAGGGTCTGATCGAGATCGAGGTCGCCTTCTACATGCATCTGGTCCACGAGGTCAGCCTCCCACAGGGGTCCCAGCGAAGAACAGGGAAGTCCCGGTCCGGGCCGCGCTGACCCCGCCGGGCAGCTCGACACGCCGCTGCCCGCGCCAGTCGGTCACCAGCCGGTCGAGCTCGGACAGGTGGGTCGAGGTCAAGGCGCTCGCGCCGGCGGACAGGGCGGCCCGCCGCAGGACCCTGGACCGCAGGGCCACCGGGAGCGCGCCGAGCGTCAGGACGTCGAGCGGTTCGGCGACCTCGGCGGCGAGCACGTCGAGGAGCGCGGAGTCGGCACGGACCTGGTCGGCCGTGCGCGCAAGCGCCTCCGCGACCCCGCCGCCCAGCTCGTCCTCCAGCAACGGCATGACCTCGGCGCGCAGGCGGGACCGCCGGAAGGCGGGGTCGCTGTTGTGCGGATCGGTCCACCAGTCGAGGCCATGGGCTCGGCAGATCTGCTCGGTGTCGCCCCGGCGCAGGGCGAGGAACGGGCGGCGCCACCGTCCGTCGCGCGGGGACATGCCGGCGATCGAGCGGGGCCCCGAGCCGCGCCCGAGGCCCAGCAGCACCGTCTCGGCCTGGTCGTCGAGGGTGTGCGCCAGGAGCACCGTGTCGGCTCCGGCAGCCTCGAGGGCTGCCAGCCGGACGTCCCGGGCCGCCGCCTCCGGCCCACCCTCGGTGCCCACGACGACCCGCTCCACGCGGGCCCGGACGCCGAGCGTGGCGAGCTGGGCGGCAGCGGTGTCGGCGACCTGCGCCGAGCCGGGCTGCAGCTGGTGGTCGACCACGACGGCCTCGAGGTCGAGGGCCTGCCGATCGGCGACGAACGCCGTCACCGCCGCGAGGGCCAGCGAGTCGGCACCGCCGGAGACCCCGACCACGACCCGCGCCCCGGCCTCGAGGTCAGCGAGAGCCTGCCGCACGAGGTTGCGGCCCGTGGCCACCACCGGATCCAGCGCGCCGCCCATCGTCAGCCGTGGACGCGCTTGACCCACGCCGCGGGGTCGAGGATCTCGGCCTTCCCGGGCAGGTTGCCCGGCTCGGCCCACACCTGGTTGAAGCCGCTCAGGCCGACCTTCTGGTTGACCTCGCGGACGAAGGTCGCGCCGTCGCGGTACTGGCGCATCTTGGCGTCGATGCCCAGCAGCCGGCGGAGCATGCGGTCGACCGGGCTCGCGCCCTTGCGGCGCTGCGAGAACTTGCGGCGGATCTCCGCGACGCTGGGGATGACCTCCGGCCCGACGCCGTCCATCACGACGTCGGCGTGCCCCTCCAGCAGCGACATGATGCCGGTCAGCTTGTCGACGACCTCGCGCTGCTTGTCGTTCTGGAACACGTCGGACAGTGATGCGTCAGACTCGCCCTTGACGATCCGGACGACCTCGCCGAGCCCGTCGGACAGCATCGAGGTCACGGCGGACGACTCCAGGTCGGTCGCCTCGATGAACTCGCCGATCAGCGACTTCATGTGGCCGCGCATCCAGTCGACGGCGGTGAACTGCACCCGGTGCGTCTCCTCGTGCAGGCACACCCACAGGCGGAAGTCGTGCGGATCGACCTCGAGCTGGCGCTCCACCTGGACGATGTTGGGAGCGACGAGCAGGAGACGTCCGCCCTCGCCACCGGGGCCTTCCCAGAACGGGTCGAACTGCCCGAGGACCTTGTTGGACATGAACGACATCAGCGCGCCCACCTCGGCGCCGGTGACCTTCTCGCCCACCGTGCGACCGAACCCGGTCGGGGCCTTCTTGGACGTCGCGATCTTGGCGACGACCGGGTCCATCAGGACCTTGAAGGTCTCGAGGTTGGCCTCGATCCAGCGCGGGCGGTCGATGACGAGCACCGGCGCGGTCGCGGACGTGGCGTGCAGGTCGCTGAAGTCACGGACGGGCGCCTCGGACCGGGCGGCCCCCTCACGGAGCTCGGCCACGACCTCCTCAGCCTCGGCGGCCGACATCTCGGGGCCGGGGCGGGACAGCTTCGTGGCCGTCGCGAGGGCGAGGTTCCAGTCGATCATGTCTCCAACGGTACGCGTGCGGGCAGAGCGAGCCCGTCGGCTCACCAGGTTTCGACAGACAGACGCCTTCGGCGTGTCACGCTCAAACCGCTCCGACGCTCACACGCTGCGCTCGCTCGGTCTACGCGCCACACGAACAGGTGGCGATGGCAGCGGCGGCGCGGTCGAGGGCGGCCTGGGCCTGCAGTGGCCGGTCCTTGTCGGTCCGGTCGGCCATGAGCGCGAACAGGACGGGACGCCCGTCGGCGTCGGTCGCGTAGCCGGCCAGGGAGTGGATGCCCGTGAGCGTGCCGGTCTTGGCGCGCACCGTGCCCCGCGCCGCGCTCATCGTCGCGAACCGGTTGACCAGGGTGCCGGTGAATCCGCTGACCGGCAGGTCGGACATGAGCCCCGACGTGCGCGGGGCGGAGCGCGCCTCGCCCAGCGCCTCGACCAACGTCACGGGGCTGATGCGGTTGCGGCGCGACAGGCCACTTCCGTCGCCCAGCACCAGACCGTCGATCGTGACCCCCGCGGACTCGAGCGCCGCCCGGACCGCTGCCGTGCCGCCGTCGAAGTCGGCCGGGCGTCCGGCCGCGATCGCGACGTGCCGCAGGACGACCTCGGCGGCCTCGTTGTCGCTGATCCGGATGACCGTCTCGACGATCTGCGCGATCGTCGCGCTGTGCACCCGGGCCACGACCTCGGCCTCCGGTGCTGCGACCGCCGTCGCCGGGTCGCCGCTGACGGTGATGCCCCGCTCGGCCAGGAGAGCGGCGAACGTCCGGGCCGCGTCGGCGGACGGGTCGCGGGCGCGGATGCCGTCGGTCACGCCGCGGTCGACCCACAGCGCCGAGACCGGCGTGACGATGTTGTCCCGGACGTAGCCCGGCTCCCACGCGGGACTGGCGTCCGGCCCGGTGAACAGCGACGCGTCGTGGCCCAAGGTGACGGTCGTCGTCCCGGTCTTCTTCAGGCTCGCGGCGGTGCGGCGCGCCAGCGTCGTCAGGTCGGCCTGGAACACCCGGTCGTCGACCCGGCGCGCCGGCTTGGTGGACAGGTAGGGGTCACCGCCGCCGACCAGGACGACGCCATCGCCCGACCGGACGACCTGCGTCGTGAAGCGCGTGCCGGGATCGATCGTCGCCAGCGCCGCGAAGCCCGTCAGCACCTTGGTCGTCGAGGCCGGCGCGAACGCCCCTTCGCCCTGCGGGGCGATGGTGTCGCCCTCGACGCCCAGCGCCGCGAATCCGACCCGGGGCCCCAGGGCGGAGTCGTCGAGCTCGGCCCGGACCGCCGCCTCCACCTTGGCGGGATCGATCGGGCCGGGAGCCGTGACGTCCGGCGGCGAGATGACGGGCACGTCGCGAAGGACCAGCGCCTCCGGGGCGATCACATGGGACGGCCCGCAGTCGCCGTCGCAGATGAACCGGTTGAGGTCGCCGCGACCCCACAGGGTCATGCCGAGAGCGACCGCCAGGGCCAGCACGACGAGCGGGACCGCGAGGGTCGCCGCACCCGCCACGACCCTGACTCCTCGCTGCGCCCCCACATGCGCCAGACTATAGAGACCCCTGACGCATTGCCCCGAGGCATCGCGCACCCATTTTCAACCGCCGGAGGCAACAGTGATTTTCGACGTCACCGTGGAGATCCCCAAGGGCAGCCGCAACAAGTACGAGGTCGACCACTCGTCGCACCGCATCCGTCTTGATCGCACGCTGTTCACCGCTACGCAGTACCCGGCGGACTACGGTTTCATCGACGACACGCTCGGGATGGACAGCGACCCGCTGGACGCCCTCGTGCTCCTCTCCGAGCCCACGTTCCCCGGCTGCGTCATCTCCTGCCGCACGATCGGCATGTTCCGCATGACCGACGAGGCCGGCGGCGACGACAAGGTCCTCTGCGTCCCCGCGAAGGACCCGCGCCAGGAGCACCTGCGCGACATCCACCACGTGCCGGAGTTCGATCGACTCGAGATCGAGCACTTCTTCACCGTCTACAAGGACCTCGAGCCGGGCAAGTCCGTCGAGGGCTCCACCTGGACGGGCCGGGTCGAGGCCGAGGCCGAGATCCAGGCCAGCTACAACCGGTTCAAGGACAACGGCGGCTACTAGGTCGCACGTCACGCGGACACGCGGGCCCACCAGCCCGACGACGTGTCCGGTGCGCCCGAACCTGCTCCGTTGCCCTCGCTGCTGAAGCTGCTCCTCGCAGCCCTCGGATCGCTCCTGCTGGCCGTGGGCCTGGTCTCCCCTGCCCAGGCGCAGGCGCGTCCGGCCCGGGTCCCGACCCCGTACATCACGGCGTCGTCGCCGCACACGCTCACCGTGAAGTGGCCCGCCGTGGCCCGCGCCCGCCGGTACACCGTCTACGTCGCCTCGACGCCGAAGAAGGCCACCAGGTCCGACCGGCGGACCCATTGGTCGCACGGGCGACGGACGCCGCTCAAGGTCAAGGACCTGCGGTCGAACCGGCGCTACTGCTTCACGGTCAAGGCCGTCCGCGGCGACCGGAGCGGCAAGCGCTCGGAGCCCGTCTGCGGTCACACCTTGCGCCGCCGTGCCAAGCCGACCACAGCCAAGGTCTCGGTCGCCACGTTCAACGTGTGCGCGGCGTCGGTCAACTGCAAGCGGTGGACCAAGAAGCGCGAGAACGCCATCGTGAAGCGCATCCTGGACGCCAACGCCGACGTGGTCGCCCTCCAGGAGGTGACCCGCAAGGCCGACAAGCTCACGAGGCGTCTGGCCGAGCACGGCTACGCGCGGTACGCCGCGCCCACCCGCAAGGTCGACGAGGCCCTCTACTACCGGACGTCGGCCGCTGACCTGGCGGTCGCGACCCCCACCGCCCAGCACTGCGAGGTCGAGCCCTACGCCGGCGCCGAGGACACCGCTACGTGGCGGTACCCGCGGCACTTCGACGCGGTGAGCCAGCAGTGGTTCGCGTTCCGGACCAGCAGCTGGGTCACCGAGGCGCCCGTGTGCCGCGAACGCCAGCAGCCGGTCGAGCAGGAGGGCCGGATCGGCTCGCCGACGGGCGCGACCGCGGTCTGGGCGGCCCTGCGGCTCAAGCGCAACGGCCAGACGTACGTGTTCGTGTCGGCGCACCTGTCGCACGGCCCCACGAAGGCGGCCGGACGCCTGCGCGGTCGTGAGACCAAGCAGCTGATCCGCAGCGCCGAGCGGGCCGCCGGCTCGCTGCCGATCATCTTCATGGGCGACTTCAACTCCTACCGCGGCGGGCCCGCCGGCGATCCCCCGCGCAGGGAGATGGCGAAGCGGGGCTGGGTCGACACCTACGACGCGTCGCAGACCTACAGCCGCCCGTACGTCAGCAGCTTCAACGGCTGGTCGTCGGCGGTCCACACCATGAAGTACTGGGGCGGTCACATCGACCGGATCTTCATCCGCCCCTCGATGGGATCGACGTCCTGGCGGGTCGTCGCCAACACCAGGAAGCGCCGCTACGTCGGCACGCAGGCGTCCGACCACAACCTGGTGCGGGCGACGATCCTGCTGCCCTGAGCAGGTGCGCGGGCCGGTCACGGCGCGCACACTGGAGCGATGATGCGCTCCTGGCGGGTCGTCCCCGCGATCGTCCTTGCCCTGCCCCTGCTCGCCGCCGCACCGGCGACCGCCGCCGAGCGGCCGGACCTGCGGGTCACCGTCGTGCAGGACGGCCTCGAGCACCCCTGGGACCTGGCCTTCCTGCCCGACGGCTCGATGCTCGTCACCGAGCGCGACCGCAAGCGGGTGAGCCTGCGCACGCCGACCGGTGCGACGCGCACGATCCTCACCGCGCCGCGCAACATGTGGTCCGGCGGCGAGACCGGCCTGATGTCGGTGGAGGTCGCGGCCGACTTCGACACGACGCGCGGGTTCATCACGTGCCACGGTTACCGCAAGGGCGGCACGCAGGACGTCCGCGTCGTGCGCTGGCGGCTCAACCGCGCCGGCACGTCCGCGTCGTACGTCCGGACGCTGGTCTCCGGGCTGCCGTCGACGTCCGGCCGTCATGGCGGCTGCGCGCTCGTCAAGGGCTCACGCAACCAGCTGTACATCGGCACCGGCGACGCGGCGTCCGGCCGCAACGCCCAACGGCTCACCTCCGGCGGCGGCAAGGTGCTGCGGGTCGACGCGACGTCCGGGCGGCCGGTCTCCACGAATCCGTACATCCGCAGCAAGAGCCGGATGAAGCAGCGCGTCTTCACCTACGGCCACCGCAACGTGCAGGGCCTGGCCCGCCGGGGTGACGGACGGATCTGGGCCGTCGAGCAGGGCAGCTACCGCGACGACGAGGTCAACCGGCTGAGCAAGAAGGGCAACTACGGCTGGAATCCGGTTCCCCGCCGGGCCGGCGACCCGGCCTACAACGAGGGCGCGAACTCCCCGATGACCGACCGCCGGCTGCCGGGAGCGCAGGTCGGTGCACGGTGGAGGTCCGGCGGGCAGACGTTCGCGACGGCCAGTGCCGCCTTCGTGACGTCGACCGGCTGGGGTGCCTGGCGCGGCGCGCTCGCCGTCCCGGCGCTCAAGGACACGTCGCTGCGACTGATGCGCTTCAGCAAGGCCGGGGCCCTCCGTCAGACGTGGAAGCCCGTGGCGCTCGACGGGACGTACGGACGTCTGCGCGCGGCGGTGCAGGGCCCGGACGGTGCGCTCTACGTGACGACGTCCACCGGGTCGAACGACAAGATCCTGCGGGTCACGGCGACGCGGTAGGTCAGCTCGTGGAGCCGGTGCCACGCAGGAGCGCGCGCATCGTCTCGGCGAATACGCCCACGTCGATCGCGTGGTCGAGGGAGCGAAGCGTGCCCAGCCCGATGCCCAGGCTCAGCAGCGTCGTGGCGGCCTTGTCGGGGTCGACCCCCTCGATGCCTGCCTCGGTCGTCACCTGGCGGACGAGCTGGGCGATCGCGGTGCGGATCTCACGGTGCCGCTTGACCAGCTCGGTCGCGACGTAGGGGCTCTGGCGCGCGATCGCGCCGAACTCGACCTCCAACGCGGTCCAGCGCGGCTGCCCCAGGCCCTCCCGGGCCCACGCGGCGAAGGCCTCGATGCGTCCGTCGAGATCGACGTCGCGCGTGAAGGCGGCGACGACACCGTGGATCTGCTCCTCGTGGATGCTGTCGAGCACCGCCATGCAGAGCTCTTCCTTGCCGGCGAAGTTGGAGTAGACCGCGCCCTTGGAGAAGCCGGCGCGCACGGCGACCTTGTCGAGCGAGGTCGCGGCGTACCCGTCGGCCAGGAACATCTCCCGGGCCACGGCGATGAGGCTCTCCCTCGTCTGCGCCTGCCGCTCCGCCCGGCTGACCTTCACTGTGTCCGGCACGCCCGCTCCTGTCCGTCGGACCCGTGTGGTCCAGATCGCGCTTTCCATCATACTCAGATACCGCTAGTATCTGAAATGTGATCACCAAGGACATCGTCATCATCGGCACCGGGTTCTCCGGCATGGGCATGGCCATGAAGCTGCGGGCCTCCGGCCGCGAGGACTTCGTCGTCCTCGAGAAGGCCCAGGACGTCGGCGGCACGTGGCGCGACAATACCTACCCGGGCTGCGAGTGCGACATCCCCAGCCACATGTACTCCTTCTCCTACGAGCTCAACAGCGACTGGAGCAAGAGCTTCTCCGGCCAGGAGGAGATCTGGGCGTACATGCGCAAGGTCGCCGACGAGCAGGGCATCCGCCCGTACATCGACTTCGGCGTCGAGGTCACCGGCGCGTCGTGGGACGAGGACCGCCAGCGGTGGACCATCCGCACCGCGAACGGCGAGGACTACGAGGCACGGTTCGTCGTCGCGGGCGTCGGTGGGCTGCACATCCCGAACATCCCGGAGATCACCGGCGCCGAGACGTTCGAGGGCCCGCGCTTCCACTCCGCCGCGTGGGACCACTCGGTGGACCTGAAGGGCAAGAAGGTCGTCGTCATCGGCACGGGTGCCAGCGCGATCCAGTTCGTCCCGATCATCGCGCAGGAGGTCGATCAGCTGACGGTCTTCCAGCGCACGCCCCCGTGGGTGCTGCCCAAGAACGACAAGCCGATGCCCGAGTGGCGCAAGAAGGTCTTCGCCAAGGTGCCCGGCGCCCAGCGGGCCTACCGCGACGCCCTCTACTGGGGCCTCGAGGCGCGCGCGATCGCGTTCAACGGCCACCTCAACGTCCTGCCGTTCGCCGAGAAGATCGTCACGCGGTACCTGGAGAAGAAGATTCCCGACCCGGAGCTGCGGGCCAAGCTGACGCCCGACTACCGTCTCGGCTGCAAGCGGGTGCTCCAGTCGAACACGTACTACCCCGCGTTCCTGCGCGACAACGTCGAGCTCAGCACCGACGGCGTCGCGGAGATCGTCAGCGACGGGGTCATCGACGGCAACGGCGTCAAGCACGAGGCCGACGTCATCATCTACGGCACGGGCTTCCACGTCATCGACGCCTTCGACTACCTCGACATCAAGGGCAGGGACGGCGTCGACCTGGCCGCCCAGTTCCGCGAGGGCGGCGTCGAGACGTACATGGGGATGATGATCAACGGCTTCCCGAACCTCGCGTTCATGCTGGGCCCCAACACCGCGCTCGGCCACAACTCGGTGGTGTTCATGATCGAGCAGCAGACCAAGTTCGTCATCCGCCTGCTCGACGAGCTCGACGGACGCCGGGCGGTCGCGGCCGAGCCGACCAAGCAGGCCCAGACCGCCTTCAACGAGGAGATCCAACGCCTCGTGCAGAAGGGCATCTGGACCCAGGGCGGCTGCACCAGCTGGTACCTCGACAGCCAGGGCAAGAACCGCACGATCTGGCCGAAGTTCACCTTCCAGTACTGGTGGGAGACCCGCAAGGTCGACCCCCAGGCCTTCACCTGGGAGCACGCCGCCTAGCGAGGCCCGAGCGCGCTCCGCGCGCGGACACCCCGCTGGTTGAGGAGGCCGAGGAACGAGGCCGTCTCGAAACCAGCACACCCGTGGTTTCGAGGCTCCGCTTCGCTCCGCGGCACCCCGCTGGTTGAGGAGGCCGAGGAACGAGGCCGTCTCGAAACCAGCACATCCGTGGTTTCGAGGCTCCGCTTCGCTCCGCACCTCAACCACCAGCGCCGGACACCCCGCTGGTTGAGGAGGCCGAGGAACGAGGCCGTCTCGAAACCAGCACTCGCGTGGTTTCGAGGCTCCGCTTCGCTCCGCACCTCAACCACCGGCGCCGCACACCCCGCTGGTTGAGGCGGCCGAGGAACGAGGCCGTCTCGAAACCAGCACACCCGTGGTTTCGAGGTTCCGCTCCGCTCCGCACCTCAACCACCGGCACCTCGAAACCAGCACACCCGTGGTGTCGAGGCTCCGCTTCGCTCCGCACCTCAACCACCGGGACGGGGGCTAGCGCGGGCCGACGTCCGTCACGGTGACGGCCGCCTCGCCGATCTCGTCGCTCACCTCGAGGTCGACCGTGGCGCTGATGCCCCAGTCGCGGTCGCCCTCGGGGTCGTCGAAGGTCTGGCGGACGGTCCACGTCGTCGGGCCCTCCTCGACCATGAACAGCTCGGGTCCGCGCGAGCCCGGGCCGGTGCCGATGTTCGTCGCGAACCCCGTCTCGGCCGGGTACTCCTCGCGGTAGGCCGCCATCGCCTCCATCCAGGCGTCCGCGTCCCAGCCGTCGTCGCCATCGAGCTCGGCGAGCTCGGTCCAGCGGCCGAACGCGGCCAGCTCGACGCGGCGGAACATCGCGTTGCGCACCAGCACCCGGAACGCCCGGATGTTGCCGGTGACGGGCCGCGGGGTCTCGCTCGCCATCGCCTTGGGCCGCACGTCGAGCGGGTCGACGCCCGGCGCGATGAGCTGCTCCCACTCGTCGAGCAGCGACGAGTCGGTCTGCCGCACGAGCTCTCCGAGCCACTCCGTGAGGTCCTCGAGCTCGGTGTTGCGGGCCTTCTCGGGCACCGTGCGACCCAGCGTCTTGTAGACGTCCGACAGGTAGCGCAGGACGAGCCCCTCCGACCGGGCGAGCTGGTAGTCGCCGATCAGCTCGGAGAACGTCATGGCGCGCTCCCACATCTCGCGGACGACCGACTTGGGCCGCAGCTCGTGGTCGGCGACCCACGGATGCCCGCCGCGGTACGTCTCGTACGCCCCCTCGAGCAGGTCCTCGAGCGGCTTCGGATGGGTGATCTCCTCGAGTAGCTCCATCCGCTCGTCGTACTCGATGCCGTCCATCTTCATCTCGTTGATGGCCTCGCCGCGGGCCCGGTGGCGCTGGGCGTTGATGATCGGGCGCGGATCGTCGAGGGTCGCCTCGATGACCGACA
>JAOPWZ010000082.1 GCA_025965435.1 Aeromicrobium sp.
TATCGACGGCACCCCCATGCTCGGCGCCTACGTGACCGGCTGGATCAAACGCGGACCCGTCGGCCTCATCGGCCACACCAAGTCCGACGCTGCCCAGACCGTCGAGCTCCTGCTCTCCGACCTCGACGAGCTCACCGCCCCCGAACAGCCCGAGCGCGAGGCGGTCGACCGCTACCTCGACGGCCGCGGCATCGCGTACACGACCTGGGACGGCTTCGAGAAGCTCGAGGATCACGAGATCGCCCTCGGAGAGGCCGTGGGCCGATCACGCATCAAGGTCGTCCCGCGTGACGAGATGGTTCGCGTGGCTCGGCCCTGAGACGTGACGAGTGTGGCCCAGGCCACACCTTTTGTAGTACTTTGTCAATCAAATTGCAGACATTTGGCGGCTCGCCCGACGACTGGATGCACCGCAGAACGAGGAGTTGGCGTGGACGAACGCACCATCTTGGGCGCACTGATCGCCTCAGATCAGCAGGCCCCGGGAGAAGAACGAATCCACTTGGTGGGCGATCGCGGTTACACAGCGGCCGAGATGCTCGACCGCGCAGCCAAGGTCGGCGGCATGATGTCCGAAGCAGGCGTTGTCGCAGGCGACCGTGTGGCGATCATGGTGTCGAACCGCGTCGAGTTCCTCGATGCCTTCTTCGCCGCGGCCCACCTCGGCGCGCTGTCCGTGCCCCTCAATACGAGCCTGCGAGGGCCGATCCTCGAGCACATGCTCCGTGACTCCAGCCCGCGCGCCCTCGTGATCGAGCACACCTACATGGACGTCGTCGGTCGTGCTCTCGAGAACATCGGGCTCGACGCCCGCGTCTTCGTCATCGACCGCACGCCCACGGCGTACGCGGTGGCGACCATCGACTTCGCGAAGGCACTCGCCGCGGCGACCCCGGCGCCGATGGCTCCTGTCAGCCGCTACGACGACTCGGCCATCCTGTACACGACCGGCACGACCGGGCCGTCCAAGGGCGTCCAGCACACCCACAACTCGATCATCGCGTTCGGCGAGAAGAGCGACTGGTTGTTCGGGTACACGTCCGACGACGTGTCGCACAACTGCCTTCCGCTCTTCCATGCCAATGCCCTCTGCGTCACCTTGCTCCCGACGCTCCGCGCCGGCGGCAAGGTCGTCTTCGGCCAGCGCTTCTCCGCCTCCGGATTCTGGAGCGAGGTGCGCGAGCACAAGGCGACGGTCATCTCCATCCTCGGCGCGATGGTGCCAATCCTTTGGGGCGCGGCGCCGTCCGAGGACGACGACAACAACGATGTCCGCGTTGCCCTCTCGGTGCCGACACCCTCACCCGAGTTCTACGACGGCTTCGAGAAGCGCTTCGGCCTGCGCCTCGTGTCTCAATACGGAATGACGGACACCTCATCCATCATCGGCACTCCCCCGGACCAGCCCGGCCGCCCCGGTTATGCCGGCATCGCGCACCCAGACTTCGAGTGCATCATCGTCAACGAGTACGACGAGGAGCTTCCCGACGGAACTCCGGGCGAGCTCGTCACTCGTCCACGCAAGCCCGAGAGCATCATGAGCTGCTACTGGAACAACCCGCAGGCCACGATGGACACCTGGCGCAACCTCTGGTTCCACACGGGCGACGTTCTCGTCCGCGAGGCGGACGGCTGGTTCAAGTTCATCGACCGCCAAAAGGATGCCATGCGACGCTTCGGGGAGAACATTTCGTCGTTCGAGGTCGAGTCGGTCATCATGGCTCACCCCGCGGTGCACGAGGTGGCCGTCTACGCCGTGCCCTCAGACCTGTCGGAGGACGAAGTCATGGCGGCGATCGTCCCCGTGGACGGTGCACCACTGGACCTAGACGACCTGGGACGGTACTGCGACGAGCACCTCCCCTACTTCGCCTCGCCTCGCTACTTCACCGCTGTTGAGGCGTTGCCCAAGACCGCGAACCTGAAGGTCCGCAAGGACGAGCTGCGCCGCGGCGGCATCACGCCGCAGGCCGTCGACCGAGGACCGCGCGGGCGCAAGTCGTCTGCTGCTTCAGTCCAGAGTTAACCACCCGCTCTGTCACCGAGAATGCTGGAGCGACGGCTACATTCGTCGCTCCAGCAGGATTGTGTCGCGCCAGACGCCGTCGAGCTGGGCGATGCGTTCGCGACGGCCGACCTCGCGAAATCCTGCTTCTTCCGTGGATGGCCAGGCTGGCCTCGTTCTCGGGGAAGATCGACGTCTGCAGGGATTCGAATGTGCGACCCCCTGTTCTGGAACGGCTCCTCCGGTGATTCTGCTCAGACTTGCGAAAACACGCTCTGACCTGCACGGATACACTTGGAGTCCGCCTACGCGCGGGACCGCGTATGCCCCCTTATGCGCCCATTTGCCCGAATAAGTGGTGAATAAGTGGTGCACGCATCCGGAGGCATCACGAACGGACGGGCCTGCTGGCCAGCACGTCGGCGAGGGTCGACAGGTCGGCGACCCAGGCTCCGGTAGCGGGGATCGACCAGGTCGTGACCTCGACGTCACCGCGAGATCGCGTGAAAGATCGCTGGGGCGGATGCGCTCACGATGCACCGCCTGGTTGCGGGACCAAGCGCAGGATAGGCGGACTACTTCGTCGACTGGAGATAGTCGCATGTTCGTCGAGCATGGCTTGGTGTTCAACGGACCGCTTGCAACCGCGTTCCAGGCAGCGGGAACTACGGAAGCACGGTGTCGAGAACTCAACCACTCAGCGGGGCGTCCCCCACCCGAGGTCAGGCCCGCTTCTTGTCAGCACTGCGACGCACCCGACCTGGTGCGTCATCGGAACCACGCCGACGGCTCCAAGCGTGATTGAGAATCCTGGCGCGCGGCTGAGAGGATGGGGCCAAAACAGCCTCTGACCTGCGGCGATGCAACTCAGGGCGCGTGAGTACGTCGGCACACGGTTGCAGGCACTTGCGAATCAAAGCGAGCCCAACCCGAGGCCTCCTTTCAGCGTTCCGCTGGTTGCAAACGAGAGCAGAGGCGGCCCCTCCGAGCCCGGCAGGATGGTTACTTGTCGCGTCGTAGGGGTGACCACATTTGGGGCGTCACGGTCTCCCGACGACGACAGCATCATTCTCGAACGTCGCCAGCTTGGGTGGGAGCTTTCGCCGCCTTCTATCCGCCGCCCGTCTAGAGTCGATCCATTCGGCCGTGTTTGTCTGGCCCAAGCTGAGCACACCTAAGTCCCTGGGGCCTGACGTGGGCTACGATCGTGCCCCCATCCCCAAAGGAATATCGCGCCCGTTTGAGTCACTCCTGGCCGGGACAACGGGCTAGAGTGCTCTCCCGCGTCCGCCCATCACCTCGGACCAGACCTCAGGGTCCGCCTCGTACGGCGCGTACAGGCCGACCCGGTCCAGGACGCCGCGAAACCGCTCCATGAGCGCGCCCGCCAGGGCGCTCGGTGCTGCCTCGACCGCGAACTCGGTCATCAGCTCGTCGGTCACCAGATCGGTCATGTCGTCCCATCGGCGCTCGCGCGACAGCAGGCGCAGGCGGTCCGCGCGGTCGCCCTCGTCGTACTGCTCGAGCACCGATCGATAGGCGGGCGTGGAGGCGTAGAAGGCGATCTGCTTGCGCGTGGCCTCACGGGCGGTGTGCATCGCGGCATCACTGCCACCGGTGATGACCAGCACAGGGCACGAGATCTCGAAGGGCCGGTCGGCGGCCCTGCCGGCCGCCGCGACCGCCGGCAGCAAGCCCGACGTCAGGGTCAGCCGCGAGGACAGCGGGTGCGCGATGATGCCGTCGGCTTTCTCGACGGCCATCGCGACCATGCGCGGGCCGACCGCGGCCAGCAGCACCGGTGGCGTACCGGACGCCGACGGTGGCGGACTGAACATCGGCGTCATGAGGGTGTGGCGGAAGAACTGCCCTTCGAAGTCGAGCCGCTCCCCGGTGTTCCACGACCGCCAGATGGCATGGAGCGCGTCGATGTACTCCGACATCCGCGCGACCGGCTGCGACCACTCAAGGCCATAGCGTCGTTCGATGTGCGGCTTGACCTGCGGCCCGAGTCCCAGCTGGAAGCGTCCGCCGGAGACCCGGTTGAGCTCGTGCGCGGTGTGGGCGACGATCATGGGATTGCGTGCCAGCGCGACCGCGATCGCCGTGCGCAGGTCGATGCGATTCGTGGCCTCGAGGGCGATCGCCAAGGGCATGAACGGCTCGGTCTGCGCCTCGAGCGACCACAGGCCCTCCAGACCGGTCGACTCCGCGAGCCGGGCGAGCTCGGCCGCCTCCTCGAGCCGCAGCCCCAGTCCGGGATAGAGATCGAGCTTCATGATGTCCTCACCACGGCGGTCCCGCGCAGCACCGGCGAGCCGTCCGCATGATTGAGCCACACCGTGCACCTGGCCTCACCTGTCTGGGAATCCACCGACTCGACCGTGCCGCCCGCGGTCAGGACTTCATCGGCCAGCGCATTGCTCACGAATCTCACCGCCACCTTCTTGATCGCCTCGACGCTTCCGGTCCACTCCGTCAGCGCATCCCACAGGTACGCCACGTTGGTCGGTCCCTGGTTGACCGGGCGCTCGTCGAGCCCGAGGGCCCGGAGCACGTCCTGGTCCCAGTGGATGGGGTTGGGATCGCGCAAGATGATGGCCATCGGTTTCATCCCCTCCCTGTCGACCGTGACGGTCCGGACGGGGATCTCGTGCCCGACGGCGATGCTCATGCTGTCCTCCTGCGTGGGATGACGAACGAGTTGACGCAACGCGTCACGGTCTCGCCGTCGTGCTCGATGCGAACCTCATACGTCACCACGTCGAACTCGGCGATCTGCCGACCGGTGCGTCGCTGCACGTCCAGGAAGGAGCCGTTGACCTCGTACTCGACCCCGACCCGCAGCGGCTGCACCTGCTCGATCGACGTCTCGCCGAAGACGACACCGTCGTCCCAAGACGCACCGCAGAGCTGGATGATCCTCTCGAGGTCGAAACCGGCGGCCCGCAAGGCCCCGAACAGTGTCCAGCCCGGGTGTAGCAACCCGTCCTCGCCTGGTGGGGCGCCGATGGTGTCCCGAGCGATCCAGTCCTCGTAGGCGGGCACCATCAGGCTGCCGGTGGGGAACTCCAGGCCGGCCAGGCGCTCGCGGAGCACGACGGACGCGGTCACCGGGCGGCCTCGGTGGGCGCGCCGAACTGGCCGGGACGACGCCCCTTGCCGGCTGGGCCGGCGAAGGCCTGAGCCACGGTCATCCACGTGGTCGCGACGTCACCGACCACCTCAAGGCGGGTGTCGGCGACATGACGTCGTTGCGTCACGACGAGACAGAAGTCCTCGGCAGGCCCGGTGATGGAGTCTGAAGCAGCGGGATCGCCCCACGTCCAGGTGTCCGGGCCGGTCGGGTCCTGAAGGGAGACGCGGACACCGGCGTCGGGCACGTCCAGGCCCCGCGTGCGGAAGCTGTTCGCAAAGGCCAGCACGCCGATGCGTGCGACGTGCTTGAGCCGTGACGACGGTGGACGCACCAGGCCCAGCGCGTCGACGACGTCCTGGCCGTGTGCCCAGGTCTCCATGATGCGTGCTGTGATCTTGGAGGGCAGGCTCATGGCCGGGCCGAACCACGGCACCCGTGCTGCCGGATCTGCGAGGAGAGCCGCAGTGGTCAGCATCGTGTTCTCGCTGGACCACCACTCGAGCACGTCGACGCCTGACCTCCCGCGGTGCTGCGGACCGATCTCGTCCACGTACGTCTGCAGGTCCGGCAGGTCGTCGCGCATCTGCTCGAAGACCCGGGGCTCGGAGATGCAGATGCGGGTGACCCAGTCGAAGTGGGCCAGATGGGCGATCTGATCGCTCACGGTCCATCCGTCTGCGGGCGTGTCCGTCGACCACGCCTGCTCGGGCTGCCCCGCGAGCAGATCCGTCAGCACGGCCTTCTCCGCGCGCAGGTCCGCGACCAGTGACTCGACGATCGGGGTCGTCATCGGCCGAGCCACTTCGGTGCGCGCTTCTCGGCAAACGACCTCGGGCCCTCTTGGGCGTCCTCGCTCAGATAGACGGGCTCCCAGATCCGCTCGGCCTCGTCGAATGCCGCCGAGCGGCCGTGCTCTGCCACGGCGTACACCATCTTCTTGCCGGCTCGCACCGACAGCGGCGCGTTGGCCGCGATGGTCGCCGCGAGCTTGCGGGCCGCCGCTGCCAGGTCTGCGAGGGGGACGACCTGGTTGACCAGCCCGAGGTCGTAGGCCCTCTGCGCCGACAGAGCGTCGCCGGTCACGAGCATCTCCATCGCCACGCGCGGTGGCAGCAGCCACGGCAGAGGTGCTGCCCACGGGGCACCGCGACCGATCTTGACCTCGGAGATCCCGAACTTCGCCGTTTCCGCGGCGATCACGAGGTCGGCGGACTGCGTGAGCAGGAATCCCCCGCCGAACGCGCCGCCGTTGACTGCCGCAATGACGGGCTTGCTGATGTCGATCGTCCGGTTCGGCTGCGGCACGTAGTCCGATGGCGGGATCGTCAGCTGAACGGTCGCCATCTCCTTGAGGTCACCGCCCGCGCAGAACGCCTTGTCACCGGATGCCGTCAGCACCAGCACCGCGACCTCCGGATCGGCCTCCGCCCGCTCGAACGCGGCCTTGAGGCCGTGACGGACCGGCGTGTTGAGTGCGTTGCGCGCCTCGGGACGGTTGATCGTGATCCATGCTGCTGCGTCGACCACCTCGTACAGGACCTCGTCGCTCATGCGGACTCCTCCTCGTCGTCGACGTCTTTCAGGACGATCAGGATCTGACCGGTGTCGACCGAGTCCCCGACCGCGACCGGGATGCTCGCGACGACCGAGTCGGACGCTGCGGTGATCGAGTGCTCCATCTTCATCGCCTCGACCACGATGACGGCCTGACCCGCCTCGACCGTGTCGCCCTCACGGACCACCACCCGGGTGACCGTTCCGGGCATGGGTGCCAGCAGCGATCCCGCGACCAGCTGATCGGCCGAGTCCGGGAAGCGAGGGACGACCGTCAGGTCGAGTGATCCTGCTGCCCACGACACGTAGGTCGTGCGCTCCGTGCTGGTGACGTCGAACCGCCGGCGCACCCCGGCGACGACGAGGTCGACGTGCCGTGCGCCCACGCTCACCACCCGGGTTTCGACCGCCTCACCGTCCACCTCGAACCGCGGGCTCCTGCCGAGCCAGTAGCCGACGCGGACCTCCCGGTCCGCGACGGTGTACTCCCGCGTCTGCAGCTGTGACCGGTTGTTGCGAAAGCCCGAGGCGACGGTCGGCAGGGCCACCGCCCGTGAACGGAGATCGGCCTGGTCGGCCAGCGCGGCGGCGATGACCGCGGCCTGCACCACCGCCTCGCTCTCGACGCCGATCAGATCGGCCGCGGCCACCCGGTCGAGGAAGTGGGTGTCGATCGCTCCGGAGACGAACTCGGGGTGCTCCAGGATGCCCACGAGCAGGGACCGGTTGGTCGTCACGCCCTGGACCCGGGTGCGACGCAGCGCCCGGGCGAGGCGGGCCGTCGCCTCCTCGCGCGTGGCGCCGTACGCGATGACCTTCGCCAGCAT
>JAOPWZ010000092.1 GCA_025965435.1 Aeromicrobium sp.
TTCTCGTGCTGTCGGTGAACGCGGCGTCGGCGGGCGCGAGCGGGGACACGATGACGGCTACCAGGAGCACCGACGCCGGGACCAGGACGATCGGGACACGCCGGAGGCGGGTTGCGGCACGACTCGCAGCGCGGCGCGCCTTGCCGGCCTCGCGTCGGCGGCGGTGCCGGGGGTCGCAGGGCGGTCGGACCGAGAAGTAGAGGACTACTCGGTGTGCCAGGCGGTGCCTACTCCGGGTCGACGTTGCGGCGACGCAGGTAGCGCTCGAACTCCTTGGCGATCGCGTCGCCCGTCGCCTCGGGCAGCTCGCTGGTGTCGCGCTCGTTCTCCAGGGCCTCCACGTACTCGGCGATCTCCTCGTCGCGTGACGTGAGGTCCTCGGCACCACGCTGCCACGCCTCGGTCAGCTCGGCCAGGACACCTTGGGGGAGCGGGCTGCCGACCGCGTCCTCCAGCGCGCCGAGCAGGGCCAGCGTCGCCTTGGGGCACGGAGGCTCGGCCAGGTAGTGCGGGACCGCCGCCCACAGCGCCGCCGAGGCGATGCCTTCCTCGGCCGCGATCTGGTTGAGCACGGACGTGATGCCGATGGGCCCGTTGTAGCTGGACGGCAGCATCGACATGCGCTCCATGAGGACCGGGTCGGTCGTCGAGCCGCTGATCGGCACGGGCCGCGTGTGCGGCGAGTCGGCGAGCAGGGCGCCGAGCGTCACGAGCTCGGTGACGCCGGCCAGCTTGGCGACACCGATCACCGTCGAGCAGAACGCCTTCCAGCGGAAGTTCGGCTCGGGCGCCCGCAGGAGCAGCACATCGCGGTCGAGGCGTGGCGGGCGCGCGTGGAAGATCTGCGGGGCCGGCCAGACGACCACCCGCTCGCCCTGGTCGCTGGTGTGGACGTGGGGACGATGGACCTGGAAGTCGTAGTACTCCTCCGGGTCGAGCTCGATCAGCAGCTCGGCGTCCCACTCCTCGATCAGGTGGTCGACCGCGCCGGACGCCGCGTCGGCGGCGTCGTTCCAGCCCTCGAACGCAGCCACCATCCATGGATTGCGCAGCTGCGGGATGTCAGCACCGGAGGTCACAGGGTCAGCCTAGCCCCGGCTCCGGCGCGTCGACACGAACGACCCTGACCTGCGAGATGCGACGTCCGTCGAGCTCGGCCACGGTGAGCGCGGCACCGTCGACCTCGATGCTGTCACCGACCTCGGGCATGCGACCGAGCTGGTCGATGATGAAGCCGGCGACGGTCTCGTAGGAACCGTCCACCAGCGCGATGCCGGTGACCTCGGAGAAGTCCTCGATGTTGAGACCGCCGTCGAACAGTCCCTCGCGGCGGATCTCGCGGTCCTCGTCGGGCATCCCCGGGAGGTCGTACTCGTCGCGGATCTCGCCGACGAGCTCCTCGACGAGGTCTTCGAGGGTCACGATGCCGTCGGTGCCGCCGTACTCGTCGATGACCAGCGCGATGTGCACGCCGTCGCGGCGCATCTGCGCCATGGCGGGCAGGATGCGGTTCGTGCCGGGCAGGACGGGGATGTCACGCGCCAGCGTGCCGACCGTGGCCGCTGGGTCGACGTCGGCCTGCAGGAGGTCGCGGACGTGCACGAAGCCCAGCACGTCGTCGACGGACGATCCGGTGACCGGGTAGCGCGAGTGCGGCTTGTCGCGCACGCTCGCGGCGGCCTCGGGCAGCCGCGTGGACGCGCTCAGGAAGTCCACGCTGTGCCGGGGCTGCATGACCTCCTTGACGGTGCGCTGGGTGGCGGAGAAGACGTCCTGGACGATCCGGCGCTCATCGTCCTCGAAGCCCTCGTGGCCGCCGACGAGATCGCGCAGCTCGTCCTCGCTCATCTCTTCGTTGGTGGCGTGCGGGTCACCGCCGAGCAGCCGGACGACGGCATTTGTCGACAGCGACAGGAACCAGATGACCGGACGCATGACGGTCGCGAACCGTGCCAAGGGCGGGGCGGTGACCGTCGCGAGTCCGGCCGACTTCTGCAGCGCGAACCGCTTGGGCACGAGCTCGCCGAGCACGAGCGACAGGTAGGCGATGAGCAACGTCATCACGATGAGCGCGACGTTGTCCGCGGCCCCGTCGGGCATACCGAGGCCCGTGAAGACCGGCGCGACGTCCGGCGCGAGGGTCGACGCGCCGTAGGCGGCCGACAGGAAGCCGGCCACGGTCACACCGATCTGGACGGCGGCCAGGAACCGGTTGGGGTCACGGGCGAGCGACGCCACCTTGGCGCCGCGCGATCCCTCCTGCTCGAGCCGGTCGAGCTGGCTGGGTCGCAGCGACACCAAAGCCATCTCGGTGGCCGAGAAGACACCGCCCACGAGCACGAACACCAGAACGAGCCCGAAGTTCAGCAAGGTCTGCTGGTCCATCACCACCCACCTCCCCGGCGCTCAGATCGGTGGGGAACAGGTCTTCGCGGGCGCTTCATACCGAAAGTCTAGGGGCCGGGCACTCACTCGTTCTCGGTGCGGTAGCCCAGGTTCGGCGAGAGCCACTTCTCGGCCTCGTCGACCGACCAGCCCTTGCGCTGCGCGTAGTCCTCGACCTGGTCGCGGCCGATGCGTCCGAGCACGAAGTACTGCGATTCCGGGTGCGAGAAGTACAGTCCGCTGACGGAGGCGCCGGGCCACATGGCCATGCTCTCGGTCAGCTCGATGCCGGTGTTGGCCTTGACGTCGAGGAGCTCCCAGATGGTCTGCTTCTCGGTGTGCTCGGGGCACGCCGGGTAGCCGGGCGCCGGGCGGATGCCGTCGTACTTCTCCTTGATGAGGTCCTCGCTGCTGAGCGCCTCGTTCGGTGCGTGCGCCCAGAACTCCTTGCGGACGCGCTCGTGCATCCGCTCGGCGAAGGCCTCGGCGAGCCGGTCGGCGAGCGACTCCAGCAGGATCGCGTTGTAGTCGTCGAGATCGGCCTTGAAGGCCATGATCTTCTCGGTGATGCCGTCGCCGGCCGTCACGGCGAAGGCCCCGACGTAGTCGCGCAGACCCGTCTCCTTGGGCGCCACGAAGTCGGCGAGCGACTTGCGGGCCGAGCCCTCACGTCCCTCACCCTGCTGACGCAGCTGGTGCAGCGTCGTGAGGACCGTCGAGCGGGACTCGTCGGTGTAGACCTCGATGTCGTCGCCGGCGACCTGGCTGGCCGGGAAGAGCCCGAAGACGCCGTTCGCGTGGATCCACTTCTCCTCGATGAGCTGGTCGAGCATCGCCTGCGCGTCGTCGTATAGCTTGCGGGCGGCCTCGCCCGTCGACGGGTTGTTGAGGATGTCGGGGTACCGGCCCTTCATCTCCCAGGAGTTGAAGAAGGGCTGCCAGTCGATGTACTCGCGCAGCTCGTCCAGCGGGTAGTCGGTGAACGTCTTGACGAACTGCGTGGCCTCGCCGTGGCGGTGGTCGCAGTCGGGACCGGTGCACAGGTCACGCGCCTGCTGCAGCAGCATGCGCGGACGCGGCGGCTGGTAGTCGCTCCAGTCGATCGGGGTCGCCTTCTCGCGGGCGGCGGCGATGCTCAGCAGCTTGCGGGTGTCTTGACGCGCCGCGTGGCGTTCGCGCAGGGCCTCGTAGTCGGCGTTGGTGTCGGCCAGCAGCTGGGGCCGCTGGTCGTCGGACAGCAGCGCGGCGACGACCGGCACGGACCGCGACGCGTCCTTCACCCAGATCACGGGTCCGTGGTACTTCTGCGCGACCTTGACCGCGGTGTGGGCGCGAGAGGTCGTGGCGCCGCCGATCATCAGCGGGATCTCGAAGCCCTGGCGCTCCATCTCGGCCGCGAAGTTGACCATCTCGTCGAGCGACGGCGTGATGAGGCCGGAGAGGCCGATGACGTCGGCGCCGTGCTCCTTCGCCGCGTCGAGGATCTTCTGGGCCGGCACCATGACACCGAGGTCGACGACGTCGTAGTTGTTGCACTGCAGCACGACGCCGACGATGTTCTTGCCGATGTCGTGGACGTCGCCCTTGACCGTGGCCATGATGACCTTGCCGTTGCTGCGCTCGACATCGCCGGGCTGCTTCTCGGCCTCGATGAACGGCAGGAGGTACGCCACGGCCTTCTTCATGACCCGGGCCGACTTCACGACCTGGGGCAGGAACATCTTGCCCTCGCCGAACAGGTCGCCCACGACGTTCATGCCGTCCATCAACGGGCCCTCGATGACCTCGATGGGGCGGCCACCACGTGCGCTGATCTCGGCGCGCAGCTCCTCGGTGTCGGTCTCGGCGAACTCGTCGATGCCCTTGACCAGGGCGTGCGTGATGCGCTCGGTGACGGGCAGCGAGCGCCATTCCTCGGTCGCGACCTCCTTGACGGAGCCGTCACCGGCGAAGTCGGCCGCGATCTCCAGCAGACGCTCGGTGCTGTCGGGGCGCCGGTTGAGGACGACGTCCTCGATGCGCTCGCGCAGCAGCTCGGGGACCTCGTCGTAGACCTCGAGGGCGCCGGCGTTGACGATTCCCATGTCCATGCCGGCGTTGATCGCGTGGTACAGGAAGACCGCGTGGATGGCCTCGCGCACGGGGTTGTTGCCCCGGAACGAGAACGACACGTTGGAGACGCCGCCCGACACGAGCGCGCCGGGGAGGTTCTCCTTGATCCAGCGGGTCGCCTCGATGAAGTCGAGTCCGTAGTTGGCGTGCTCCTCGATGCCGGTCGCGACGGCGAACACGTTGGGGTCGAAGATGATGTCCTCGGCCGGGAAGCCCACCTCGTCGACCAGGATGCGGTAGGCGCGCTCACAGATCTGCTGGCGCCGCTCGAGGTTGTCGGCCTGGCCGTCCTCGTCGAAGGCCATGACGACGACCGCGGCACCGTACTTGCGGCACAGCCGCGCCTCGCGGACGAACTTCTCCTCGCCCTCCTTCATGGAGATCGAGTTGACGATCGACTTGCCCTGGACGCACTTGAGGCCGGCCTCGATGACCTCCCACTTGGAGGAGTCGATCATGGTCGGCACGCGACAGATGTCGGGCTCGGTCGCGATGAGCTTCATGAAGCGCTCCATCGCCTCGACGCCGTCGATCATGCCCTCGTCCATGTTGACGTCGATGACCTGGGCGCCGGCCTCGACCTGCTGACGCGCGACGGCGAGGGCCGTCGTGTAGTCACCGGCCTTGATGAGGTTGCGGAACCGCGCGGAGCCCGTGATGTTGGTGCGCTCGCCGACGTTGACGAAGAGGGTGTCCTCGACGACCGTGACCGGCTCGAGCCCGGACAGGCGCAGCGCATGACTCGTGGGGGAGGGCACGCGGGGCGTCTTGTCGGCGACATCGCGCGCGATCGAGGCGATGTGGGCCGGCGTCGTGCCGCAGCAGCCGCCGACCAGGTTGACGAAGCCGGCCTCGGCGAACTCCGCGACGATCGCGGACGTCTGGTCGGGCTCCTCGTCGTACTCGCCGAACGCATTGGGCAGACCCGCGTTGGGGTAGCACGACACGAAGGTGTCGGCGACGCGTGCCAGCTCGGCGATGTAGGGCCGCATCTCCTTGGCACCGAGCGCACAGTTGAGACCGACCAGGATCGGCTGCGCGTGCCGGATCGAGTGCCAGAACGCCTCGGTGACCTGACCGGAGAGCGTGCGGCCGGAGGCGTCCGTGATGGTGCCGGAGATGACGACGGGCCACCGGCGGCCCTGCTCCTCGAACACCGTCTCGACGGCGAAGATCGCGGCCTTGGCGTTCAGGGTGTCGAAGATCGTCTCGATGAACACGACGTCGGCACCGCCCTCGAGCAGACCGAGGGTCGCGACCTTGTACGCCTCGACGAGCTCGTCGTACGTCACGTTGCGGGCCCCCGGGTCGTTGACGTCGGGGGAGATCGACGCCGTGCGGCTCGTGGGTCCGAGGGCGCCGGCGACGTAGCGCGGCTTGTCGGGTGTCCGCTCGGTCATGGCGTCGCACTCGATGCGGGCGAGACGCGCCGACTCGAAGTTGAGCTCGTAGGCCAGGTCCTGCATCCCGTAGTCGGACAGCGAGATCGAGTTGGCGTTGAACGTGTTGGTCTCGATCATGTCGGCGCCGGCCTCGAGGTACTCCCGGTGGATGCCGGCGATGATCTCGGGCTGCGTCAGCGTGAGCAGGTCGTTGTTGCCCTGCACGTCGGACGGCCAGTCCTTGAACCGCTCGCCGCGGTAGCCGGCCTCGTCAGGGCGATCGCGCTGGATCGCCGTGCCCATCGCACCGTCGAGCACCATGATCCTGGCCTGCAGGAGCTCGGTGAGCTCAGCGGTGGCGTCGGGGCGAAAGACGATGTCTTGGCGGGTGGTGTCAGGCACGAGCAGTCCTTGAGGTGCGAAGCGGTAAGGAGTGCTGGGGAGCTCCGGCCGGCGGCGGGCTCGCCTGGGCCTCGGGAGTTCCCGAACTGGTGGTCCGTCCACTATCTCACGACTCTCAAGGCCGGTCCGGACCCCGGTCACGCGCTGGGACGGCGCAGTGGTGTCACCTCTGAGACCCCGCACTACCGTGGCTGCGTGACTTCCTACGCCGCCGTCCTGTGGGATCTCGACGGCACCATCGTCGACACCGAGCCGCTGTGGATGGCCGCCGAGCACGAGCTGGCGGTGCAGCACGGCGGGGTCTGGACCGAGGAGGACGCCCTGGAGCTGGTCGGCAACTCGCTGATCACCTCGGGGGAGTACATCCGCACGAAGCTCGGGATCGACCTCACCGCCGAGGAGGTCGTCGACTACCTCGTGGAGCGTCTCGTCACGTCGCTGCGCGACCACATCGACTGGCGTCCCGGGGCGCGGGAGCTCATCGCGGCCCTCGACGCCCAGGGCGTGCCGCAGGCGCTGGTCACGATGTCGTACGCGAGCATCGCCGAGCCCGTCGCGGCGTCGCTGCCCTTCGCGGCCGTCGTCACCGGCGACGCCGTCACCCGCCCGAAGCCCTTCCCCGACCCGTACCTGATGGCAGCGGAGCAGCTCGGTGTGGACGCCTCGCAGTGCCTCGCGATCGAGGACTCGCGCACCGGTGCGGCATCCGCCAACGCCGCCGGATGCGACGTCCTCGTCGTGCCGCACTTCGTGACGGTCCCGGCGGCCGACCGCCGGGTGCTGATCCCGACGCTCGCAGGCGTCACCCCCGCCGACCTGGCCGGCTACTTCACCCGCCACATCGCCCCTTGAGCCTGTCGAAAGGACCCCGCCCCTTGACCGACCTCGCCCCTTGAGCCTGTCGAAAGGCCCCCGCCCTTGAGCCCGTCGAAAGGGCATCGCTCCTTGAGCCTGTCGAAAGGCCCACGCCCCTTGAGCCTGTCGACAGGGCCTGTGGACGACCGAGGTGACGCACGCCCGGAACCGCGGTGTCATGTCCCATGGCCTGGGTCTACATCCTCGAGTGCTCTGACAGCTCCTACTACGTCGGTTCGACCCGCACGCTCGAGTCACGCCTGTGGCAGCACCAAGAAGGGCTCGGAGGCGCCTACACCAGCCAGCGGCTTCCGGTCCGGCTCGTGTACGCGTGCGAGTTCGCCACCGTCTCGGAGGCATGGGGCGTCGAGCGGAAGCTCCACGGCTGGTCCCGGGCCAAGCGAGAGGCGCTGATCCGGGGCGACTTCGCCGCGTTGCCGAACCTGTCCCGCAACAGACAGGCGCGGGAGACCGGCGACTGAGGTCCTTTCGACAAGCTCAAGGGGCGGGGCGGCCTTTCGACAGGCTCAAGGGGCGGGGCGGTCACCCGGTAGGTTGAGTCGGTGAGTTCCTCCCAGCGGCCCGGCACGTGGCGGATCGCCCGCGTGGCGGGTGTCGACGTCCTGATCAAGCCGTCGTTGCTGGTCATGGGGGCCGCGCTGGTGCTGCTGTTCGCGCCGCGGTGGGAGGACCGGTCCGACACGAGCCCCTACGTGCTGGCCACGGTCTTCGTCGTGGCGCTGTACATCTCGGTGCTGGTCCACGAGATCGCCCACGTGCTGGCTGCCCGGGCGTATCGCATGAACGTGGACTCCGTGACGCTTCACCTGCTGGGCGGCGAGACCGTCATCGAGGGGGAGAGCCGCACCCCGGGCCAGGAGCTCGTGACCTCGATCGTGGGACCACTGGCCTCGCTCGCGATCGCGCTCGGCGCCTTCGCCGTGTCCGACTCGATGGGCTTCAACACGACGTCCGACGTCATCTGGTCGATCGCGTGGGTCAACCTGATCGTCGCCGGCTTCAACATGCTGCCGGGACTGCCCCTCGACGGTGGGCGCGTGTTCCGGGCCATCATCTGGAAGGTCACCGGCAACGAGGAGACGGGCGTCCGGATCGCCGCGTGGATCGGGCGCTTCGCCGCGGTCGCCGTGGTGGTCGTCGCGCTGCTCTCGATCGGCGACGTCCGCGACACGACCGTCAACCTGCTGATCGCCGCGCTCGTCGCGTGGTTCCTGTGGGAGGGTGCGACCGACGCCCTCCGTCACGCCGGGCGCACCGCCCGCATCAACTTGCTGGCGGCCCGCGAGATCGGGTTCGCCGGCGCCACACCGCCCCCTGGCGCCGAGGTCCTCTCGGTCGACCTGCGGGGCGCCGACCTTCTCCGGGCCATGGCGGCGCACCCGGCGGAGGCGTACGCCCTCATGGAGCCTGACGGTTCCGTGTACGGCGTGCTCACGTCCCGCGCCGTCGACGATGCCTACAGATCGAGCCGCACATGACTTCCTTCACCCGCAGTGGACCCCTCGTCGAGGGGGAGTGGGTCCGTCTCACCGATCCCAAGGGCCGCAAGCACAACTTGCAGCTCGAGCCGGGACGCGAGTTCTCCACCAAGAAGGGCCAGATCAAGCACGACGACATGCTCGGCCAGCCCGAGGGCATCGTGATCCAGTCGTCCCTCGACCACCCCTACCAGGTGTTCCGTCCGCTTTTGTTCGAGTACGTCGTCTCGATGCCCCGCGGTGCCGCGATCATCTACCCCAAGGACGCCGCGCAGATCGTCGCGCAGGCCGACATCTACCCCGGCGCCCGGGTCGTCGAGGCGGGTGCCGGATCCGGCAG
Organism: Aeromicrobium sp.; assembly: GCA_025965435.1. Classification (GTDB taxonomy): domain Bacteria; phylum Actinomycetota; class Actinomycetes; order Propionibacteriales; family Nocardioidaceae; genus Aeromicrobium. The sequence goes on from JAOPWZ010000092.1 coordinate 8,976, forward strand.
CCTGACCTCCTACCTGCTGCGGGCCATCGGCCCCACGGGCACGCTGGGCTCGTACGAGCTGCGCGAGGAGTTCGCCGAGAACGTGCGCAAGAACGTCCACCAGGTCGCGGGCACCGACCTGCCCGGATGGACGCTGACCGTCGGTGACGTCCGCGAGGCCGTCACCGAGACCGAGATCGACCGGTTGATCCTCGACATGGTCGACCCGTGGACCTGCATCCCGCTGGCGGCCGAGCGGCTCGTGCCGGGCGGCATCATCTGCGCCTACGTCGCCACGACGACCCAGCTGTCGCTGTTCGTCGAGACCGTGCGCGCCGACGGCGGGTTCACCGAGCCGCGTGCGTGGGAGACGCTGGAGCGCGACTGGCACCTCGAGGGCCTCGCCGTCCGCCCGCAGCACAAGATGAACGGCCACACCGCCTTCCTCGTCACGGCCCGCCGCATGGCGCCGGGACACCGCTCGATGGGCACGTCCAGGCGTCCCGCGCCCGGCGCCTACGGCCCCGACTACAAGGGACCGCGGCCGGCCGGGCTCGAGACCCCCGAGGAGAGCTAGGCGACCTTCCTGCAACGTCGTCGGAAAGACACTCGACTCGTGTGTCTGAGATGACGTTCGCAGGCTGGCCCCGGCAGGTAGGGTCGTGGCTACGAGCAGGAGGTGGCTGATGAGCGACAACGAGCCCACGGGCATGAGTGGTCAGACCAGCGGATCGGACCAGGAGATCGCCTACTTGCGCGCCGAGGTCGAGCACCTTCGCCGCCGTCTCGGGACGGAGCGCTCGACCGACTCCCGGCTCACCGATCTCGAGGCGAAGCTCTCGGCCACCAACAACCACAACGAGCGCCTGACGTCGACGCTGCGCGAGGCCCGCGACCAGATCGTGACGCTCAAGGAAGAGGTCGACCGTCTCGCCCAGCCGCCGACGGGATTCGGCACCTTCCTGCAGCGCAACGACGACGACACCGTCGACGTGTTCACCGGCGGGCGCAAGCTACGGGTCAACGTCAGCCCGGCCGTCGACAAGGACGCCCTGGCCAAGGGCCAGGAGGTCATCCTCAACGAGGCCATGAACGTCGTCCTGGCGCTGGAGTTCGAGCAGACCGGCGAGGTCGTCTCGCTCAAGGAGATCCTCGCCGACGGCGAGCGGGCCCTCGTGCTGGGCAACGCCGACGAGGAGCGGGTCGTCCGGCTCGCCGAGCCCCTGCGCGGCCTGAAGATCCGGGCCGGCGACTCGTTGCTGCTCGACAGCCGGTCGGGCTACGTCTACGAGCGGGTGCCCAAGTCCGAGGTCGAGGAGCTCGTCCTCGAAGAGGTCCCCGACATCGACTACGACAGCATCGGCGGCCTGCGCCAGCAGATCGAGTCCATCCGCGACGCCGTCGAGCTGCCCTACCTGCACCCCGAGATCTTCATCGAGCACGAGCTCAAGCCGCCCAAGGGCGTCCTGCTGTACGGCCCGCCCGGCTGCGGCAAGACGATGATCGCCAAGGCCGTCGCGGCATCGCTGGCCAAGAAGGTCTCCGAGCGCACGGGGGAGGAAGGACGGTCGTTCTTCCTCAACATCAAGGGTCCCGAGCTGCTCAACAAGTACGTCGGCGAGACCGAGCGGCACATCCGCCTGGTGTTCCAGCGTGCCCGTGAGAAGGCCAGCGAGGGCACCCCGGTCATCGTGTTCTTCGACGAGATGGACTCCCTGTTCCGCACCCGCGGGTCTGGGGTGTCGTCCGATGTCGAGAACACCATCGTCCCGCAGCTGCTGAGCGAGATCGACGGTGTCGAGGGGCTCGAGAACGTCCTGGTCATCGGCGCCTCCAACCGCGAGGACATGATCGATCCGGCGATCCTTCGCCCGGGCCGTCTGGACGTCAAGATCAAGATCGAGCGCCCCGACGCCGAGTCGGCCCGCGACATCTTCAGCAAGTACCTGACCGCCACGCTCCCGCTGCACGCCGACGACCTGGCCGAGTGGTCCGGCGACCGGCAGGCGTGCGTCAACGGCATGATCCAGCGCACGGTCGAGCGGATGTACACCGAGTCCGAGGACAACCAGTTCCTCGAGGTCACCTACGCCAACGGCGACAAGGAGGTCCTGTACTTCAAGGACTTCAACTCCGGCGCCATGATCCAGAACATCGTCGACCGGGCCAAGAAGATGGCCATCAAGGACCTGCTCGAGCACCAGCAGCGTGGTCTGCGCATCCAGCACATGTTGCAGGCGTGCCTCGATGAGTTCAAGGAGAACGAGGACCTGCCCAACACGACCAACCCCGACGACTGGGCGCGGATCTCGGGCAAGAAGGGTGAGCGCATCGTGTTCATCCGTACCCTCATCTCCGGCAAGAGCGGCAACGAGCCGGGACGGTCGATCGACACGGTCGCCAACACCGGTCAGTACCTCTGATCCCCGAAACCACCGACACACCGATGGAGAGCCACGCCCTGACGCACGATCTTCGCGTCGTCTCGTACGCGATCGACGACGCCCAGCTGCTCACGACCGAGGTCCAGGCCGAGTACGGGCGCCGCTACGGCGGTGACGGCGACGTGTCGCCGATCGACGTGCACCAGTTCGACCCGCCCGGCGGGCACTTCGTGATGATCTACGTCGACGACGTGCCGGCGGCGATGGGCGGCTGGCGCCGGGGCGGTCCGGCGGGGGAGTCCGACGGCGAGATCAAGCGGATGTTCGTCCGCCCCGCGTACGCACGCCGCGGCCTGGCCCGGGCGATCCTGGCCGAGCTCGAGCGCTCGGCGGCCGAGGCCGGCATCACCCGCCTGGTGCTGGAGACCGGCTTGGCGCAGCCCGAGGCCATCGCGCTGTACCACTCGGCCGGCTACGCCGAGATTCCCAAGTTCGGCTTCTACCGCGACTACGACGACAGCGTCCACCTCGGCAAGCAGATCGCCTGAGCCGTCCTCCTCGACGCCGGTGTCGTGGCGCGTGGCGCCACCGCATGGACCGTAGGCTGAGGCCATGACAGTTCGTCGCGTCCAAGGCAGCGAGGTCGAGTACGGCATCGCGGTGCAGGGCCAGCCGCACGCCAATCCCATGGTGGCGTCGACGCACGTCGTCAACTCCTACGCCGCCGCGCACGGCCTGACCCGGCGAGCACGGTGGGACTTCGAGGAGGAGAGCCCCCTGCGCGATGCGCGCGGCTTCGACCTCAGCCGCGACACCGCCGACCCGTCGCAGCTCACCGACGAGGACATGGGCCTGGCCAACATCATCTTGACCAACGGCGCACGGCTCTACGTCGACCACGCGCACCCGGAGTACTCCAGCCCCGAGGTCACCAACCCGCTGGACGTCGTCCTGTGGGAGAAGGCCGGCGAGAACGTGATGCGACTCGGCGCCGAGCTCGCGGCACGCATCCCCAACTCGCAGCCGATCGTGCTCTACAAGAACAACGTCGACAACAAGGGTGCGTCGTACGGCTCTCACGAGAACTACCTCATGCGCCGTGACGTGCTGTTCGACCAGATCGTCGAGCACCTCACGCCGTTCTTCGTGACCCGCCAGGTGTTCACCGGTGCCGGGCGGGTCGGCCAGCGGCAGGACGGCAGCGTCCATGCCTTCCAGATCAGCCAGCGTGCCGACTACTTCGAGGTGGGGGTGGGCCTGGAGACCACGCTGAAGCGTCCCATCATCAACACCCGCGACGAGCCCCACGCCGATCCGAAGAAGTACCGGCGGCTGCACGTCATCATCGGTGACGCGAACTGCTCCGAGACCGCGATCTACCTCAAGCACGGCACGACGTCGCTGGTGCTGGCGATGATCGAGGCCGGCTTCATCACCCGGCGCCTGGCCTTGGCCGCACCCGTCACCGCCGTCCACGACATCTCCCACGACCCGACCCTCACGCACAAGATCGAGCTCGCCGACGGCCGCCGTGCCACGGCACTGGAGCTGCAGGGGGAGTACCTCGAGCTCGCCAAGGCGTTCGTCGCGCGGGAGGGATCCGACGAGCAGACCGACGACATCCTGCAGCGGTGGGAGAGCGTCCTCGACCGGCTCGCCCGCGATCCGATGGAGTGCGTGCGAGAGCTGGACTGGGTCGCCAAGCTGGCGCTGCTGGAGCGGTACCGCGAGCGGGACGGCCTCGACTGGGACCACGCGAAGCTGCATCTCGTCGACCTGCAGTACCACGACATCCGCCTGCACAAGGGGCTCTACCACCAGCTCGTCCGCACGGGCCGCATGGACCGGCTCTTCACCGAGGACCAGATCGCCGCCGCGGTGACCGACCCTCCGCGCGACACCCGGGCCTACTTCCGCGGCATGTGCCTGGCGAAGTTCAGCGCCGACATCGCGGCCGCGTCGTGGGACTCGGTCATCTTCGACCTGCCGGGCCACGACTCGCTGCAGCGCATCCCCACCATGGAGCCCCTGCGCGGCACGGCCGAGCACGTCGGCAGCCTGTTCGAGTCCAGCGCCACGGCGGCGGAGCTGTTCTCGGCGATCACCGGACGCTGAACGGCTCCATCACCCGGTGCCGTCCGATGGGCAGCATCAGCGGCCGGCCCGACACCGGATCGACGATCACGCTGCACTCCAGCCCGAAGACATCGCGGACCACGTCCTCGGTCAGCACGGCATTCGGCCAGGGCGATCAGCTGGTCGGCGTATCGCGCCGCGAGGTTGAGGTCGTGCAGCACCATGACGATCGTGGTGCCGCGGACGCGATTCAGGTCGGTCAGCATCCTTACCTAATGGCGCGCGGGCAGGCACCCCATCGGCGTCCGCGGTGCACGAACCTCGCGCCGGGAGTGGCGGATGGGGCTAGGGTTGGGTCATGTCAGAGCAGCAGCACAAGAGCACCCGCAAGCCCGCCGAGGCCGACGAGGCGCAGGCCGACACGACCGAGGTCGACACCGAGGCCAAGGCGAAGCTGGACGACGACGTCGACTCGATCCTCGACGAGATCGACGACGTGCTCGAGGAGAACGCCGAGGAGTTCGTCCGCAGCTTCGTGCAGAAGGGCGGACAGTGATGCTGCCTGAGGGCACCCGCCTGACCGGGTCATCCTCGTTCGCCGACTACCTCGCCGAGACCGCCCCTGAGCTCATGCCGGGAGCTGCCGCGCGCACCACCGGGACCCACTCCGACATCGCCCCGCACGCCACGACGATCGTGGCGGCGACATTCGACGGTGGTGTCGTCATGGCCGGCGACCGCCGCGCCACGATGGGCAACGTCATCGCCCAGCGCGACATCGAGAAGGTCTTCCCGGCCGACGAGTACTCCTGCATCGGGATCGCCGGCAGCGCAGGACTCGCGATCGAGATGGTCCGCCTGTTCCAGGTCGAGCTCGAGCAC
>JAOPWZ010000129.1 GCA_025965435.1 Aeromicrobium sp.
ACCCGAGGTGCTGTCATGACCAACCCCATCCGCGAGACGCTCTGGGACCCGATCGCCGGCTTCGGCGTGACCTTCCGGACGATGTTCCGCAAGCCCGTCACGGTGCAGTACCCGTTCGAGAAGGTCCCGACCGCGCCGCGCTTCCACGGCCGCCACCAGCTCAACCGCTGGCCCGACGGCCTCGAGAAGTGCATCGGCTGCGAGCTGTGCGCCTGGGCGTGCCCGGCGGACGCGATCTACGTCGAGGGGGCGTCGAACACCGAGGGTGACCGCCACAGCCCCGGCGAGCGCTACGGTCGCGTCTACCAGATCAACTACCTGCGCTGCATCCTGTGCGGCCTGTGCATCGAGGCCTGCCCGACGCGCGCGCTGACGATGACCAACGAGTACCAGGACTTCCCGGACAACAACCGGGCCGACCTGATCTACGAGAAGAACGACCTGCTGGCGCCGCTGCTGCCGGGCATGGTCGAGCCGCCGCACGAGATGATGATCAGCGACGACCACCAGGACTACTACCGGGGCAAGCAGCTCCCGATCTTCCCGGTCGATCCGGCCGAGACGGCCGAGGTCAACCCGGCCGGAACCGTTTCGACAGGCTCAACGGGCGTTGCGACAGGCTCAACGGGCGCCTCGACGGGCGTCTCGACGGGCGGGAGCGAGGAGTGATCACCTTCTGGATCCTGGCGCCGATCATGGTGATCGCCGCCCTGGGGCTGATCTTCGCCAAGAAGGCCGTGCACGCCGCCCTCGCCCTGGCGCTGGTCATGATCAGCCTCGCGGTGCTGTACGCCGCGCAGGGTGCACCGTTCCTGTTCGCGGTGCAGATCATCGTCTACACCGGCGCGATCATGATGCTGTTCCTGTTCGTCCTGATGCTGGTGGGCGTCGGGTCCTCCGACGCGCTCAGGGAGACGATCGCGGGCCAGAAGTTCTTCGCCGCCGCGGTCGGCCTCGTCTTCGGCGTCACCGTGGTGCTCGCAATCGGGCAGACCGTCTCGGGCGCCGTCGTCGGGCTGGAGGAAGCGAACGCCAACAGCAACGCCTACGGCCTCGCCGAGCTCCTGTTCGGCAAGTACGTCCTCGCCTTCGAGTTCACGAGCGCCCTGCTCATCACCGCCGCGCTCGGCGCGATGGTGCTGGCCCACAAGGAACGCCTCACCCCGCGCTCCTCCCAGGCGGACATCTCGGCACGCCGCATGCGTGAGTACGCCGAGTCGGGTCGTCACCCCGGCAACCAGCCGACGCCCGGAGTCTTCGCCCGGCACAACGCCGTCGACACGCCTGCGCTGCTGCCCGACGGCACGCCGGTGGAGGCGTCGATCTCGCCGAGCATCGTCGAGCGCGGGCAGGTGCGTCACGGCTTCGACGACGACGTCGACAAGGTCGTGGACCAGCTGCGGTCCGAGGACGATCCGTCATCGCCGGACCGTGAGTCGTTCGGGGGCGAGAAGTGAACGAGTACATCTCGCTGTCGCTGATCCTCTTCACGATCGGCGCCGTCGGCGTCCTGGTGCGCCGCAACGCGATCATCGTGTTCATGTGCATCGAGCTGATGCTGAACGCGACCAACCTGGCCTTCGTCAGCTTCTCCCGCCAGCACGGCAATCTCGACGGGCAGGTGGCGGCCTTCTTCGTGATGGTCGTGGCCGCGGCCGAGGTCGTCGTCGGGCTGTCCATCATCGTGTCCATCTATCGCGCCCGTCGAACGACCTCGGTCGACGACGCGAACCTGCTGAAGTCCTAGGAGACGGCGATGCTCGATCTTCAGTGGCTGCTGATTGCCATCCCACTGGCCAGCGGTGCCCTGCTGCTGGTCTGGGGCAAGGAGTCAGACCGCTTCGGCCACCTCATCGGCACCGCGGCATCGGCGGCGTCCTTCGTGCTCGGCGCGATCATGTTCGCCGAGCTCCTGGGCGAGAATGCCGAGGAGCGCTCGCACGCCGTCTCGTTGTTCACCTGGATCGACGCGGGCCGCTTCCACGTCGAGATGACCTTCGTGTTCGACCAGCTGTCGGCGCTGTTCGTCCTGCTGATCACAGGTGTGGGCACGCTGATCCACGTCTACTCGATCGGCTACATGGCGCACGACGAGCGACGCCGACGGTTCTTCGCCTTCCTCAACATCTTCATCGCCGCGATGCTCACGCTGGTGCTCGCCGGTGACTACCTGGTCCTGTTCCTCGGCTGGGAGGGCGTCGGCCTCGCGTCGTACCTGCTGATCGGCTTCTGGCAGCACAAGCCGTCCGCAGCGGCCGCCGCCAAGAAGGCCTTCGTCGTCAACCGCGTCGGCGACCTCGGCATGGCGCTCGCGATCATGCTGATGTTCGCGCAGTTCGGCACCTCCGCGATCGAGGCGGTCAACGCCGCGGCCCCGGGCGCGACCGACACCGTCACGACGTCGCTGGGGCTGCTCCTGCTGCTCGGCGCCTGCGGCAAGTCGGCCCAGGTGCCGCTGCAGAGCTGGCTGCTCGACGCGATGGAGGGCCCGACCCCCGTCTCGGCCCTGATCCACGCCGCGACCATGGTCACGGCCGGCGTCTACCTGGTGGTGCGCAGCAACGCGATCTTCGATGCCTCGGAGGTGGCCCGCAACGCGGTCATCGTCGTCGGCCTCGTGACGCTGCTGGCCGGTGCCTGGATCGGTTGCGCCAAGGACGACATCAAGAAGGCGCTCGCCGGCTCCACGATGAGCCAGATCGGCTACATGATGCTGGCCGCCGGCCTCGGCCCCGCCGGCTACGCGTTCGCGATCTTCCACCTCATCACGCACGGCTTCTTCAAGGCCAACATGTTCCTCGGCGCCGGGTCGGTCATGCACGGGATGGACGACGACGTCGACATGCGGCACTACGGCGGGCTCCGCTCGATGATGCCGGTCACCTTCGCGACCTTCGGCCTGGGCTACCTCGCGATCATCGGCGTGCCGCCCTTCGCGGGCTTCTGGTCCAAGGACAAGATCATCGAGGCCGCCTTCGGCCAGAACTTCTGGGTGGGGCTCGGCGCGCTGCTCGGTGCGGGCGTCACGGCGTTCTACATGACCCGCCTGATGATCATGACGTTCCTGTCCGAGAAGCGCTGGCGCGAGGAGGTGCACCCGCACGAGTCACCCCGCGTCATGACCTGGCCACTCATCGCGCTGGCCGCGCTCTCGGCCGTCGGCGGCATCCTGCTGCTCGGCGACTGGGTCAGCGAGTGGCTCGAGCCCGTCGTCGGGCACGCCGAGCACCACGAGCTCGCGGTGCCGGCCATCGTGCTGACCCTGATCATCACCCTGGTCGTCGCCGTCGGCGTGGTCGCAGCGGTCGTCTTCTACCGCCGCGAGCCCATCGCCGCCGAGACGCCCAGCTCGGTGTCGATCTTCGCCCGCGCTGGTCGCCACGAGCTGTACGGCAACGAGCTCAACGAGGCGGTGGTCGTCCGGCCGACCCGACACCTCACCCGGTTCCTGGTGTGGCTCGACGGCAAGGGCATCGACGGCTTCGTCACCGGTGTCGCCGACCGTCTGGGTGACACCTCGCAGTTCCTCCGCAAGCCGCAGACCGGCTTGGTCCGTTCCTATGCCCTCACGATGTTCGGTGGCGTCGCCATCATCATCCTGTGTCTCCTGGCGGTGACCCTCGCATGATCCTCACGATCCTCGCCGCGACCCCGATCGCGGGCGCGTTGATCCTCGCCCTCCTGCCTCGCGGCAGGACCGACCACCTGCGGGCCAAGGTCGTCGCCCTGGGCGTCGCGCTGATCACGCTGGCGCTGTCGCTGGTCGTGCTCGCCCGGTACGAGCCGACGTCCGGCGGCTACCAGATGACCGAGGAGCACAGCTGGATCGAGGCCTTCGGCGCGCACTACTCGGTCGGCGTCAACGGCATCGCGATCACGCTGATCCTGCTGACGACGATCCTGGTGCCCATCGTCATCCTGGCGTCGTTCGACGACCGCCTGCCCGATCCGCGGGGCACGAACGCCTACTTCGCCTGGATGCTCGCGGTCGAGGGCCTCGCGATCGGCGCGTTCGCGGCGACCGACGCCTTCTTGTTCTACATCCTGTTCGAGGCGACGCTGATCCCGCTGTACTTCCTGATCGGCTCCTTCGGCGGACCGAACCGGTCGTACGCCGCGGTCAAGTTCCTGATCTACAACCTCGTCGGCGGCCTGCTGATGCTGGCTGCGATCGTCGGGCTGTACGTCGTCAGCTCACGCCAGGGCGACGCCTCGTTCCTGCTCACCGACCTGCAGGACCTGGAGTTCAGCCAGACCACCGAGCGGCTGCTGTTCCTCGGGTTCATGGCGGCCTTCGCGATCAAGGCCCCGCTGTGGCCGCTGCACACCTGGCTGCCCGATGCCGCCGGGCAGGCGACGCCGGGCACCTCGGTGCTGATGGTCAGCGTGGTCGACAAGATCGGCACGTTCGGCATGATCACCTGGTGCCTCAACCTCTTCCCGGAGGCGGCCGACTGGGCGAGCCCGGTCATCATCACGCTGGCGGTCGTCAGCATCGTCTACGGAGCGCTGCTCGCGATCGGCCAGGACGACATCCGCCGGCTCATCGCGTTCACGTCGGTGTCGCACTTCGGCTTCATCATCCTGGGCATCTTCGCGTTCACGACGACCTCGATGGCCGGCTCGACGCTCTACATGTTCAACCACGGGCTCTCGACCGCGGCGCTCTTCCTGGTCACCGGCGTCATGATCTCGCGGCGCGGCTCGGCCAGGATCGACGACTTCGGTGGTGTGCAGAAGATCGCGCCGATCCTGTCGGGCGTCTTCCTGATCGCCGGCCTGTCGAGCCTGTCGCTCCCGGGTCTCGCGCCCTTCGTCTCGGAGTTCCTCGTGCTGGCCGGGACGTTCACGGTGTCGATCCCCGCCGCGGCGGTGGCGACGCTGGGCATCGTCCTCGCGGCGCTCTACATCCTGATCATGTACCAGCGCACCATGACCGGACCGCTCGCGCCGGGAGCCGAGGGCGTCACCGAGCTGCGGCCTCGTGAGATCGCGGCACTGACACCCGCGATCATGCTGATCATCGGGCTCGGCTTCTTCCCGCAGCCCGTGCTCAACGCCATCAACCCGGCCGTCGAGACCGTCGTCAGCCACATCGGCAAGACCGATCCGACGCCGAAGACGCCCACCCCGATCGATGCACCCGCAGCAGAGGAAGGGGGTCACTGATGCTCACGTCATTCCTGGAGGCAGATCTGCCGATGATCGAGGCCCCCGAGATCGAGTACGCCCTGCTGGCACCCCTGTTCATCGTCACCGGCGTCGCCGTCCTGGGTGTCCTCGTCGAGGCCTTCTGGCCCCGCTCGTCGCGCTTCCTCGTGCAGACCGTCCTCGCCGTGCTCGGCATCGTGGCCGCGCTGGTCGACACCGTCGTGGTCTACACCGATCTCGACCGGGTCGACTCCGCGCTGAAGGCCCGTGGCCAGGTGGCCGGCGAGGGTGCCCTGTCCGTCGACGGACCGGGTGTCGTCACGTGGGGCCTCCTGCTGGTCTTCGGGCTGCTCAGCATGCTGCTGTTCGCCGAGCGCCGGCTCGAAGGCGGCCTGAGCGCGTTCACCGGGCGGGCCGCGGACGCTCCCGGCTCGGCCTCCGAGGCCGAGGCCGTCAAGATGCGCATCGAGCACAGCGAGATCTTCCCGCTGGCGATGTTCGCGCTGGTCGGCATGATGCTGTTCGCCACCGCGAACGACCTGCTCACGATGTTCGTCGCCCTCGAGGTGCTGTCGCTGCCGCTGTACCTGCTGTGCGGACTGGCGCGTCGTCGTCGCCTGCTCAGCCAGGAAGCCGCGCTCAAGTACTTCCTGCTCGGCGCGTTCTCTTCGGTGTTCTTCCTGTACGGCATCGCGCTGGCCTACGGCTACGCCGGCAGCTTCGAGCTGTCGGCCATCGACACGGCCGTCACCAACCGGACGGGCAGCGAGAACATGCTGCTCGCGGCCATCGCGCTGATCGCCGTCGGCCTGCTGTTCAAGATCGGTGCCGCCCCGTTCCACGCCTGGACGCCCGATGTCTACCAGGGTGCGCCGACGCCGGTCACGGCCTTCATGGCGGCCGGGACCAAGACCGCTGCGTTCATCGCCCTGACCCGGGTGTTCTACGTGGCCTTCGGCGGATCGCAGTGGGACTGGCGGCCCACGATCGTGGCGATCGCGATCATCACGATGTTCCTGGGCTCGGTCGTCGCGGTCTCCCAGACGGACGTCAAGCGGATGCTGGCGTACTCCTCGATCGCCCACGCGGGCTTCCTCCTGGTCGGCTTCGTCGGCGTCTACGCGGGCGTCGCCGGCTCCGACCGGGTCACGTCGGTCTCGAGCATCCTGTTCTACCTCGCGGCCTACGGGCTCGCGTCGATCGGGGCGTTCGCCGTCGTGACGTTGGTGCGTGACTCCGGCGGCGAGACGACCCATCTGTCGAAGTGGGCGGGCCTGGGCAAGACGTCGCCGATGCTCGCGGGATCCTTCGCGATCTTCATGCTGTCGTTCGCGGGCATCCCGCTGACCGGCGGCTTCATCGGGAAGTGGGGCGTGTTCAGCGCCGCCTACTCCGGTGGTTTCTGGTGGCTCGTCATCGTCGGCGTGCTGATGAGCGCCCTGGCGGCCTACTTCTACGTCCGCGTCATCGTCCTGATGTTCTTCACCGAGCCGGTGGGCGATGGGCCGACCGTCGCCGTTCCGAGCCTGCTGACTACCGTTGTCATCGTCGTCGCCGTGGTGGGCACGCTCGGACTCGGTATCCTTCCGGGGCCGGTGCTGGATCTCGCGCAGCACGCGGGCGCCTTCGTACGCTGAACCACAGCGCTCGATTTTTCGGCTAGGAGCTTCACGTGTCCGTTCTGGGTGTCTCGTTCAACGACGCCGCCCTCGAGTCACGCGTGCTCGCAGGGGTGCGGGAGGTCGAGACCCAGCTCCTGGCAGCGGTCAAGAGCCCAGACGCGTTGGTCTCCGAGGCCGCGGCCCACCTGCTCAATGCCGGTGGCAAGCGGTTCCGCCCGCTGCTGATCATGCTGAGCGCCGAGTTCGGTGACCCGTCGCGGGCCGACGTGGCCCGCTCGGCCGTCGTCGTCGAGCTGACGCACCTGGCGACGCTGTACCACGACGACGTCATGGACGAGGCCGACAAGCGCCGCGGAGCCCCCAGCGCCAACGAGCGGTGGGGCAACTCCGTCGCGATCCTCGTCGGCGACTACCTGTTCGCACAGGCCTCGGACCTGGTGTCCGACCTGGGCACCGATGCGGTGCGCATCCAGGCGCGGACCTTCTCCCGCCTCGTGCAGGGCCAGATCCGCGAGACGATCGGCCCCGGTGCCGACGACGACGCGCTGGCGCACTACCTCGCCGTCGTGGCCGACAAGACCGGGTCGTTGATCGCGACCTCCGCCCGCTTCGGCGCCATGATGGCCGGCGCGCCGGCGGACGTCCAGGAGACGCTGACCGAGTTCGGCGAGCGCATCGGTGCCGCGTTCCAGCTCGCGGACGACATCATCGACATCGCCAGCGAGACGGGCGACTCGGGCAAGACCCCCGGCACGGACCTGCGGGAGGGCGTCCCCACCCTGCCGACCCTCATCGCGCTGCGCTCCACCGACGCCGAGAGCGCCCGGCTGCGCGCGCTGCTGTCGAAGCCGCTGACCGACGACGACGAGCACGCCGAGGCGCTCACGCTGCTGCGGGCCCACCCGGCCCTGACGGAGGCTCGCTCCTACGTGCAGGCCGAGGCGGACGCCGCGAGCGTCCTGCTCGCCAAGCTCCCCGACACGTCCGCCCGCGCGGCCCTGCAGGAGCTCTGCGACACCGTCGTCACCCGCCTGGGCTGACCCCACCCCGCGCAGCGACCCGCTGGGGGGACCCGCGAGTGGTGCAATCTGGGGTTTCTGAGACGGCGTGTTGCGCCACATTGCGCCACTCGGGGTCTGGATTGCACCGCTCGCTCAGATCGCGCAGGCCTCGGCCGACTGGCGCAGGACGCGCCGTCGGTTGAGGATCGCGTCGAGCGTGAAGATCACCAGGGCGACCCAGACGAGGACGAAGCCGGCCCAGCGCGCGCTGGTCATGTCCTCGTCGAAGATCGTCAGGCCCACGATGAACTGGATGATCGGGCCGAGATACTGCAGCAGGCCGATCGTCGTGAGCGACAGGCGCGTCGCGGCCGCCCCGAACAGCAGCAGCGGGATCGCCGTGACGACGCCCGTGCCGATCAGCAGCGTGAGGTTCGCCGGACCCTCGTGCCCGAAGGCGAGCTCTCCGCGCAGCTGCAGGACGACCAAGAAGCTTAAGGCGACGGGAAACAGGATCGCCGTCTCCATGCCCAGCCCCTCGAAGGCACCGAGATCGGCCTTCTTCTTCATGAACCCGTAGAGCGCGAACGAGAATGCGACGAGCAGCGCGACCCACGGCAGCCGCCCGTAGTCGACCGTCAGCACGACGACGGCCGAGGCGCCGATCGCGATGGCCACCCACTGCACCGGGCGCAGGGTCTCCTTCAGCACGAAGACGCCGAGCAGCACGGTCACGAGCGGATTGATGAAGTAGCCGAGGGACGTCTCGATGACGTGCCCGTTGGTGACGCCGTAGATGAAGCCGCCCCAGTTCAGCGCGATCGTCACGGAGGCGACGGCCAGGATCAGCATCAGGCGTCGGTCGCGGGCGATGGCGGCGAAGGTCGACCACTTGCCCATCGCCGTGATCGCGACCAGGACGAACACCATCGACCAGACGAACCGGTGGGCCAGGATCTCCAGGGAGCCGGCGGGCTCCAGCAGGGGCCAGTAGAGGGGGAAGAAACCCCAGCAGACGTAGGAGGCGACGCCGAAGCTCACACCGGCCTTGGAGTCACTCACCCGGAGAGCCTACGCCTGGAGGACGATGGGGACATGACCGACATTCCCCGCTGGTTCACGACCACCAAGGACGGCCACTCACAGTGGTATGTCGAGCGCTTTCGCCAGCTCGCCGCGGAGGGTGCCGACCTGGCCGGAGAAGCCAGACTGATCGATGCGGTCACGCCGCCGGGCTCGCGCATCCTCGACGCGGGATGCGGGCCGGGACGGGTCGGCGCGGTGCTGCACGAGCGCGGACACACCGTCGTCGGCATCGACGCCGACCCGGTCCTGATCGCGGCGGCCGAGGAGGATCACCCCGGTCCACGCTGGGTCGTCGGCGATCTCAGCCGGTTCGACCTCGAGGACGAGGAACCGTTCGACATCGCGGTGGTCGCGGGCAACGTCATGGTCTTCGTCGCGCCCGACACGGAGCGGCTCGTGCTGGCGTCGTTGCGCCGTCACGTCCGGCCCGGCGGTCGGATCGTCCTCGGCTTCGCGACCGACCGGGATCTCGCACTGGGGTCGTTCGACGCGGACGTCGATGCGGCCGGGCTCGTGCTCGAGCAGCGCTTCGCCACCTGGGACCTGGTGCCGTTCACCGACGATGCCGACTTCGCCGTGACGTTCTTGCGGGTGCCCCTCGTCGAGTGAGGGGGACCAGAAAATCTGGTCCTGTCAGCACCGGTGCATACAGAACCAGATATTCCCGTCCACCCCGGGGGGCCTGACGGGCTAGCCTCACGACATGGGGCTGGCCGCCGAGCAAGGCTTCGAGTCGTACGGGACGTCACACCTGACGATCCTGTCGATCTTCGCGGTCGGGGTCGTGCTGATCGTCCTTGCCGGACGGCGGGTCAGTGGCCGCCCGGCGGAGGCGATCGTCAGGCGGGCCCTCGCCATCGCGCTGCTCTGTGTCACGATCCCGCTGCAGGTGCTTCAGCTCCTGCCGGGCGAATGGGATCTGCAGACGTCCCTGCCGCTGCAGCTGTGCGATCTCGGCTGGATGTTCGCCGCCTACGCGTTGTGGACCCGCCATCGGTTCGCCGCCACGATCACGTACCTGTGGGGCATCACGCTCACGACGCAGGGCATGTTCACGCCCGACCTGGAGTCCGACTTCCCGGAGGCACGGTTCCTGATGTTCTGGGCCATGCACCTGCTGATCGTGTGGACCTCGTTCTTCCTGGTCCTGGGCCTGCGGATCCTGCCGACGTGGCACACCTACCGGCAGACCATCGTGGTGACGCTGGTGTGGGCCGTTGGCGCGTACCTGTTCAACGTCGTGGCCGGCACCAACTACGGCTACCTCAACGGGCTGCCCGAGAATCCGTCCCTCCTGGACTTCCTCGGACCCTGGCCGCTGTACGTCGTGCTGGAGATCGCGATCATCGCGGACGTGTGGGCGTTGCTGACGTGGCCGTGGGCACGGAGCCGCACCAGCGCCCCCTTGCGCTGACCCCGCAGGTGCCGTCGCGAAACGCCTCTGTTCTCAGTCCGCCCGGGGCCTAGAGTCTGTGCATGAGCGTGGTTGAGAGCCGGAGCAGGCTCGGTGAGGCAGCGGCGGCCTTCACGAGCAACTGGCGGAACCACAACCTGCGACGCGCCCAGCTCAGCTTCCTCGGCGCGTGGACCGCGGAGTGGGCGTTCACGGTCGGGCTCGGTGTCGTGGCCTATGACGACGGTGGCGCGGTTGCTCTCGGACTCGTCGGGTTGCTCCGCATGCTGCCGTCGGCACTGCTGGCACCCGTCCTGTCCCCGTTCGCCGACCGGGGGCGGCGTGAGCGGGTCCTCGTCGTCGTGTCGTCGCTGCGGGGGATCGCCACGGCGACCGCGGCAGCGACGGTGGCGGTGGGCGGTCCCGTGATGGTCGTGTACGCCTTGGCGGTGCTGTCCACGATGGCGGCCACGCTGTTCCGGCCCGCGCACTCCGCACTGCTGCCGACCTTGTGCCGCACCGGCCACGAGCTGGCGAGCGCCAACGTGGTCCGCGGGATGCTCGACTCCGTCTCCACGCTGATCGGTCCACTCATGGCCGCGGTGCTGCTCGCCGTCACCGACGTGTCCGTGGTGTTCGCGGTAGCGGCCGGCGCCTCCTTCGTGGCGGCCCTGCTCCTGCTGCGGGTCAGGTACGACGCCCCGCCTCGCCCCGCAGCGATCCGTCCCCCTGATCTCCTGGGGGAGGCCGTGGAAGGGCTTCGCGCCGTCAGGCAGAGCCGCGACCTGCAGCTCATCCTGTGGCTGGCGGCAGCGCAGTCACTGACGCGCGGCGCGCTCACGGTGTTCTCGGTGGTGGTCGCCGTCAGCCTGCTCGACACCGGCGATGCCGGCGTCGGAGCCCTCATGACGGCCGTCGGTGTGGGTGCGGTGGCCGGATCCCTCGGGGCATCCTTCCTCGCTGGGGCATCACGCCTCGGGGCCTGGTTCGCGGTCGGCGTCGCGCTGTGGGGGCTGCCCATCGCGCTGATCGGTGTCGTTCCCCACGAGGCGGTGGCCCTGGTCCTCCTGTCGTTCGTCGGCGTCGGCAACGCCCTGATCGACGTCGCGGGATTCACGCTGATCGGCAGGCTGACGCCCGATGCGGTCCTGGCCCGTGTCTTCGGCGTCCTGGAGAGCCTCGTCACCGTGTCCATCGGCCTCGGAGCCATCCTCGCCTCGACACTGGTCGAGTGGTTCGGGATCCGTGCCGCTCTGGTGTCGATCGGGCTGCTGTGTCCCGTGCTCGCAGTGGCGGCGTGGCGGCGACTGCGCACCCTGGACCGGTCCGTCGGCGATCTCGACCTGGACGTCGGGCTGCTCCAGCGGGTGCCGATGCTCCAGCCCCTGCCGCTGCCCGCCATCGAGCAGCTGGCCCGGGGGCTCGAGCCGGTCACCGTTCCAGCCGGTCAGGCCGTGGTCACCCAGGGCGAGCTCGGCGACCGCTACTACGTGATCGTGGCCGGCCAGGCCGACGTCATCGGCGACGGCCGGGTCGTGGCGACACTCGGGCCCGGCGAGGGCTTCGGCGAGATCGCGCTGCTGCGCCGCACCCGACGGACAGCGACCGTGGTGGCCAGGGATGCGCTCCACCTGCAGACCCTCAGCCCGGATCGCTTCCTCGCAGCCGTCCTGGGCTACACGCCGAGCTCCCGGGCAGCCGAGGCGGCCGTCGAGGACCAGCTGCACCGCTACGCGCCGGAGGATCCGGACGAGGAGCTACCGCCCGCGCCGTGAATTCCGCGGGCTCGCAGGGGTTGAGCCGCGCGACCGGGGGGTGGGACTGTGGAGCATGACGCCCGAGCGCGCTTCGTTGCTGATCGCCGACATCGGTGGCTACACCGAGTACATGAGCACCCATCGCATGTCCCTCGCCCACGCGGAGGTCAACACGGCCCGGATCCTGGAGAGCATGATCCGGGCCGCCCCCGGTTTCGACCTCGTCGAGATCGAGGGGGACGCCGCCTTCCTCTCCCGTCGCGTCGGCACGAGCGATCCCCAGGCCGCCCTGACAGAGATCCTCGACACCTCCGTCGCGATGCACCGCGCCTTCCATGCCGAGCGCCAGTACGTCGTGACCAACCTCTGCCCGTGCGGTGGCTGCAAGGAGGCGGGCAACCTGAAGCTCAAGTTCGTGGCGCACGTCGGCGACGTGGCGAGGCAGACGATCATGGGCCGCGACAAGCTCGTGGGGATCGACGTGATCCTCGTCCATCGGC
The DNA here is from genome assembly GCA_025965435.1 of Aeromicrobium sp. Taxonomy (GTDB): domain Bacteria; phylum Actinomycetota; class Actinomycetes; order Propionibacteriales; family Nocardioidaceae; genus Aeromicrobium. The sequence continues at coordinate 12,511 of JAOPWZ010000129.1, forward strand.
TGCTGAAGAACTCGGTACCGATCCCCGAGTACGTCCTGCTCACCGAGGAGCTCCGGGGCGCCGACGGGACGTCGTTGCCGCAGCCCGTGCACGAGATCGCGCCGGACCTCGAGGGGATCGGCACCATCCGGGCGTTCTTCGTCGACGTCGCCGACCTCGACGGCTCGCCACCGCCGCTGCGCAAGCCGTCGTGGGGTGCGCGGCTCGGCAACACCCTGGCCGCGGCGGGCCAGGGCCTGCCCTACATGGTGGGTCTCAAGCAGACCCGGGCACGTCAGCGGTAGTTGGTGAACTGGACGGCGAAGTCCAGGTCGGCACCCTTGAGGAGCGCGATGACTTCTTGCAGGTCGTCGCGCTTCTTGCTGGTCACGCGCAGCTCGTCGCCCTGGATCTGCACCTTGATGCCCTTGGGGCCCTCGTCGCGGATCAGCTTGGAGACCTTCTTGGCCTGGTCCTGGTCGATGCCCTCGCCGAACGTGCAGTTGATCTTGACGTCCTTGCCGGACTGGCGGGGCTCGCCGTCCTCGAGCGATTTCAGCGAGATGCCGCGCTTGATCAGCTTGTCCTTGAACACGTCGAGGACCGCGAGCGCGCGCTCGTCGGCGTTGGCGGTGATCTCGATGCCCCACTCGCCGTTCCACTTGATCTCCGCACCGGTGTTCTTGAAGTCGTACCGGGTCTGGATCTCCTTGACCGCCTGGTTCAGGGCGTTGTCGGCCTCCTGGCGATCGATCTTGCTCACTATGTCGAAGGACGAGTCGGCCATGGGGTGCTCCTGAGGACGGGGTGGTGGGGTGCTCGGTGGGTCTGATTTCTCTCAGCCTAAACGGCTGCGATAGTGTTGCTTCTCGTTGCCCCGGCAACACCCCGGCAGGTTGCCCGAGCGGCCAAAGGGATCTGACTGTAAATCAGACGGCTCAGCCTACGCAGGTTCGAACCCTGCACCTGCCACAGCACGACAATCGCCCCTGACCTGCGGAAGCGCAGGTCAGGGGCTTTTCGTTGCCCCTTCCGGCGTCGGGCGGAGGTGGCGTTGCCGCGAGAGGGTGAAGTCCACGGAGGCGAACATCCCGCCTTAAGGCTCTGACGGTTCACCGTCGATGCCGGCGGCGAAGGTCATCGCGTCGTCCTGGGGCTCGAATCCGATCGAGCTGCCGGCGTCGAGATCCCACCAGCCCTGGGCGTTGGCCGACACCGCGTAGAACGTCGTGAACGTGTAGACGCCCTCGATCGCCGCCCGGAAGGCTGCCTCGCAGTCGCGGGGGCTCAGCCAGGTGTGCAGCTCGCGGGGCGTGGCGGGTTCGGCCGCGAAGGTCCCGATGCGCAGGCAGGCGATCTCCAGCCCGAACTTGTCAGCGTAGAGACGGCACAGCGCCTCGGTCGCCGCCTTCGTGACGCCGTAGAGGCCGTCGGGCCGGGGCGGTTCGTCGGGGCTGACCACGTGGGTCGTGGGGTAGAAGCCGGTGGCACGGTTGCTGCTGGCGTACACGACGCGTCGCACTCCACCCAGGCGAGCGGCCTCGAGCACGTGGTAGGAGCCGACGATGTTGACGTCGGCCAGGTCATGGAAGTCGGCCTCGTCGGCGAGCCCGCCCAGATGGATCACTCCGTCGAGCCCGTCGAGGGCCTCTCTGAGCGCGTCGAGGTCGCGGAGATCGACGCGCAGGCTCCGCTCGTGCGGTGCGAGATCGTGGATGTCCTCGATGTCGAGCAGCAGGAGCTCGTCGAACGCGTCACCCAGGCGGCTGCGGAGGTGCCGGCCGATGAGCCCTGCCGCTCCGGTCATCGCCCAGCGTCGGCCGGGCGGGGAGCTCTTCTCGGTCATGGGGCTCATCCTTTCAGGATGAGGGGTGATCGCCATGACGCGCTGTGGCGCAGGTGGCCGGGGAGTGGTGGGGCGGACCGGTGCTGGGTGGGGGGAGAGCACAGCGGTTCCGGTCGATGACGAACGCTGGAGGGCGCCTGCCCTTGCCCCGCGACACGGGCACCGGGTCGGGGCGTGCCATGGGCGTCGGGCAAGGTGGTGCCGTGCCCTCCGACCATGCCTTGTCCTGGTTCCTGACGTCCACGGAGCGCGGTAACCCGCGCACGGTGCTCGATGCGGACCACCCGGGCGACCAGGCGTGGTCCACCGGCAACCGGGTGCGGCCACTCGTCCACGGGGAGACGTACTTCGTCGAGCTGTTCGAGCGCATCGAGGCCACGCGCGAGGGCGACCTCATCTACTTCACCGACTGGCAGGGCGACGCCGACGAGCGCCTGACCGGTGAGCCGGGCAGCGAGGTCGTGGAGGTGCTCGGGCGGGCCGACGAGCGCGGAGTCGACGTGCGGGGCCTGGTGTGGCGCTCGCACTCCGAGGCGCTGGGCTTCGCCTCCGGCGAGAACCGGCGGCTCGGCAAGGCGTTGCAGGACCGAGGCGCGGAAGCGCTGCTCGACATGCGGGTGCGGATGGGTGGCTCCCACCACCAGAAGATGGTCGTCATCCGGCACCGCGACGACCCCGCGCGCGACATCGCGTACGT
>JAOPWZ010000032.1 GCA_025965435.1 Aeromicrobium sp.
CATCCTGCTCAACCAGCTCGCCGCGTTCAACAGCCCGGTCTGGTTCAACGTCGGGTTCGAGGAGTCGCCGCAGTGCTCGGCGTGCTTCATCCTCTCCGTCGACGACTCGATGGACTCGATCCTCGAGTGGAACACCAAGGAGGGCCGCATCTTCCGCGGCGGCTCCGGCTCGGGCATCAACCTGTCGAACATCCGCGGGTCGATGGAGCCGCTGTCCAAGGGCGGCACCGCCTCGGGCCCCGTCTCGTTCATGCGCGGCGCGGACTCCTGGGCCGGCACGATCAAGTCCGGCGGCAAGACCCGCCGCGCGGCGAAGATGGTCGTCCTCGACGTCGACCACCCGGACATCCTCGAGTTCGTGCAGTGCAAGGCGAAGGAGGAGGACAAGGCCGAGGCCCTGGCCAAGGCCGGCTTCGACATGTCCATCGACGGTGACGGCTTCACCTCGATCCAGTACCAGAACGCGAACAACTCCGTCCGCGTCTCCGACGAGTTCATGCAGGCCGTCGTCGACGACGGCGACTGGCAGACGACCCCGCGCAACCGCGAGGTCGCCGACGTCGCGACGCCGAGCTTCCGGGCGCGGGAGCTCATGAACGAGATCGCGAAGGCCGCCTGGCGCTGCGCCGATCCGGGCATGCAGTACGACACGACGATCAACCGCTGGCACACGTCGCCGAACTCGGGCCGCATCAACGCGTCGAACCCGTGCTCGGAGTACATGCACGTCGACGACTCGGCCTGCAACCTCGCGTCGATCAACCTCATGAAGTTCCGTCGCCCCGACGGCACCTTCGACGTCCCGACGTTCGAGCACACGGTCGACGTGCTGCTGCTGGCGCAGGAGATCATCGTCGGCCCGTCGTGCTCCCCGACGGAGCAGATCGGCGAGAACGCCCGCCGCTTCCGCCAGCTCGGCCTGGGCTACGCAAACCTCGGCGCGCTCCTCATGTCGAAGGGCATGCCGTACGACTCCGACCACGGCCGCGCCACCGCCGCGGCGATCACCGCCCTGATGACGGGTCGCGCGTACCGCCGCTCCGCCGAGATCGCCGCCGCGATCGGGCCGTTCGAGGCGTACGAGGAGAACCGCGCGCCGCACAACGCGGTCATGCGGATGCACCGCGACGCCTCGAACGAGATCGACGACGTCGACGCCGGCGACGTGCCGCTGCTGCAGGCCGCCCAGCGCTCCTGGGAGGAGGCCGTCGAGCTCGGCGAGCGGCACGGCTACCGCAACGCCCAGGCGACCGTCCTGGCGCCGACCGGCACGATCTCCTTCCTCATGGACTGCGACACGACCGGCATCGAGCCGGACTTCTCGCTCGTCAAGTACAAGGAGCTCGTCGGCGGCGGCAACATGGTCATCGTCAACCGCACGGTGCCGCTGGCGCTGCAGGAGCTCGGCTACTCGCCCGAGCAGGTCGACCAGATCATCGCCTACACCAACGAGCACTCGACGATCGTCGGCGCCCCGGGCCTCAAGGACGAGCACCTCTCGGTGTTCGACGTCGCCGTCGGACAGCGCGCGATCTCGCACATGGGCCACATCAAGATGATGGGCGCCACGCAGCCGTTCCTCTCGGGTGCGATCTCCAAGACGGTCAACATGCCCAGGACCGCCACGGTCGAGGACATCGCCGAGGCCTACACCGAGGCCTGGCGCCTGGGCGTCAAGGCCCTGGCCATCTACCGCGACGGCTCGAAGACGGCGCAGGCACTGCGCACGGACGCGCAGGACGACGTCGACGTGGTCGCCGCCGAGCAGGTCGACGAGATCGTCGCGAAGGCCGTCGGCCGCGCCGTCGCCGAGACCGAGACGCGCCTGCGCGCCGAGCTCGGCCCGTCGCGCCGCCGCATGCCGCGCGAGCGCCAGTCCATCACGCACAAGTTCTCCATCGGCGGCCACGAGGGCTACATCACGGCCGGCAAGTACGAGGACGGCGCCGTCGGCGAGATCTTCCTGACCGACATCGGCAAGGAGGGCTCCGCCGTCCGCGGCATGATGAACTCCTTCGCCACCTCGGTGTCGATCGCGCTGCAGTACGGCGTGCCGCTCGAGACGCTCGTGCGCAAGTTCGCCTACATGCGCTTCGAGCCGGAGGGGATCACGACGAACCCCGAGATCCCGTTCGCCAAGTCGATGCCGGACTACTTCATGCGCTGGCTCGCCAGCCGCTTCCTGGACGCCGACATCCAGGAGGAGCTCGGCATCCGGACCGACGCCGTCCGCAACCGCCAGAACGCCCAGGACGCCGCCCAGAACGGCGGCGACACCGCCCGCCCGACGAGCGCCCGGTCCACGAGCACCCCGGTCACCGGCTCGGCCGGCACGGTCACCCCGCCCGCCGGCGGCCGCCCGGCGATGAACGCGGCGACGGACACCCCGCCGGTCGTCCCGGCCCGCGTCCAGGCCAAGGGCCCGGACATCGAGCTGGGCCCGGTCTGCGGCGACTGCGGCGGCATGATGCAGCGCACGGGCGCGTGCTACACGTGCTCGAGCTGCGGCAACACCACCGGCTGCGGCTGAGTGTGAGCTTTCACTCCAGCGTCAGGAGTGTTTGCAACTGATGTCAGTGAGGGCGCCTCGC
>JAOPWZ010000033.1 GCA_025965435.1 Aeromicrobium sp.
CCGGCCGCCGACTCCATCACCGGCCAGGTCTTCGTCGTGTACGGCTGCATGGTCGCACTGCTGGCGGCTCCCGTGGTCGAGCAGCGCTTCGACGCCTCGGGCTCGACGTGGGACCTCGACGACCTCGCCAAGCAGGTCGGCGGCTACTTCGAGGGCCGAGTCCCCTCGGTCGGCTTCGCGGCCGACTCCGTCATGCAGCTCACCGTCTGAACCCCCGAGAGGATCCACCCATGGCCCGTCTGGCCAGCAAGATCGCCATCGTCACCGGGGGCGCCCAGGGGCAGGGGGCCGGGATCTGCCGCGCCTTCGTCGCCGAGGGCGCGAAGGTCGTCGTCGCCGACATCGCCGAGGAGGCCGGCCAGGCGCTGGCCGACGAGCTGGGCGAGAACGCCTGGTTCGCCCACCACGACGTGAGCGACGAGGCCTCGTGGATCGCGCTGGTCGCGGACGCCAACGAGCGGTTCGGGCCGGTCAACGTGCTCGTCAACAACGCCGGCATCCTGCGCTTCGGCGAGATCGAGAAGATGGGCGCCGACGAGTTCGAGCTGGTCTTCCGGGTCAACCAGCTCGGCTGCTTCCTCGGCATGAAGTCGGTCGCGCGCACGATGCGCAAGAACGGCGGCGGATCGATCGTCAACGCGTCCTCGATCGAGGGCCTGGGCGGGATGGCCGCGTGCGCGGCGTACTCCGCGACCAAGTTCGCCATCCGCGGCATGACCAAGGTCGCCGCGATGGAGCTCGGTCCCAAGGGGATCCGGGTGAACTCCGTGCACCCCGGCATGATCGACACCCCGATGACCCGGGTGCACGGCGGCGACGCGGCGATGGAGTACGGCGCCTCGAAGATCCCGCTGCGCCGGGTGGGCCACCCCGAGGACATCGCGCCGCTCTACGTCTACCTCGCGAGTGACGAGAGCTCCTATGTCAACGGTGCCGAGATCGCCATCGACGGCGGCGTCACCGCCACCCACGCGTTCGGTGGGTAGCCGTCCCGCCGGGTCAGCGCAGCAGCAGGCGGACCGCGACCTCGATCTGCTGGCCGACCTCTTCGGCGCTGCTGCGCCCGGTGACCCAGCCGACCAGCGCGGAGAGCCACACGTCGCCGAGGACCTTGGCGATCGCCACGTCGTCGTCGGTGAGCTCGGTCTGGCCGGGGTGCATGGCGCGGGTGAGCATGGTCGTCAGCAGCATGCCGACGATGTGGATCTCGGACTGGACCGACTTGTCGGCGAACATGAACGCCCGGGTCAGCGCCTCGGTCAGGTGCGGGTCGCCCTGCATGCCGCGGGTGGTCTTCTTCAGCACGAAGATCACGCGGTCGGCCGCGTTGTCACCCGGGATCGGCTTGTCGCGCAGCGTCGCCTCGGCGCGCTCGAACTCGCGGGCCAGAGCGGAGACCAGCAGGTGGATCTTCGACGGGAAGTAGCGGTAGAGCGTCCCGAGGGCCACGTCGGCCCGCTCGGCGACGGCCCGCATCTGCACCGCGTCGAAGCCGCCCTTGGAGGCGAGCGCGATCGTGGCGTCGAGGATGCGCTTGCGTCGATCACGCTGAGCTGCGGACCCGAGTTCGTCGACCGTCAGCGAGTTGACGCTGGTCACGGTGCCTCCCATGTGGCGAACGTGTGAATCAGGGGAGAGTCCCGGGTGGAAGCAACCACCCGAGGTTCTCGTTGATCTGGCGCACTAGGCTAGCAACTGGTGAGACATAATAGGAACACGTTTCACTTTGTCCGGCCCGGCGTGTCAGTGCTCCCGGCAAGTGTCCGGAGAGCGAGAGAGAGGTCGCGGCGATGCGGATTGCCCTTCTGTCCTACCGAAGCAAGCCCCATTGCGGGGGGCAGGGGATCTATGTCCGGCACCTCAGCCGCGAGCTGGCCAACCTCGGTCACTCGGTCGAGGTCTTCTCCGGCCAGCCCTACCCCGAGCTGGACCCGGGGGTCACGCTGACCAAGGTCCCGAGCCTGGACCTCTACCGCGAGCCGGACCCGTTCCGCGTTCCGAGGCCACGGGAGTTCCGCGACCTCGTCGACGTGGAGGAGTTCCTCACCATGTGCACGGCCGGGTTCCCCGAGCCGAAGACGTTCAGCACGCGGGTCGCCAGGCTGCTGCGCGCCCGGGTCGACGAGTTCGACATCGTGCACGACAACCAGGTGCTCGGCTACGGGATGCTCGACATCGAGAAGATGGGTCTGCCGCTCATCACCACGGTTCACCACCCGATCAGCTTCGACCGGCGCATCGACCTCGAGGCCGCCCCCACGCTGCGCAAGAAGCTCTCGATCCGCCGCTGGTACGGCTTCCTGCGGATGCAGCAGAAGGTCGCCCGTCGGGCGCGCAAGATCCTGACACCCTCGGAGTCCTCCGCCCGCGACATCGCGCGCGACTTCGGGGTCGACCCGGCCCGGATGCAGGTCATCCTGCTCGGCGTCGACGACCTCTTCCAGCCGCCGACGCGGCCGCGCGTCCCCGGGCGGATCATCGCCATGGCCAGTGCCGACGCCCCCATGAAGGGGATCGCGACCCTGCTCGAGGCGTTCGCCAAGCTGCGCACCGAGCGCGACCTCGAGCTGCTGCTCGTCACCAAGCCGCAGCCCGGCGGGCGCACCGAGCAGCTCATCGACAAGCTGTCCATCGGCGACGCGGTGCGCTTCGTCAACGGCGTCAGCGACGCCGAGCTGGTCGACCTGATGGGCTCCGCCGAGCTGGCCTGCGTGCCGTCGCTCTACGAGGGCTTCTCGCTGCCGACCGCCGAGCTGATGGCCTGCGCCACCCCGCTCGTCGTCTCGCGCGCCGGCGCGATCCCCGAGGTGGTCGGGCCCGACGGCGAGTGCGCCGACCTGGTGACCCCCGGCGACGTCGAGGAGTTCAAGCACGCCATCGGCGCGCTGCTCGACGATCCCGAGCGGCGGGCCCGGATGGGCGAGGCTGGCCGGCGCCGGGTGCGCGAGCTGTTCAGCTGGCGCGCGGTCGCGGTGCAGGTGGCTGCGGCGTACGAAGACGTGATCGCCGACTTCGCCGGCGAGCACACCGAGATCGAGAAGGGCTGACCACACATGCTGACCGTTGACTTCGACCGGCTGGGCTTCCAGGCAGGCGACCGTGTCCTCGACATGGGCTGCGGTGGCGGACGCCACGCGTTCGAGCTCTACCGCCGCGGCGGCGACGTCGTCGCCTTCGACATGGACGCCGACGAGCTGGCCGGCGTGCGGGAGCTCTTCGGTGCGATGAAGGAGGCCGGTGAGGTGCCCGAGGGTGCCGAGGCCGACACCGAGGAGGGCGACGCGCTGGCGCTGCCCTTCGCCGACGGCGAGTTCGACCGGGTCGTCGCGGCCGAGGTGCTCGAGCACATCCACGCCGACGTCGACGCGATCAGGGAGCTCGTGCGCGTGCTGCGGCCCGGCGGCACCCTGGCCATCTCGGTGCCGCGCTGGCTGCCCGAGGTCATCAACTGGAAGCTCTCCGACGACTACCACAACGCCGAGGGCGGCCACATCCGCATCTACACCGACCACGAGCTGGTCGACAAGGTCACCAAGGCGGGCCGCTTCAACGACGGCACGCCCGGCGACGCGATGATCTTCGAGGGCAAGGACTACGCCCACGGGCTGCACGCGCCGTACTGGTGGATCAAGTGCGCCGTCGGCGTCGACAACGACGGCCACCCGGCCGCGAAGGCCTACCACAAGCTGCTGGTGTGGGAGATCATGAAGCAGCCCAAGGTCCTCCAGTACGCCGGCAAGGTGCTCGACCCGCTCATCGGCAAGTCGATGGTGCTCTACTTCCGCAAG
>JAOPWZ010000070.1 GCA_025965435.1 Aeromicrobium sp.
CGCACGATGGGCATCTGGGAACGCGTCCCCGAGCACTTCCTCGACTCGTTGCAGGCCGAGTTCGGCTTCGATCCGCCGCGCAAGCACGGTCTCGACACGGTCGACTCGATCCGCGCCTTCCGTGACGGCGAGGCGTCCTTCTTCATGGGGCTGGGCGGCAACTTCGTGGCGGCCGCCCCCGACACCGAGGTGACCTCCAAGGCACTGCGCAAGGCTGCGATGACGGTGCAGGTCGCCACCAAGATCAACCGGTCGATGCTCGACTGCGGCGACACCGCCCTGATCCTGCCGACCATGGGCCGCACCGAGAAGAACATGTCGGGCAAGGGCGAGCAGTACATCACCGTCGAGGACTCGATGTCCGCGGTGCACGCCTCTCGCGGGGTGCTCGCGCCGGCCAGTCCGCACCTGCGCTCGGAGGTCGCGATCATCGCCGGCATCGCCGAGGCGACCCTGGGCGAGCGCCACGGGATCGGCTGGGCCGCGATGGCCGACGACTACGACCTCATCCGCGGCCACATCTCACGCGTCGTGGCCGGTTGCGAGGACTACTCGAGCAAGGCCGACCGTCCCGGCGGGTTCGTCCTCCCCCACCCGCCGCGCGACTCCCGGACGTTCGAGACCAAGACCGGCAAGGCCCACTTCGTCCCCTCGCCCCTGGAGGTCCTGCAGGTCCCCGACGGGCACCTCGTGCTCCAGACGCTGCGCAGCCACGACCAGTTCAACACCGTCATCTACGGGCTGAGCGACCGGTACCGCGGCATCGAGGACGGCCGACGGGTCGTCTTCGTGCACCCGGACGACATCGTGAGCCAGGGGTTCAAGGACGGCGACTTCGTCGACCTCGTGGCCCACTGGGGCGACGACGACGTCGAGCGGGTCGCGGAGAAGTTCCGCATCGTCGCGTACGACACCCCCCGGGGCTCGTCGGCGGCGTACTACCCCGAGACCAATCCGCTGGTCCCACTCGACTCCACCGCGTCCTCCAGCAACCAGCCGACCTCGAAGTCGGTCATCATCCGACTGGTTCCCCCCGGGACGGGCCGCGAGTCCGGAGCCGAGGAAGGCGCCTCGCAGGACCCCGTGGGATCCGACGACGGCCACAAGTCCGACCGTCAGCCCCGGCACCTGTCGTGACGGGCACCGATCCGCACGACCTGCAGCGATTCGTCGACGCCCAGGGCAACGGCACGTATGAGCGGGCCGTCGCCGAGCTGCGGGACGGGCACAAGACGACGCACTGGATGTGGTTCGTCTTCCCGCAGATCGCCGGGCTCGGCCGCAGCGAGACAGCCGTCCGGTTCGCCGTCTCGGGACGTGGTGAGGCCGCCGCCTACCTCGACCACCCGGTGCTGGGCCCACGACTGCTGGAGTGCGCCGCGATCATGGGCGACATCCCCGGCACCGCGACCGACGTCCTCGGCGGCGTCGACGCGCAGAAGCTGCACTCCTCGATGACGCTGTTCGCCGCGGTGAGCGACGATCCCGCCCCGTTCCGGGCGGTGCTCGACCGCCACTTCGACGGCGAGACAGACGCGGCGACGCTCGCTCGGCTCTGACCAGCCGGTGTCACGCCGCCGCGACCGGCGTCAGAACAGGTCGGCCGCCTTCACGACGGTCTCGTAGATGCCGTAGGCCAGCGGCACCGCGACGACGATCCAGGCGATGACCAGCAACGGCCCGGCCTTGTCCACCGCGACGTCGTGGCCCGACTCGACGACGGCATCCGACGACCCGCCGTCGGCCGGGGTCTTCGCCTCCTCGTGGAACCGTGAGGCCACGGGACGGATCAGGAGGTTGGCGACGAAGCCGACGATCAGGATGCCGACCATCGTCAGCAACGCCGCTCGGTAGTCGCCGGCATTCAGCTTGCCCGGCTCGCCCTGGGCGTCGAGGAAGCCGTTGACGATCAACGGTCCCGCCACACCGGCAGCCGCCCACGCGGTGAGCAGCCGTCCATGGATCGCGCCGACCTGGTACGTGCCGAACAGATCGCGCAGATAGGCAGGAGCGGTCGCGAACCCGCCGCCATAGAAGCTGATGATCACGCCCGCCAGCAGCGCGAACAAGATCGTGGACGACGAGCCCTGGAACGCCAGGAAGCTGTACAGGACGATGCCGATCCCGAGGTAGCCGACGTAGATGTTCTTGCGGCCGACCACGTCCGAGGTCGACGACCAGATGAACCGGCCCGAGAGGTTGAACAGCGACAGCAGGCCGACGAAGCCGGCCGCGGCCGCGGCACCGACCGTCGAGGTCGATCCCTCGCGGAAGAAGTCCTGGATCATCGGAGCGGCCTGCTCGAGGATGCCGATGCCGGCGGTCACGTTGCAGAACAGCACGACCCACAGCAGCCAGAACTGGGGTGTCCGGATGGCATTCGCCGCCGAGACGTTGGCCGTCGTCACCAGCGCCTTGGTCTTGACCGAGGCCGGGTCGAAGCCCTCGGGCTTCCAGCCGTCGGCGGGCACCCGGATGAGCCACGCGCCGAACAGCATCAGCACGAGGTACACCAGGCCGAGCGTCACGAAGAGCTTGGCGACCGCCGATCCCGAGGCCAGGCCCGTGGCGGTGTCGAAGTCGTCGTCATAGATGCCCAGCAGCTTGGCCGACAGCGGGCTGGCGATCATCGCGCCGCCGCCGAAGCCCATGATCGCCATGCCGGTGGCGAGGCCGGGCCGGTCGGGGAACCACTTGATCAGCGTCGAGACCGGCGAGATGTAGCCGATGCCGAGCCCGATGCCGCCGATGAAGCCGTAGCCGAGGTAGACGAGCCACAGCTGGTCGGACGCGATGCCGAGCGAGCCGATCAGGAAGCCGCCCGACCAGAACAGCGCCGCCGTCGCCATCGCGCGCCGCGGCCCCCCGGTGTCGACCCAGGTGCCGAACACCGCGGCCGAGACCCCGAGCATGACGATCGCGATCGAGAAGATGATGCCGATCTGGGTGAGGCTCGCGTCGAAGTGCTGGACGAGCGAGGCCTTGTACACGCTGGTGGCGTACGCCTGCCCGATGCACAGGTGCACCGCCAGCGCGGCCGGTGGGATGAGCCACCGGTTGAAGCCGGGCTTGGCGATCGTGTGGCGACGATCAAGGACCGCGAGTGTCATGAATCCCCCTCAGTGGGGCCCGTATGACCCACGTCTCACGGTAGGTGGACTGGTGCCGCAGCGCACGCCGGCGGCCCCGGTAGGGTTTGCACGTGAGCGCAACCCCCGGACGGATCTTCTTGTCCCGCATCGTCGGGCAGGCCGTCTTCGACCCCGCGGGCGACCAGGTCGGCAAGCTGCGCGACGTCGTCGTCGCGGTGCGATCGGCCAAGCAGCGTCCCCGGGTGCTCGGCATCGTCGTCGAGGTGCTGGGGCGCCGCCGCGTGTTCCTGCCGATCACCCGTGTGACCTCGCTCGACTCGGGCCAGATCATCACGACCGGCGTGCTCAACGTCCGCCGGTTCGAGCAGCGCAGCACCGAGACCCTCGTGATCCACGAGCTCCTCGACCGCACCGTGACCCTGCCCGACGGCAGCCCCGGCACGGTCTACGACCTCGCGATGGAGCAGGACCCGCGCCGCGACTGGTACATCTCCAACGTCGCGGTCCAGGCGGCCGGCAAGCGCTTCGGCCGACGTGGCCCGCACCAGGTGCTGGAGTGGGACGAGGTCAAGGGCCTCACGACCGAGGAGACCACCCAGGGCGCGACCCACCTGCTGGCCACGATGGACGAGATGCGGGCCGCCGACGTGGCCAACGCCCTGCGTGACCTGCCGCCGAAGCGCCGCATGGAGGTCGTCACCGAGCTCGACGACGAGCGCCTCGCCGACGTCCTCGAGGAGCTCCCCGAGAAGTACCAGGTCGAGATCCTCGGGGTGCTCGACCCTGATCGGGCGGTCGACGTGCTGACCGAGATGGACCCCGACGACGCGGCGGACCTCCTCGGCGAGCTGCCTCCCGCGACCGCCGAGCAGCTCCTCGCGCAGATGGAGCCGGAGGACGCCGAGGACGTCCGGCGCCTGCTGTCGTACGAGGAGCGCACTGCTGGCGGCATGATGACGACCGAGCCGGTCGTGCTGCCGGCCGACGCCACGATCGCCGAGGCGCTGGCACGCGTCCGCAACCCCGACCTGATCCCGGCGCTGGCCTCGATGGTCTACATCTGCCGCTCCCCGCTGGAGACGCCGACCGGCCGGTTCCTGGGCGTCGTCCACTTCCAGGCGCTGCTTCGCGAGCCGCCGTCGACCCTCGTCGGGGCGATCGTCGAGAGCGACATCGACTGGCCCCGGCCGACCGCCTCGCTCCAGCACGTCGCGAACCTGCTGGCCGCCTACAACATGGTCGCCCTCCCCGTCGTCGACGAGAACGCCCACCTCCTCGGGGCGGTGACCATCGACGATGTCCTCGACCACCTGCTGCCCGAGGGCTGGCGCGAGAGCGATCCCGACAACGCCGAGGTGATCGACCGTGGCTGAGCGCGCCCGACTGGACCAGCCCCGCGAGGTCCGCCGCAGCTTCCGTCCACGTCGCGGCGAGGCCGATCCCGAGCGGTTCGGGCGATTCGCCGAATCGACCGCCCGCTTCCTGGGCACGGCGACGTTCATCGCCTGGATGACGGTGTTCGTCGCGTTCTGGATCGGCTGGAACATGCCGTACGGACCTGACCGGCCGCGCTGGGACACCTACCCGTTCATCTTCCTGACGCTGATCCTGTCGTTGCAGGCGTCGTACGCCGCTCCCCTCATCCTGCTGGCGCAGAACCGCCAGGAGGCGCGCGACCGCGTCACGCAGGAGCAGGATCGTGCCGCCGCGGCCCAGACCACGGCCGACATGGAGTTCCTCGCGCGCGAGGTGGCGAGCCTGCGGCTCGGCATCAACGAGGTCGCCACCCGCGACTTCATCCGCGGCGAGCTGCGCAACCTCGTCAGCGACCTCGACGAACGGCGTGAGGCCGACGAAGCCTGATGCCTCGCGACCGCCTACCGGTCGCCATGCATCATGGATCGATCAGGCGCGCAGGGCCTGGACGATGCCGTCGTGCATCGTCCCGAGGTGGCCCTCGCGGCGGACGGTCGCGAGGTCGACGGACGTCCAGTCGTCGGGGTCGAGCCAGCTCACGGCCTCCTCGGGGGTCCAGCGGACGTCCGGGAAGTCGTGGTCGCCGTGCCGCGGGTCGATCGGGTGGTGTCCCACCAGCAGCAGCGTCCCGCCCGGGGCGACAGCCTCGCCCAGCTGCCGGTAGAGCGTCGTCAGGGCCGGCTGGTCGAGGTACATGAACTGCGCCGACACGAGGTCGTACGTGCCCGGCTCCCCCGCCCACGCGGACAGGTCGACCTGCTGCCAGGTGATCCGGTCGGCCAACCCGCTGTCGGCGGCGTGTGCCGCGGCCTTGTCGAGCGCGACCCGTGAGACGTCCAGCGCCGTGACCTGCCAGCCCTGCTGGGCGAGCCAGATCGCGTCAGCGCCCTCTCCGGCACCCACCTCCAGCGCACGACCGGGACGCAACCCCGTCACGCGATCGACCAGCTGGGGATTGGGCGCCCCGCTCCAGATCCGTTCGGACTCGCCGTAGCGCTCGTCCCAGAACCCCTCGCTGAACACGTCTTGGCTCATGCTCGTCCGCCCATCAGTCCCTCGTCCTCTCGACTCGTCTCTCGTCCCACACCGGCTCGTCCGACTCGTACAGCTGCCCGTCGGCCCCGAACACCAGGAACCGGTCGAACCCGCGCGCGAACCACCGGTCGTGGGTCACCGCGACCACGGTGCCCTCGAACGTGGCGAGGGCGGATTCCAACGCCTCCGCCGACTCCAGGTCGAGGTTGTCGGTGGGCTCGTCGAGCAGCAGCACCGTCGCGTGGGCGAGCTCGAGCAGCAGGATCTGGAATCGCGCCTGCTGTCCGCCGGACAGCTGGTCGAACACCTGGTCGCCGGCCTTCGCCAGCCCGTAGCGGTCGAGCGCCTTGGCCGATCCCTCGTGCCCCATGCCGCGGCGATGGCCGTCACCGTGGTGCAGGATCTCCAGCAGCGTGCGGCCCGTCAGGGACGGATGTTCGTGCGTCTGTGCGAACCAGCCCGGACGCACGCGCGAGCCGAGCCGCACCATGCCCGTGTGCTCGACGTCCGGCGGGACGACGTCGCCGACCGGCTCGTGCTCGACGTCCGGACGCGAGCCGCCCGCCGCCAGGAGCCGCAGGAAGTGCGACTTGCCGGAGCCGTTGCTGCCCAGCACCGCGACCCGCTCACCGAACCAGATCTCGGTGTCGAACGGCTTCATGAGACCGGTCAGCTCGAGCTGCTCGGCGACGACGGCCCGCTTCGCCGTCCGTCCTCCCTGCAGCTTCATCAGCAGGTTCTGCGCGATCGGCACGGCCTCGGGCGGTCCCTCGCGCTCGAACCGCTCCAGCCTGGTCTCCGCCGCCTGGAGCCGCGACGCCATGTCGGAGTTGAACGCCGACTTCTGCCGGTACATCAGCACCAGCGCCTTGAGCTTGGCCCGTTCCTCGTCCCACCGAAGCCGGCGCTCCTCGAGCTTCGCGTTGCGGTCGATCCGCGCCTGCAGGTACGTCGAGAACCGGCCGGGGTGCACCCACAGCGTGCTTCCGCTCGCGCCCGGCTCGAGGGTTGCGATGCGCTGCGCGACCCGCTCGATGAGCTCCCGGTCGTGGCTCACGAACAGCACCGACTTGGACGTCTCGACGAGCTGCTGCTCCAGCCACCGCTTGGCCGGTACGTCGAGGTAGTTGTCGGGCTCGTCCAGCAGCAGCACCTGCTCGGGGCCGCGCAGGAGCGCCTCCAGGACCAGCCGCTTCTGCTCACCACCGGACAGCGTCGTCACCTGGCGGTACTGCGCCCGCTGGAAGGGCACCCCGAGCGCGGCCATCGTGCACATGTCCCACATCGCCTCGTGCTCGTAACCGCCCGCGTCGCCCCAGTCGACGATCGCCTGCGCGTAGGCCATCTGGTCCTGCTCCTCGTCGCGCTCGATCATCATCAGCTCGGTGCGATCGACCTCCTCGGCCGCCGCCCGCACCGCCGTCGGCGCGACGGACACCAGCAGGTCGCGCACGGTCGTCTCGCCGTGGACGGAGCCGATGAACTGACGCATGACCCCGAGGCCGCCGGTCACCGTGACGGCGCCGGAGTGGGGGGCGAGATCGCCGGTCGCGATGCGGGTCAGCGTCGTCTTGCCGGCGCCGTTGGGACCGATCAGCGCGATCTTGGCGCCCTCGCCGACCCGCAGGCTGACGTCGTCGAGCAACGGGCGGCCGTCCGACAGCGTGAAGCTGATCGAGGCGAGGTCGAGGTGTGCCACCGAACCATCCTCGCGCACCGTCGGGGGTTAGGGCACACTCAGCCTTGGCATGCCCGGTCCCCCCGTACCATGGAGGAATGCCAGTCGTCACCGAAGAACAGGTCCGTGAAGCACTCAGCACCGTCAACGACCCCGAGATCAAGCGTCCCATCACCGAGCTCGGCATGGTCGACGGCGTCTCGATCGACGGTCCGCAGATCACGGTCAGGCTGCTCCTCACCGTCTCCGGCTGTCCCCTCAAGGACACGCTGACCCGCGACATCACCGCCGCCGTCGGCACCGTGGCCCCCGCGGCGACCGTCGTCGTCGACATGGGCGTCATGACCGACGAGCAGCGCAAGAGCATGCAGGCCATGCTGCGCGGCGGCCGCGCCGACCGCGAGGTGCCCTTCGCCCAGCCCGGCTCGCTGACCAAGGTGTACGCGATCGCCTCCGGCAAGGGCGGCGTCGGCAAGTCGACCGTCACGGTCAACCTGGCCCTCGCGATGGTCAAGCGCGGCCTCAAGGTGGGCATCGTCGACGCCGACATCTACGGCCACTCGATCCCCGACATGCTCGGCGTCGGCGACATCCGCCCCACGCAGGTCGAGGACATGATCATGCCGGTCCCGATCAAGGGCCTCAAGGTCATCAGCATCGGCATGCTCAAGCCGCGCAAGGACCAGGTCGTCGCGTGGCGCGGGCCCATGCTCGACCGGGCGCTCGTCCAGATGCTCAGCGACGTCTACTGGGGCGACCTCGACGCCCTGCTGCTCGACCTGCCGCCCGGCACCGGCGACATGGCCATCAGCCTGGGCCAGCACCTGCCCAACGCCGAGGTCATCGTCGTCACGACCCCTCAGCCGGCTGCGGCCGAGATCGCCGAGCGGGCCGGCACGATGGCTTCGATGATGCACCAGCGGGTCGTCGGCGTCGTCGAGAACATGTCGTACCTCCAGATCCCCGGCGGCGACCGCATGGAGATCTTCGGGTCCGGCGGAGCGGCCAAGGTCGCCGAGACGCTCAGCGGCCGGTTCGGCTACGACGTGCCGATGCTGGGGCAGATCCCGCTCGACCAGGTGCTGCGTGAGGGCGGTGACGCCGGTGACCCGATCGTGCTGGCCGATCCGGACTCCGAGTCGGCCAAGGTGCTGCAGGGTGTCGCCGACCAGCTCAGCGGACGCTCACGGGGCCTGGCGGGCATGCAGCTCGGCCTGGCTCCCGCCGGCCGCCTATAGCCTCGCAGGCCCCTGTAGGCTCCGCATCATGTTCGGCATGGGCGTCCCCGAGATCGGTCTGATCCTGGTGGTCGCCCTGCTGGTGTTCGGCCCCGAGAAGCTGCCCGGGATCGCCAAACAGGCCGCGGGCTTCGTCCGCACGGTGCGCCAGATGGCCGAGAACGCCAAGAACGACCTCGGGCGGGAGATGGGCGAGGACTTCTCCGACCTCGACCTGCGCAGCCTCGACCCGCGAGAGATCGTGCGCCGCAACATCCTCGACGTCGACGACACGACGCCGGCAGCGGTCAAGGAGACCCGCATCCTGCGTCCCGGTGAGAAGCCGCCGTTCGATCCCGAGGCGACCTGACGAGGGTCAGGCCGCGCCCATCCACGACGACATCCGGTCGAGGCCCTCGCCGACCCGGTCGCCCACGCCCCGTTCGTGCGAGCTCCGCGGCAAGTCGGCGACCGCTCGCTCCACCCGGTCGCGTCCCACGTCGGTGACGATCGTGAAGACTGTGCCGTCGTCGTCCCACGTGACGATCATCGGCGACCCGCCGCGCACCCACACCTCGGAGCCGGCCATCTGCTCTGGCCGGAAGTCCGCGAGCTCGTCGGCATCGAGGACGCCCGTCTGCTCGAACAGGTTCAGCCGTGCGAAGCCGTCGGTGTACTGCAGCGCGATGACCTCGTTGTCGTCGGTGTAGGTGCCCGAGACCCGACGCAGGTCGCCGGCGAGGACGTCGTGGCAGGCCCAGCCGAAGTCGGTCAGGTCGTCCATGGCGGCCGCCGTGATGACGTCGCCGGAGCGCTGGCGCGACGGGCCGTCGAACTCCGCGGCATACCGGTTGTACGGCGGTGCCACCTCGTCGCCGATGCGATCGTGCGCTCCACCCATCGCGTACGCCGTGGCGATGACGGCCAGCGACGCACTCACCAGCACGACGCCCGCGCGGAAGGGGACGGAACGTCCGATGCGCGTCCACCACCGCTCCCGGACGGGAGGAGCGCTCGCGAGCCCCGCCAGCGATGCCAGCAACGCGGCCGGGGGCCCGGGGGTCGCGACGGTCGACATGCGCGACTTGACCAGCCGCTGCTGACGGACGGCCTTCTCGCAGTCGTCGCACGTCTCGAGGTGGACGGATGCGTCGTGCATCGCGGATGCGGACAGCTGTCCGTCCACGTACGCAGCGACATCGGCACCCAGGTGAGGCATCAGACGCCGACCGGCCCCACGAACCTGGTGCGGCCCTGGGTGGGCGCGCGATGGGCGAGGGTCTCGCGCAGCTGGGTGCGGCCTCGGTGGATGCGCGACCGCACCGTGCCGAGCTTGATGCCGAGCACGTCGGAGATCTCCTCGTACGTGAGGCCCTCGATGTCGCACAGGACGACGGCGACACGGAACTCGTCGGACAGCGACGCCAGCGCCGCCTCGATGTCGGGATCGAAGTTGGCGTCGTGGACGGCGTACTCGGGCAGCACCTCGTGGCTCAGCAGGCGCTCCTCAGCGCCCTCGCCGAAGCCGTCCATGCGAAGACGTGACTTGCGGCGTACCCGATCGAGGAAGAGATTCGTGGTGATCCGGTGGATCCAGCCCCGGAAGTTGCCCGGCTCGTAGGTGTCGAGCGAGCGGAAGACGCGGATGAAGACGTCCTGCGTGAGGTCTTCGGCGTCCTGCCGGTTGCCGGTCAGGCGGTACGCCAGACGGTAGACCCGGGCAGAGTGCTCCGCGACGATGTCCTCCCAGTCGAGAGGAGTCGGGTCGAGCGTCGTGGTGGCCACGTCTTCTGCCTTCATGGTCCGATCGTTGTGCCTGCACCTGAGAGAACGCACAGAACCACCTGACCGTTCCATCTTTTCCGCGCCAGAATCGCGCATCTCCCGTTGCGACGCCATTTCCGCGGGCAGCCTCCACGGTCTGACGGCTCCGCGCCGATAGGCTGGGGGCACCACATCTACCGAGGAGCCTCCCATCACCACCGCAGCAAGCCTGGCCTTTGCCGAGGACTACCAGAGCGAGGACGATCACCTCGCCGCTGCGCGACGACGCGCCGACGAGGTGGGCGTCGTGCCCATCGGCCCCGGCGCGGGAGCCGCCCTGTCGTTCCTCGCCTCGGCGATCGACGCCAAGGCGGTCGCCGAGATCGGCACCGGCACCGGCGTCTCGGGCCTGTGGCTGCTGCGCGGCATGCGGCCCGGCGGCATCCTCACGTCGGTCGATCTCGAGGCCGAGCACCAGCGCCTCGCCCGCGAGACGTTCAGGGCCGCCGAGTACGAGCACCAGCGCTTCCGGCTCATCGCCGGGGCCGGTCTCGACGTCATGCCGCGGCTGACCGATGCGGGCTACGACATGGTCTTCCTCGACGGCGACAAGGTCGAGTACGGCGAGTACCTCGAGCAGGCGATGCGCCTCGTCCGTCCCGGCGGCCTCATCGCGTTCGACAACGCCCTCTGGCACGACCGGGTGGCCGATCCGGCGCAGCGCGATCCCGAGACGACCGCGATCCGCGACGTCGTGAAGCGCGTCTCCGCCGACGACCGCCTGCGCAGCATGCTCGTCCCCCTCGGTGACGGCCTGCTGGTCGCCCAGCTCCTGCCCTGAGGCTCGCCGCTTCGAGCCCGAGCCTCCGGCTCAGTCTTCCTTGCGCTCGTGCTCGAAGTGGCTCGAGGAGCGGAAGCCGGACGGACCGCGCACGACCGCAACGATCTCGCAGGCCTCGATCAGGATCGGGGCGGAGCCGATGAGCTTGGACCCGGCGGACTCCGCCGCGATCTTCTCGAACGACTTCTGGAACGCCGCTCGTGTCTCGTCGGACACGAACACGTAGCTGCCCTCGAACCACTCCCCCTTGCGGGCGCGCCACGTCTTGACCCGCAGGCCGTCGAGGCCCGCGAACTTGGCGTAGGACTCGTCCTCGACATAGGCCCGCAGCGCCTTCAGGGTGCCCTTGGGGGCGTCGGCCAGAGACCAACGCACGGTGAGCCCGTACATCTAGACGGCTTTGAGCGCGTCGCCGAGCGTGGCCGCTTCCTCGTTGTTCAGCTCGACGACCAGGCGTCCGCCGCCCTCGAGCGGGACGCGCATGACGATGCAGCGGCCCTCCTTGGTGACCTCCATCGGTCCGTCTCCGGTCCGTGGCTTCATGGCGGCCATCAGTTCCCCTCTCGTCCTGGTGCTCAACCGCAACGGTCGAACGTCCTACCATTATCGCCTATGCCCAGACCGGATTCGACCTCAGTCCCGCAGGAGCCCCCCGTGAGCCGTCCCGACGCGCCGCCCGTCCGCTACGAGGTGGCCGACGAAATCGCCACCGTGACGCTGGATCGGCCCGATGGAATGAACAGCCTGACACTCTCGACGAAGGTCGCACTTCGCGACGCGCTGCACGCCGCGGCGGCCGACAGCGGGGTCCGGTGTGTCGTCCTGACCGGATCGGGACGCGCGTTCTGCGTGGGCCAGGACCTGCAGGAACACGTCTCGGGGCTGTCCGGCGAGGACAGGTTCGGCGGGTCCACGACGGTCGTCGACCACTACAACCCCATCGTCACCGCGATCGCGACGATGCCCAAGCCCGTCATCGCCGCTGTCAACGGGATCGCCGCCGGCGCGGGGTCGTCCATGGCGTTCGCCGCCGACTTCCGGGTGCTGGGCAGGTCGGCGGGATTCAACACGGCCTTCGCGGCGATCGCGTTCTCCTGCGACACCGGTGCGTCCTGGACGCTGCCGCGGCTGATCGGCCAGGCCCGGGCGACCGATCTGCTGATGCGTCCGCGCACCGTCGGCGCCGAGGAGGCGCTGGCCCTCGGGCTGGCGACCAGCGTCGTCGACGATGACGAGCTCGGCGCCGCCGTCGCGCAGCTCGCCGCCGAGCTGGCGCAGGGGCCGACGCTGGCCTACGGGGCGATCAAGCGGGCGCTGGCGTACTCCGCGACGCACGACCTCGCATCGTCCCTGGAGCACGAGGGACAGAAGATGGCGATGACGGGCGCGTCGTCGGACCACCGGGTGGCCGTCGAGGCGTTCCTGGCCAAGCAGAAGCCGGTGTACACCGGCCGCTGACGGCGGTCAGGCGAGCTTGCGCTCGTGCTGGCGGCGGGTCTCCTCGGAGGCGGCCTGCTCCCAGGCGAGCAGCTCGGCCCGCACCTGGACCTCGGCGCTCTCGCTGGCGGCGAGGGCGTCGCTGGCGTTGCGCAGGTCGACCCGGGCGGACTCGAGGTCGGACTGGGCGGAGTCGACATCGGCTTCGAGGGCCGCACGGCGGGCCCGCTCGGCCGACACGCGCTCACGGGCCTGTGCCAGCTCGATCTCGGCGGTGACCATGGCGTCGCGCAGCGCGGCGATCTGACCGTCGCGCAGCCGGACGCGCTGACCCATCTGGTCGGCGAAGACGATGTGCTCGCGGGAGCTGGTCACCGCGGCGTTGCGGTTGCTGTCGGCGAGCTCGGCGCGATCACGTGCCCAGTCGCGGCGCAGCTGTGCCATCTCGTTGGACAGCAGCCGGGCGGCGACGACACCGACCACGACGGCGTACAGCGTCGCGGCGACGAGGACCGGGACGGTCGAGACGACGATGCCCGCGGTGGCCACGACCACGGCGCTGATCAGCAGGACGACGGCGCCGATCGCACGGCGGGAGCGGGGGATTCTCCGGTTGGACATGTCCGGATACTAAGCCGCGAACCACTCCGTTCCGGGGACGCCACGCCTGGCGGACGATGTGACGGATGTGGCCCGTGGTTCAGCGGACGGCCTCGGTGCGAGCGACGCACCCCTCGAGGTGGTCGTTGACCATGCCGGTGGCCTGCATCAGGGCATAGGCCGTGGTGGGGCCGACGAACCGGAAGCCCCGCTTCTTGAGCGCCTTGGCCATCGCGGTCGACTCCGGTGTCGTCGCCGGGACGTCGTCGAACGAGCGGGGCGCCGGTGCCGGTGGCGGCGCGAACGACCACAGCAGCTCGCTGAACGACTCGTCGAGGTCGAGCAGGGCGCGGGCATTGCTGATCGTCGCGGCGATCTTCAGCCGGTTGCGCACGATGCCCGCGTCGGCCAGGAGCCGCGCCACGTCCGACTCGTCGAACGCCGCGACGACCGCAGGCTCGAAGTCGGCGAACGCGGCGCGGAACCCCTCGCGCTTGCGCAGGATGATGGCCCACGACAGGCCCGACTGGAACGCCTCGAGCGACAGCCGCTCGTAGAGCTCGACGTCGCCGCGCAGCTCACGTCCCCACTCGGTGTCGTGGTACGCCCTCATGGCCGGATCGTCGCCCCACGGGCACCGGATGACCTCGCTCATGGCACCGCAGTCTGCCACCCGCCTCCGACACCCCGCCCCCGCCGGCGAGGGGCCGGGTCAGCGGTTGGTGGTGACGAAGTAGGAGATGGCGTCGTCGATGTCGTCGGTGACGTGCAGCATGTCGACGTCGGCGGCGGCGATCTTGCCGTCGGTCACCATCGTCGTGCGGAGCCAGTCGACCAGGCCGCCCCAGTACTCGGTGCCGAACAGCACGATCGGGAACGACGTGACCTTGCCGGTCTGCGCCAGCGTCAGGGCCTCGAACAGCTCGTCCATCGTGCCGAAGCCGCCGGGCAGGACGATGAAGCCCTGCGCGTACTTGACGAACATCGTCTTGCGCACGAAGAAGTAGCGGAAGTTGACGCCCAGGTCGACCCAGTCGTTCATGCCCTGCTCGTGCGGCAGCTCGATGCCCAGGCCCACGGAGACCCCGCCGCACTCGCTCGCGCCCTTGTTGGCCGCCTCCATGACACCGGGCCCACCCCCCGTGATGACGGCGTAGCCCGCGTCGCAGAGCTTCGCGGCGATCTGCTGCGCCGCGGCGTACATCGGGTCGTCGGGCTTGGTGCGGGCCGAGCCGAAGACGCTGACCGCCTTGCCGAGCTCTGCGAGGGCGCCGAAGCCCTCCACGAACTCGGCCTGGATGCGCAGCACCCGCCACGGATCGGTGTGCACCCAGTTGGCGTCCCCGCGCGAGTCGAGCAGCCGCTGGTCGGTCGTGGTGTCGGGCAGCTGGTCGCGGCGCAGCTGCACCGGGCCCTTGTGGTGGGCGCGTCGTTCCGTCATGTGCTCAGCCATTTCGTCAGGGTCTCGAGGACCCGGTGGAGGTGGTCGACGGGCACCTGCTCGTCGGCCTTGTGGGCATAGATCGGGTTGCCGGGGCCGTAGTTGACGGCGGGGACGCCGAGCTGCGTGAACTGCGCGACGTCGGTCCAGCCGAACTTGGGTCGCGGCTCGGCGCCGACGGCGGCGACGAACGCCGCGGCGGCGGGCCGTGACAGGCCGGGGAGGGCGCCGGGGGCCGAGTCGGTGATCGTCAGGTCGAAGCCCTCGAAGGTTTCCTGCAGGTGCTGGAAGGCGTCGGCCTCGGAGCGGTCGGGCGCGAACCGGTAGTTGACCGTCAGCACCGCGGCGTCCGGCACGACATTGCCCGAGACCCCGCCGCTGATGCCGACCGCGTTGAGGCCCTCGTGGTAGAGAAGTCCGTCGATCTCGACCTCACGGGCGACGTAGCCGTTGAGCGTGACCAGCACCGGCGCGATCGCGTGGATCGCGTTGCTGCCCATCCAGGACCGTGCCGAGTGGGCCCGCTCCCCCGTCGTGCGGATGTCCACCCGCATCGTGCCTTGGCAGCCTGCCTCGACACCGGCGTCGGAAGGCTCCATGAGGATCGCGAAGTCACCGGCCAGCAGCTCGGGACGCTCGCGTGCCAGCCGCCCGAGGCCGTTGTGCTCCGCCGCGATCTCCTCGCCGTCGTAGAACACGTAGGTGATGTCGCGGACGGGGTCGGGCACGGATGCCGCGAGCAGGAGCGCGACCGCGACACCGCCCTTCATGTCGCACGAGCCCAGGCCGAACAGGACGTCGCCGTCGAGCCGGGACGGGAAGTTGTCGTTGGCCGGCACGGTGTCAAGGTGCCCGGCGATGACGACCCGCTCGGGACGTCCGAGTGACGTGCGGGCGACGATCGTGTGTCCGTCGCGGACGATCTCGAGGTGGCGGAGCGGCTGCAGCGCCGCCTCGACCGCATCGGCGATCTCCTGCTCCTGCAGGCTCTCGGAGGCGATGTCGACGAGCGCGGCAGTCAGCGCGACGACGTCGGAGGTCAGGTCGATGGAGGCCACGGGCTCACTCTGCCACGCGCCCGTCGGCGTGCCGGGTCGCCGTGGCCGTCACCGCGACTCGAAGACGCAGAACTCGTTGCCCTCCGGATCGGCCATGACGGTCCACCGCTCGTCGTCGGTCGGCGGGGCGAGCACCGTCGCGCCCTTGGCCACGAGATCGTCGACCGTGACGCCGGGCTCGAGCACGACGTCCCAGTGGATGCGGTTCTTGACGGTCTTGGGCTCGGGCACGGGGACGAAGTCGAACGACTCGACCGGGGCGCCCGGGATGTCGTCGAGGTAGGAGTAGCCGTCACCGTCGCCGAGCGTGCCGCCCCAGACGTCGGCCCACCAGGCGGCGATCGCGGCGTGATCGACCGCGTCGACCACGACGTCCTTGAGGCCCGGCGACCGCGAGCTGCCGAGGAAGACGCAGAACTCGTTGCCCTCCGGATCGGTGAACACGGTCCACGGGAGCTCGCCGTCGGCCGAGACCTGGGGCTGCCCCGCGAAGTCGTCGAGCGTCGTGGCGGTGAGGTCGAGGTGGACACGATCCTTGACCGTCTTGGCCTCCGGCACGAGATTGATCCAGACCGTCTGCGACTCCTGCGTGCCGCGTAGCACCGCCGACCCGTCGTCCTCGAAGAACTCGCTGTCGAGGTGCAGGGCCCGGGCCCAGAACCCCTCGATCGCGGAGACGTCGTTGGCGTCGATGCACAGGTCCTTGAAGGTCACGAGCGGCATGGCTCCACGCTAGTGGCGAGCACCGACCGATGCACGCCCCTGCTTTCACCCCCTCGGACACACTGGGATCATGAGCAATTCCTTCGCGGGTCACATCGCAGGGATGGGCACGGCCTCGGGCACCCGCATCGTGGTCGGCATGTGGGACACGAGCCCGTTCGGCGCCTTCGTCGACGTGATGGTCGAGCACCCGTCGGGCCACCGGATCCTGCTGGCGCCCCACCAGGACGTCGCCGACTTCGTCGCGTCGACGTACGCCTTCGACGAGGTCCGCGTCGAGCCGGTGTCGGTCACCTGCGGCGACGAGTGGTCGGTGCACACCCGCTCGCTGCAGGTCCGGTTCACGCCGGGCGGACGGCTGTGGGTGTCGCCCTTGCTGGCCCTCGTGCCCGGCCCCGTCCGGCGCAGCTCCTCGTGGGCCAAGGCCTGCAACCCGTTCGCGAGTCGGCTCATGCCGGGCGTGCGGACGTACGGGTCGGCCGGCGGCGGCCGCACCGAGTGGTACGCCGCGACCCGGGTGCGGCGGCTGACCTGCGCCCGCGCCACCTGGGAGGGCGACGAGCTGGGCGACCTCGCGCCGGTCACCCCACCGGTGCGGTTCGGATTCGCGTCCTCCCCCGCGCAGCCGACGCTCACCACGCTGACGTCATACGTCCGCGAGGCGTAACCTCCTGCCATGCGAAGGCCGTCATGAGCCGGGCGCAGATCGCCCAGCGAATGGAGCGCCCCGATGACTCCCTGGAGGAGATCGAGGCCTACTACGGCGAGCAGTACCGGCAGGGGCTGTACCGGGCCTAGACGACCCCCGATGCCCCCAGAGACGGACATCACACCCCGTTTCGACTAGATCACACCCGATCGATGCGGCATCCGGACGTTCGACAGGACAGGCTTGTGCGGTCCTTCACAAAGGTCTTCGGACCCGAGAAACCTGAAAAGCCTGGAGAACGTCGCGTGTCTGAACGCTCCGCCCTTGCCGTCCGCAACCGCCATGTCCCGTCGGTCATGACGACCGATGTCCTGCTGGTCGGCGCCGGCATCATGAGCGCCACCCTCGGATCCCTGGTCAAGAACCTGGAGCCGGACTGGAGCATCGACGTCTTCGAGCGGCTCGACAGCCCGGCGCAGGAGAGCTCGGGCCCGTGGAACAACGCCGGCACGGGGCACTCGGCGCTCTGCGAGCTCAACTACACGCCGCAGCGTCCCGACGGCTCGGTCGACGTCAGCAAGGCCATCACGATCAACCAGCAGTTCCAGCTGTCGCGCCAGTTCTGGGCGCACGGCGTGACCCAGGGCGTCCTGGGTGATCCGCGGACGTTCATCAACGCCGTTCCCCACGTCAGCTTCGTGCACGGCGAGGCCGATGCCGCCTACCTGAAGGCGCGGTACGAAGCTCTCGCCGGCAACCCCCTGTTCGAGGGCATCCAGTACATCACCGACCGCGACGAGATCGCCCGGCGTCTGCCGCTGATGTCGGCCGGCCGCCCCGACGACGAGACCCTCGCGCTCAACTGGAGCGACGGCGGGACCGACATCGACTTCGGTGCACTGACCCGGCAGCTGCTCGACAGCCTCGAGCGGCAGGGCGGCAACCTGCACTACGGCCACGACGTCCGCAGCCTCAAGCAGAACTCGGACTCGACCTGGACGGTCATCGTCAAGGACCGGCAGACCGGCCAGAAGACCCGCGTCAACGCCCGCTTCGTCTTCGTCGGTGCCGGTGGCGGCGCGCTGCACCTGCTGCAGAAGTCCGGCATCCCCGAGATCCGCGGCTTCGGCGGCTTCCCCGTGAGCGGACAGTTCCTGCGCACGACCAACGCCCAGGCCGTCGCGGGCCACCACGCCAAGGTCTACGGCAAGGCGTCGGTCGGCGCGCCGCCCATGTCGGTGCCGCACCTGGACACCCGCGTCGTCGACGGCACGCCCAGCCTGATGTTCGGCCCGTACGCGGGATTCTCCCCACGCTTCCTCAAGGCCGGCCACCTCACCGACCTGGCCCGCTCGGTCCGTCCCGACAACCTGATGTCGCTGATGGGCGTCGGCCTGAACTCGATGCCCCTGACGGCCTACCTGGTCAAGGAGGTGCTCAAGACGCGCAACCAGCGGGTCAAGGGCCTGCTGGAGTTCGCCCCGAGCATCGACGGCGACGACTTCGAGCTGATCACGGCCGGCCAGCGGGTCCAGACGATCCGCCGCAACGGCATGTCCGGCACCCTCGAGTTCGGCACCTGCACCGTCAGCCACGCCGACGGCACCATCGCCGGCCTGCTGGGCGCGTCCCCCGGCGCGTCAACCGCGGTCGCCGCGATGGTCGACGTGCTGGAGACCTGCTTCCCCTCGCGGCTGGACGCCTGGCGGCCGCGTCTCCTCGACATGATGCCGTCGTACGGCACCGACCTGATGAAGGACACCACGCTGCTGTCGGACCTGCGTCGCTGGTCCGACAAGACCCTGCGCCTCACCCCCGAGGACCAGCTGGCCTGACGGCCGTCCCCGCCGGCGACGGTTTACCACGCTGGCAGGGGAAACCGCGTCCGGGCGCGGCAAGCATCCCGCGCCCGGACGATGCCTGCCCTGCCAGCGTGGTAAACCGCCACAGCGGGGTCAGCGGAAGCCGGCGCCGCCCTGGGGCGGGTTGCGGACCTTCTCGCCCTTGGCGCGGGCCAGGTCGGCCAGGTCGGCCTGGAACGCGATCATCTTCGCGGTGAGCTCGGCGTCGCCGGTCGCGAGGATGCGGACCGCGAGCAGACCCGCGTTGCGGGCGTTGCCGATCGACACCGTCGCCACGGGGACACCGGCCGGCATCTGGACGATCGACAGCAGCGAGTCCATGCCGTCGAGGTGCTTGAGCGGCACCGGCACGCCGATGACCGGCAGCGGCGTGACGGCGGCGAGCATGCCGGGCAGGTGGGCTGCCCCGCCGGCGCCGGCGATGATGACCTCGATGCCGCGGCCGTGCGCCTCGCGCCCATAGGCCAGCATCTCGTCGGGCATGCGGTGCGCCGAGACGACGTCGGCCTCGTACGCGATGTCGAACTCGGACAGAGCCTTCGCCGCGGCCTCCATCGTCGGCCAGTCGGAGTCCGAGCCCATCACGATGCCGACGCGGGGTGCTGCTGCGGTCATGGGGTGACTCCTTGGGTGAAGAGCTGGGCGGCGTGGCGGGCCCGGGCGAGCACGTCGTCGAGATCGGTGCCGTAGGCCGTCACGTGGCCGACCTTGCGGCCCGCCTTCACGGCCTTGCCGTACAGGTGCACCTTGACGTCCGGCTCGGCCGCCAGCACGACGGAGCGCTGCGCCTCGAGGTCCTCGACCGCACCTCCCAGCACGTTGACCATGACCGACCACGGGGCCCGCGCGTGCGTGCAGCCGAGCGGCAGGTCGAGGACACCGCGCAGGTGGTTCTCGAACTGGCTCGTCTCCGCGCCGTCGATCGACCAGTGCCCCGTGTTGTGCGGACGCATCGCGAGCTCGTTGACGAGCAGACGGCCGTCGGTCGTCTCGAACAGCTCGACGGCCAGGATGCCGGTGACGTCGAGCTCGGTCGCGATCTGCTCGGCCAGCGCCTTCGCCGAGGCGGCCAGCTGCGGATCGAGGTCGGGCGCCGGCGCGATGACCTCGGCGCAGACGCCGCCGACCTGCCGCGACTCCACGACCGGGTAGGACCGCACCTCGCCCGACGGCGACCGGGCCACCAGCGCCGAGAGCTCACGGCGGAAGTCGACGAGCTCCTCGGCCAGCAGCGGACGATCCGCCGCGAAGGCCTCGTCGGCGTCCGCCGCGGACCGCACGACCCACACTCCCTTGCCGTCGTATCCCCCGCGGGTCGTCTTCAGCACGGCGGGGAAGCCGAACGCCTTGAGATCGGCGGGCGACGAGATCGGCGCGTTGCGCGGGCACGGGGCGCCCAGCTCGCCGAGACGGACCCGCATCTCGGCCTTGTCCTGGGCGTAGAGCAGTGCGTGCGGGCCGGGGCGGCAGGCGTGGCCCTCCGCCTCCAGCGCGCGCAGGTGCTCGGGGGGGACGTGCTCGTGGTCGAACGTCACGACCGGCGCGCCGTCCACGACGTCCCGCAGGGTCGCCAGGTCGGTGTAGTCACCCACCACGTGGTCGGGGACGACCTGCGCCGCGGAGACGTCAGGCGCCTCCGCCAGGAGTCGGATGCGCAGCCCCAAGGCGATCGCGGGCTGCTGCAGCATGCGGGCGAGCTGTCCACCGCCGATGACGGCGAGGTCTGGTGTGGGCACGGCACGCAGCCTATCGGGACCGGAATCCGCGACGTTCGCTCACCGTGATCGGCGACAGGTTGCCGAAGCCGCGCAGCGGACGTGGCGGGAGGGTCCGCATGTCGAACTCGTCGCCGAGGGCCTCGGCCGTCGCGCTGTCGACGAGCACCCGGTTGCTGCGGGCGACGTGGGACAGCCGTGCGGCCAGGTTGACCGGTGGTCCGTACACGTCGCCGAGACGGTTGATGACCGATCCCGTGGCGAGGCCGACGCGGATGTTGGGCAGCTCGGTCCGCATGTTGATCTGCTTGACCAGGTCGATCGACGTGCGGGTGGCCTCGCGCGGATCGTTCGTGACGAACAGGACGGCGTCGCCGAGGGTCTTGATGACGCGACCGCCGTGGGCCGTGACGATGTCGGTGCACCGGTTCTCGAAGTTCTCGACCAGCGCACCCAGGCTGTCGTCGTCGAGCGCGTTGGACAGCGACGTGAACCGCGAGAGATCGGCGAAGCCCACCGTCATCGTGGTCGACAACAGCTCGGCGTCGACGGCACCGAGGGCCTCGATCCGGGCGGCCGCTGCTGCCAGGTGACGGCGCCACGCGTAGACCATGAGCTGCTCGAAGCCCGGGGCCGCCACACGGGCCAGGTGGGCCGCGGCGTCCAGGCGGGTCTCGGACTTGCCACCCTCGACGTCGTGCTCGATCTGGTCGACGAGGGCCGACACCTGCCAGTCGGCGAGCCGGGACATCGTGGCGCCGAGCGCGCGGGTCATGCGCATGATGGTCGACTCGTCCAGGATCCCGGTCTTCAGCGCCTGCGCCACCGCGGCGACGGCGTCGACGTCCGGCTCGCCGTAGGCGATGCTGTCGCCGGTCTCGGGAAATCCGAGCGCGCGCCACAGCCGAAGACCCGTGGCCTGGTCGAGGCCCCCCTTGTCGCTGACCTCGGTGCTCGTGAGGGTCAGCTCGTGACGCAGGATCAGGCGCGCGAGGGTGTCGCGCAGCTCGGCCCGATGCGGATCAGACGGACTCATCGTTCCTCTGTTCAGCGTGCTTCTCGAACACGAGGTTGGTCACGGTCCGGTGGAACGCCTCGACCTGCGGGATGTCGTCGAGCTCGAGGCCGGACTGCTCGCTGGCGTCGTGGATGATCAGCGTGCCGCAGCCGAGGATGCGGTCGTTGAGGTTCTTCTCGAAGGCGACGTCGTTGATGCGGCTGAGCGGGATGACCCGGCCCGTGCGCGTGAGGATGCCCTTCTGCTCCACGATGCGCTTGTTGGTCAGCGTGTACGTCCACAGGTACCAGTTGAGGAACGGCAGGACCACGCCCCACGCGATCAGCACCGCTGCGATCGCGACGATCACCCAGCCGGCCTTGCCGTCGCCCTTGTCGCCGATCTGGGCGATGGAGAAGCCGGCGGCCACGCACACGACCAGCAGGACGACGAAGGGCAGGAAGAGCCTCTTGACGTGGGTGCGGGTCGTCTCGACGGTCTGCTCACCGTCGATCATCAGCTTGCGCGGAAGGCTCACTTCATCATCTCCGTAGAAAACCCACCGTACGGTGACGAAGAGATGTTTGCTATCAGATGATCCACTCGCTGGCGCTCGCTCATGCTCCTGATTCTGTCACTACGCGGGACGCACGTGCGTCACATCGCCCGCGCTGATCGCCCGGCCGTCCACGAGCAGCCGGCCCGAGTCGTCGATGCCGGACGCCTGTCCTTCCAGCACCTCGTCCCGCGGCAGCATCACGCGGACCCGCGATCCGATCGTGACGCAACGCCGGATGTAGGAGTCACGGATGCCCGCCGCAGGGTCGCCCCCCGACGCCGACCACGCCCGGTAGAGGGCCTCGAGGTTGCGCAGCAACGACCGGATGACGATCGTGCGGTCGGTCTCGGTCGCACCCTCCAGCGAGAGGGACGTCGCGGCGGGGACGGGCAGCTCGTCGCGGCGCAGCGAGACGTTGAGACCCACACCGATGACGGCAGCCGGCCCGTCCGACGTCTCGACCCGCTCGAGCAGGATGCCGGCGATCTTGCGGCCGTCCACCAGGACGTCGTTGGGCCACTTGAGGCCCGACTCGACCCCGCACTCGTGCACCGTGGCGTCGACCGCCAGGCCGGCGAGCAGCGGGAGCCAGACCCATCGGGCGGCGGGCACGGCGTCGGGACGCAGCAGCACCGAGACGATGGCGCCGGACCCCGGAGGGGAGGTCCACGTGCGGTCGAGCCGGCCCCGGCCGGCGGTCTGCTGGTCCGTCGTGTGGACGGTGCCCTCGGGTGCGCCGGCCCGGGCGGCATCGGCCACGTCGGCGTTGGTGCTGCCCGTCTCGGCGGTGACCACGACCTCGCTCCAGAAGCGTCCGGGGCCCGACAGCGCCGAGCGCAGGGCTGCCGCGTCGAGGGGCGGACGGTCGAGGTCGCGGTAGGACATGAGAACAGCCTCACATATCGCTGCGGCGTGACGGTGGTTACGCTGACCCCCGTGACTGAACACGAGATCGAAGCAAAGCCCGAGCTCCACACGACCGCCGGAAAGCTCGCGGACTTCATCGAGCGCCGCGACACCGCGCTCGTCGAGATGGCCGCACGGGCGCACGAGAAGCAGTCGGCCCGTGGACGCCAGAGCGCCCGTGACCGCATCGACCAACTGCTCGACGAGGGCTCCTTCGTCGAGCTGGACGCGCTGGCCCGCCACCGCGCCACCGACTTCGGCCTCGACAAGAACCGCCCGCTGGGCGACGGCGTCATCACGGGCTACGGCACGATCGACGGCCGCCAGGTGTGCGTCTTCAGCCAGGACTTCAGCGTCTTCGGCGGCAGCCTCGGCCAGGTGTACGGCGAGAAGATCACCAAGGTCATGGATCTCGCGATCAAGTCCGGCTGCCCGATCATCGGCATCAACGAGGGCTCCGGCGCACGCATCCAGGAGGGTGTCGTGTCGCTCGGCCTGTACGGCGAGATCTTCAAGCGCAACGTGCACGCCTCCGGCGTCATCCCGCAGATCTCGCTGATCATGGGCGCGAACGCCGGCGGCCACGTGTACTCCCCCGCCGTCACCGACTTCGTGATCATGGTCGACAAGACGTCCAACATGTTCATCACCGGCCCCGACATCATCAAGACCGTCACGGGCGAAGAGGTCACGATGGAAGACCTCGGCGGCGCCCGCGCGCACAACACCAAGAGCGGCAACGCCCACTACATGGGCGCCGACGAGGAAGACGCCATCGAGTACGCCAAGGCGCTCATCTCCTTCCTCCCGCAGAACAACATGGAGGAGCCGGCGCCGTACGAGGAGGTGGCCGACCTGGAGCGCAACGAGGTCGACTACGCGCTCGACACGCTGATCCCCGACTCCGCCAACCAGCCGTACGACATCAAGACCGTCATCGAGTCCGTGCTGGACGACGGCGACTTCCTCGAGGTCATGCCGCTGTTCGCCCAGAACATCGTGATCGGCTACGGACGCGTCGAGGGCCGCAGCGTCGGCATCGTCGCCAACCAGCCGATGCAGCTGGCGGGCTGCCTGGACATCGACGCGTCCGAGAAGGCCGCCCGGTTCGTGCGCACCTGCGACGCCTTCAACATCCCCGTCCTGACGTTCGTCGACGTGCCCGGCTTCCTGCCCGGCACCGACCAGGAGTGGAACGGCATCATCCGCCGCGGCGCCAAGCTGATCTACGCGTACGCCGAGGCGACCGTCCCCCTCATCACGGTCATCACGCGCAAGGCGTACGGCGGCGCGTACGACGTCATGGGCTCCAAGCACCTCGGCGCCGATCTCAACATCGCCTGGC